>NZ_JAAKZW010000003.1 GCF_011044995.1 Streptomyces mesophilus | reverse complement strand
CCACGGCCCCCACCACACCCACACCAGCACCCGCGACCGCAGCCCACCCCTGGTCCATGCCGGCATTATCCGTGACCAGCTGCCTCCATCGCCCTTCGTCGACAACGACCAACCCTTGCAGTCACAGACAGCTCTCCGCACACCTGTTGCTGTCCCGCCACGCTGGTGTCACAGCGCCCGCACGCGCACGCGAAGGGCGCAGTCGCCCGGTCTCCCGGCGTCAGTTGACGATCTCGGCGCCGACCGTCTCGATCACACTGGCGAGTTCGTGCCCTCGCACGTGCGGCAAGGCGATCGAGTCGTGCGCCTTCCGCCCCACCGTGGTGCCGGGTGACGACCTGGAAGTACCGCGCTGAGAGAAGATCCATACGGGTGGTGTCGCCGTACTCAAGCAGGCAGCCGCAGCCCGCCGAACTCTCCTGCCGGATCGCACTGTTGCCAGCAGGCCGCGGGTGACGGCCCCGGGTGGCTTGCCCAGTCGGGTGCCTCGGTCACCAGGGTTTCGCCGAAGCGCCGCCCCAGGGCGATCACCGCGTTGCCGTTGCCGGTTCGGGCGGTGTTGTAGTGCTGGAGCGCCTCGTGCCAGGGGCGGTTGCCCGCGGCGCCGAGCGCACGCTCCAGTACGGCCGCGTCTTGCAGTGCTTTGACCGCGCCGGCTGCGACATGCGGGCGGGCGCACGCCGCGGCGTCCCCGATCAGTACGAGGCGTCCCTGGACGTAAGAGGGTGTGAGCAGGTCGCCGATCGGCTGCACAAGGAAGTCCCTCGGTTCGGTGAGGTGCACCAGTTCGGCCCAGAACGGCGGCAGCAGCGCGTCCGCAGTCTCCTCAGCCGCTTCCTGGCACGCGCCGCGTTCGGCGAGTACTTCGCCGGGCGCATGACCGGTCCCGGCCGACTGATTGGCGCTGTAGAGAACCCAGTTGATCTGCGGGCCGTCGCTGCCGGGCGGGCCCGGGACGCGGCAGGCGAACAGGTGGCCTTCGCGGAAGACGACGTAGGCGCACGTGTCGGCCGGCCAGCGACGTGCCCGGGGCATCCGGTCGGCCCGAAGCACGCCGCGCCAGGCCAGGTAGCCCGCGGACAGGAGCTGCGTGCGGGGGAAGGCTGCGGCGCGCACCACGGAGCGGTGTCCGTCGGCGCCGACGACCAGATCGAAGGCGTGGCTGGAGGTCTTGGTGTGCAGCACCGCTTCCCGCTCCTGTGCGTGCACTCCGGTGATGCGGGCGCCGGTGCGGAACGTCACCGTGTCGGGGACCTGTTCGCGAAGCTCCCGCCACAGCCGGCCCCAGTGGTACATGCGGAAGGGGAAGGCGTCGGTGGCGACGGATCGGCCCATCGGGTCAGGGCACGTCGCGTCGCGCACGAACCACGTGCGCCGCGAGAGTTGCAGCCATGGGGTGCTGGTGCCCAGGTAGCCGGCGGTGCGCAGTTCCGTGTGGCGCTTGTTGTGCACTCCGACGCCTACGCCGCGTCGGGCGAGGTCCTCGTGCGCCTGCTCGTAGACCGTGATCCGCTGCGCTCCCGCGCGGTGCAGGGCGAGTGCCGCGGCGCACCCGGCGATGCTGCCGCCGACGACGGCCGCACGGGCGCCGGTGATGCCGGATTCGGTCTGGCTCACCGCACCGCCATTCGGATGGTTTCTCCCGCACTCATGGTGACGCGTACAAAACGGGGCAATTCACGAATCACAGTACCCGCCTTCCCCCGCCCCCTGGAGCTGTCATGCCGTTCATCTCCCCCCGACGTCCCGCCCTGGCCGTAACGGCCCGCGCGGTGCTGCCGATCGGCACCGCGCTGACCTGCCTTCTGGCGGGCGCGGCCACCGCCACCCCCGCGCCGCGGCCGGCCGGCGCCGACGTGGATCTGGCCATCGCGGACGCGCCGGTGCAGCTGTCGCCCGGTCAGCGCGGTGTGCAGCGGCTGACCGTGTCGAACGCGGCGAAGCGTGCCACCACAGGAGTGGCGCTGGTGTCCTACGCGACCCCGCCCTACACGAACGTCGACCGCAAGCGCCCCCTGCCGGGCGGGTGCCGGATCGCGTACCAGAACCAGGACCCGGTCATGCCCGAGATCGTGACCTGCCGGCTGGGCGCAGGACTGGCCAAGGGCAAGGACCGCACGGTAGCGATCCCGGTGGTCGTCACCGACCGGGCCCGGCTCACGGGCACGGTGCGCGGCCGGTCGAGCGTGATGCCGGCGCCCGGCTCCAAGGACGTGGAGGTCGACACCAACAACAACTGGGTCCTTGCACGGCTGAACCTGACCCGCCCCACTCCCCCGCTGCCCAAGGGCAACAAGGTGGGCCTGTGGGTCGCCCAGGCCGATGCGGTGATCGCGAAGGACAACACCGGTGAGCTCGAGCTGAGTTACGGCAACACCGGACCGAACGAGACCAGGCGGGGTGCGGTCGTCGTCGTGACGACCCCGCTCCTGGTGAAGATCGACACCGAAGCCGGGCTGCCGGACGAGTGCACCCTTGCGCTGGACGACCGCACACCGGGCATCCCCCAGGTCGTACGGTGCACGCTGGATGACGTGGACGTGGAGGAGGACGACACGTTCACCCTTCCGCTCGTCGCCCAGCCGGGAGCGCCCAAGGGCATGTCGACCGGCACCACGCTCGTCGCCCCCGGCCACCCCGAGGACGTGGACACCGATCAGGTCGACAACGTCGGTGTGGCGGTGGCCCGTATCCCCGTCCGCACGCCCTGACACAGGACACCGGGGGCGATGACGGGTGCTCGCTGCTCGCACCGAGCGGCGAGCACCCGTCATCGGCGCTCAACCCGACGACCGGCTGCCGACGTGTCCCACGTGCTCGGCCGCCGGATCGACGACGAGGGTGAGGGCGCCGTCCACACCCCTTGCCACCTCGCGCCGGTCCCACGTCGCCTCGACCATGCCGTCGGCCATCGAGGTCCCCGTGTAGAAGCGGTCCTCGCTGTTGGGGGTGCGCCGGTAGGGGTTGCTGCTGTAGGGGGCGACCGGTCGGAGGTCGGCGAGCAGGTCTTCGGGGAAGTAGAGCTGGCCGGTGTGCATGGTGGTGCCATCCGCGTAGGCGCCGTCGAGCAGCACTCCCTGGTGGTGCACCTTGAGGTGCACGTGGACCGCCCGCCCCGTGTACCAGCCCGGCACGATGGTGCGAAAGCGCACCCGCCCGTCCCCGTCCGTCATCTGGAAACCGCGCAGGTAGGTGGTCCGGCTGTCGGGAGGCAGGTGCCGGCCCGACGGGAGTTGCCCCGCCGCGCCGGACGGCGCTTTGTCGCGCGCGTTGATTTCGAGCGTGGTCCGTTCGTAGCCGGAGTACAGACCGAGGGCGTCGCACTGCCACACGTCGACGGCGACGTCGGGCAGGGGTCGTCCGCTGCCCGCCGCGAGCACCTGGATCCGCAGGTCCAACGGCACGCCCCGGCGCCCTTCGGTGATGTCGATCCGGTTGAGGTCGTAATCGAGGTAGTACGGCCCCTCCAGACGGTTTCGCGTCAGGGGAGGCGCGTCGCCGGCAGCAGTCGGTGACTCCTCGGGAGCGGCGGCCGTAGCCTGCGTCGCGCGGATCCCGCTCAACGCGGCGACACTCGCCGCCCCCGCCGTCAGGAAACCTCGCCGTTGCATGCCTTTTGCTGGTGTACGTGTCACTTTCCGCATGCTAGAGCGGCCGACGCCGCGATCCAGAAAGCCCGACAGGACCGGCGAGTTCAACCGCCTCCAGCCCCATACCGTCCCTCCAGCAGCGGCTCATGGCACCCGGCCGACATCAGGGCCCCTGGGCCGGCGGCGCTTCCGGTTCGGAAATCGCTGGTGTAGGGGTTGTTGTTAGTGCGTTCACCTTGGGAATTGGCGGCGGCGCCAAGCTCCTGACCAAGGGAAGCGGCCTTGCGGGGCGGACAGCTTTGGGGTGGACGCTGGTTATTCAGGACTGGGCTA
Organism: Streptomyces mesophilus; assembly: GCF_011044995.1. GTDB lineage: Bacteria > Actinomycetota > Actinomycetes > Streptomycetales > Streptomycetaceae > Streptomyces > Streptomyces mesophilus. Next base: position 182,532 of record NZ_JAAKZW010000003.1, on the reverse strand, counting down.
TGGCGCTAACAAGCTGATGACGGGCTAGAAGGGATCACCAGATGCTCCCATTCGTTTTAGCGGCAGGTGGGGCCGACTCGGGGAGCGTCGCTCTCAGCGTGTTGCTGGGTGTCGCGTTCTTCGTGGGCTTGGTCGACGTGTAATGAGCAAGCGCAGTGGTGCGCCGACGATGACCAGCAAATCCGCCCAGTCTGCTCAGGCGGTGCCCAGGTACGCCTCCGTCACCCTCTTGTCGGCGGCCAGTTCACCGGCCGGGCCGGTCAGCGCGACGCGGCCGTCCTCGAGCACGTAGGCACGGTCGGCGAAGCGTAGGGCTGCCCTGGTGTTCTGCTCCACCAAGAGCACGCTCGTGCCGTGCTTGGTGTTGATGTCGGCGACGACCTCGAGGACCGCGGTCACCAGCAGGGGTGCGAGTCCCATCGACGGCTCGTCCAGCATCAGAAGCCGAGGGCGGGTCACCAGGGCGCGGCCGATGGCCAGCATCTGCTGCTCGCCCCCGGACAGCGTGCCGCCCTGCTGCTCGCGGCGTTCGGCAAGCCGCGGCAGCAGCGCGTAGACCTCGGCGATACGCCGGGCCACCTCGCGGTTGTCCCGCTGCAGATAGCCACCGAGCTGCAGGTTCTCGTGCACGGTGAGGGTGCTGAAGATGCGCCTGCCCTCCGGTACTTGCACCAGGCCGGCTGCCACGCGCTCTGGCGGCGGTGCGTCGGTCACATCGCGGCCCTCGTAGGTGATCCGGCCCGCGGCCGGGCGGACCAGACCGGACAGGGCGGACAGGACCGTGGTCTTGCCCGCGCCGTTGTTGCCGAGCAGCGCAACGATCTCGCCCTCCCGCACCCGCAGATCGAGCCCGGACAGGGCCCGGACCTCGCCGTAATACACCTCGAGACCGGTCACCTGCAGCAGGGTCGGGCGCTCAGTCACCGCGGATCACCCCCCGGGCGGCGGCGAGTTCCGAGTCGTCGGTGTCGCGCCCCAGGTACGCCTCGATGACGCGGGGGGTGCTGCGCACCTGCGCTGGTGGGCCGTCGGCGATCCTCCTGCCGAAGTCGAGGACGACGACGCGCTGTGAGATCTCCATGACCAGTCCCATGTCGTGTTCGATGAGGGCGAGCGCGGTGCCCTGGGCGCTGATCCGCCGGATGAGGTCGACGAGTTCGGTCCTCTCGCCGTGGTTCAGGCCCGCCGCCGGCTCGTCGAGGAACAGCAGCCGGGGCCGGCGTGCGAGGGCGCGGGCGATTTCCACCCGCCGTTGCTCTCCGTAGGGCAGGTGGCGTACGAGACCGGCCCGGTCGCCCCGCAGCCCGACGAAGTCCAGCCACATGTGGGCTTCGTCGGTGACGCGCTGCTCGGTGCGGTGGTAGCGCGGTGTGTGCAGCAGGACGTCGACCATGCGCTGTCGCAGCCACAGGTGGGTGCCGGCGCGTACGTTGTCGAGGACGGACAACTCGCCGAACAGGCGCGGGTTCTGGAACGTGCGGGACACGCCGAGCTGGGCGATCGCGGCCGGACTGCGGCCGGTCACATCGACTGCGTCGAACCGGACGGTGCCGCTGTCCGGCCGGTAGAACCCGGTCACACAGTTGAACGCCGATGTCTTGCCCGCGCCGTTCGGTCCGATCAGCGAGACGATCTCACCGTGCCCCACCGTGAAGCTCAGGCCGTCGAGGGCGCGGACGCCGCCGAAGGTGAGCCGCAGGTCCTCGACTTCGAGCAGGCTCATGCGGATTCCTCCCGTGCGACGGACGCCGGCGTCCCGGTGGGTCGCGCCGAGCTGCGCGCGGCCGTGCGCGCCGACTCACGCGTACGCTGCGGCCACAGCCCCTGCGGACGCAGCACCATCACCACGATCAGCAGGACACCGAAGACGAAGAACCGGTAGTCCTGCACCTGTCTCAGCAGCTCCGGCGCGAGGCTGATCGCGATGGCGCCGGCCACGACACCCGGGGTCGAGCCCATTCCGCCGAGCACCACGGCCATCAGCACGAGAGCCGACCACAGGAAGGTGAAGCTGGCGGGAGAGACGGCCGAGAGCTGGGCGCCGAAGAGCACACCGGCGAGACCGCCCCAGACCGCGCCGGCGACATAGGCGGCCAGCTTCACCCTGTGCGGACGGATACCCATCGCGGCGGCGGCGTCCTCGTCCTCGCGTACGAACCGCCAAGCCCGGCCAAGCCGGGAGCGTCCCAGGCGCGCGGCGAACAGGACCGCCAACGCGACGACACCGACGGTGATGTAGTAGAACAGCGCCGGATCGGTGGGGCCGTCGCCCCACAGGCCGGGGATGCCGTAGATACCCGAAGGCCCGCCGGTGATCTCGAGGTTGGTGGCCGTGATCCGGATGATCTCGCCGAAGCCGAGCGTGACGATGGCGAGGTAGTCGCTGCGCAGGCGTAGCGTCGGCGCCCCGATGACGAGACCGGCGACCACGGTCACCACCAGGACCGCGGGCACAGTGGCGAGCAGGGGTATATCGAGTTCGATGGCCAGGATGCCGCTGGTGTAGGCGCCGACGGCGAAGAAGGCGGCGTACCCGAGGTCGAGCAGCCCGCAGTAGCCGACCACGATGTTCAGTCCGACGGCCAGCATCACGAAGAGGGCGGCGCCGGTCATCACGTTGAGGGCGTAGGGCGTAGCGATGACGAGCGGAAGGGCCAGGGCGGCGGTCAGTGCCGCCCAGCCGATGTGACGGCTTTCCAGGAGCCGAGCCGCCGGCGTGGGTCGCCGTGCGCCGGACGGTTCGACGGGTGTGGCGCTGTCGGGCCGGGGCGGTGGGGGTGCTCCGTGCGGAGTGCCGGTGTGGTCGCGGCTGTCGGGCGCGGGTGCTCCGTGCGGACCGCGGGGTGGTCGTAAGGGATTACTCATCGGGGCTCCTTCGTGACTACCCCCACCGTTAGGTGAGGAGGAAGCGAAGCTCCTGCGGAGCGGGGCATGGGCGACGCTTCGCCCTCTGGGTGGATCGGCGTGCTGTGACCCGCAGTTTTGATCGGTACTCGAGGGATCGATAGCTTGTGAGCCATGACGGCGCCTCATGTGAAGCGGGCGTTCAAGTACCGCTTCTATCCGACGAATGCGCAGGCAGCCGAGTTGTCGCGCACGTTCGGATGTGTGCGGAAGGTCTACAACCTGGCACTGGATGCCCGCACGGAGGCGTGGACGCGCCAGGAGCGGATCAGCTACAACCAGACCTCGGCAATGCTGACCGTGTGGAAGAAGACCGAGCAACTGGCCTACCTGAACGAGGTCTCGTCGGTGCCGCTTCAGCAGTGCCTGCGGCACTTGCATGCGGCGTTCACCAACTTCTTCGGCAAGCGGGCGAAGTACCCGCGCTTCAAGAGCCGGAAGACATCCAGAAAGTCCGCCGAATACACCACTAGCGGCTTCCGCTTCCGTGACGGTCGGCTGACCCTGGCGAAGATGACGGAGCCACTGTGCATCCGGTGGTCGCGTCCTCTCCCCGAAGGGGCGAAGCCGTCCACAGTGACGGTGTCGCAGGACGCGTCCGGTCGCTGGTTCGTATCCCTGCTGTGCGAGGACACGTCCGTTGTGCCGCTTCCCGCCACCAGCGCGGAGATCGGCATTGACGCAGGCCTGGAGCATTTGGTGACGCTCTCCACCGGAGAGAAGATCGCCAATCCCCGCCATGAGCGCAAGGACCGGGCCCGCCTCGCTCTGGCTCAGCGCCGCCTGGCGAAGAAGGCCAAGGGGGGCGGGACCAACCGGGCCAAGGCCCAGCGCAAGGTCGCCGAGATCCACGCACGCATCGCCGACCGCCGCCGTGACGGCCTGCACAAACTGACCACTCGTCTCGCGCGTGAGAACCAAACGCTCGTGATCGAGGACTTGGCCGTGCGCAATATGGTCAAGAACCACCGTCTCGCCCGCGCCATATCCGATGTCGCGTGGCGGGAACTGCGGAGAATGCTGGAGTACAAGTGTGCCTGGTACGGGCGGAATCTTGTGGTCGTGGACCGCTGGTTCCCCTCCTCCAAACTGTGCTCCGCCTGCGGCACTCTCCAAGGGAAGATGCCACTGCACGTCCGCACCTGGACGTGTGACTGCGGAACGACACACGACCGGGACGTGAACGCAGCGAAGAACCTTCTGGCCGCCGGACGGGCGGTCACAGCCTGCGGAGCTGACGTAAGACCTCAACGGAGCTCTCCGGGCGGGCAGTCGGCGATGAAACAGGAAGTCTCACGGCGCGAGCCGTAAGAACCCCTCCCTTCGGGGATGGGAGGCGTCAAACCCGCTCCTTAACGCGCTCGCCGAGCAGCCCTGTCGGGCGCAGAGTGAGGAAGAGAATCAGGCAGGCGAAGGCGAAGACGTCCCGCCATTCGCCGCCGAGCCAGTCCGTGCCGAACGACTCGAGCAGGCCGAGCAGCAGACCTCCGCGCATCGTGCCGCGCATGTTGCCGATCCCGCCGATGACGGCGGCGGTGAAGGCCTTGAGGCCGATGAGGAAGCCCATCAGGAAGTCGATCTTCCCGTAGTAGGCGCCTGCCATCACCCCGGCTGCGCCCGCGAGGGCCGAGCCGATGAAGAAGGTCCGCGCGATCACCGCGTCGACGTCGATGCCCATGAGGCGGCTCGCGCGCGGATCCAGCGCGACCGCCCGCATCGCGCGGCCCTGCCCGCTGTGTCGCACGAGCCGGTCAAGGCCTGCCATGAGGGCGACTGCGACGGCGACGAGCATCAGCTGGGCCATGCTGATCCTTGCGCCCGCAACCTCCAGGCCTGTACTGCTCAACTGTGCCTGGTAGACCTTGGGGTTGGGGCCCACGGCGATCCGCGTCCCGTATTCGAGGGCGAACGATGCCCCCACTGCTGTGATCAGCAGGGAGAGCCGGGGCGCTGTCCGCAGCGGTCGGTAGGCGACCCGCTCCAGCGCCACCCCGGCGAGGCCCGTCAGCACCATGGCACACACCAGCACCACCAGTAGCGCGAGCACGGTGGAGCTGCCCACCAGCGGGCCGAGTGCGCCGAGCACGGCGAAGCCGGAGAAGGCGCCGAGCATGTAGAGGTCGCCGTGCGCGAAGTTGAGCAGTCTGATGACGCCGTAGACCATGCTGTAGCCGAGCGCGACCAGCGCGTAGAACGACCCCAGGAACAGGCCGTTCCAGACGAGCTGGCTCACTGCAGGTTGTCCTTGAGGACGAACCGGCCGCCGTTGTTGACCAGAATCACGAAGCCGCCGTTGGACAGCGTGTGCTCGGGTGTGAACTTCAACGGCCCCGAGAACAGCTGGAATCCGTCCACCGCCTCCAGCGCCTTCACGATCGCCGCGCCGTCGGTGCTGCCGGCCTGCTCGATGGCCTCGGCGGCGAGCCGGACGGCGTCGTAGGACTGCGTCGAGTACGGGCCCGGGTCCGCCTTGAACTTCTTCTTGTACGCGGCGATCCAGCCCTTCGCCTGCGGCAGGGTGTCCGGGGTCTGGGTCATGGTGGCGTGCACACCTTCGGCGTCGCCGGCGATCTGCGCCAGCTTCGGGTCCACCAGACCGTCGGCGCCCAGGAACTTCCCCGTGTATCCGGCCTGCCTGAGCTGCTTTATCAACAGGCCGCCCTCCTGGTAGTAGCCCGTGAAGAAGACATAGTCGGGCTTGTCCTTGAGGACGCTGGTCACGGCCGGGCCGTAGTCGCTCTCGCCGGGGGTGATCGTGTGCAGACCGCTCGCCTCGGGCCCGCCCGTCTTGTCGAGGCCGGCCTCGGTACGGACCGCGATGTCCTTGGAGTACGAGGTGTTGTCGTGCAGCACCACGACCTTCTCGGCGCCCTCCTTGTCCAGCCATTCCAGCGCCGCCGCGGACTGCTGCCTGCCCGTGCCGTTGATCAGGAACACGTGTTTCAGTTGCTGGTCGACGAGCTCGCTGGAGTTCGCGGCAGGAATGATCATCGGGATCCGGTGCCGGTCGAAGATCGGCAATGTGGGGAGCGTCGCTCCCGAGCAGTAGCCGCCCACGGACACCTTGACCCCGGCGGAAACCAGCTTGTTGGCGGCGGCCGTCGCGGTCTTCGGATCGCACGCCTCGTCCTCGACCTGCAGTTTCAGCTTGCGCCCGAGGACTCCGCCCTTGGCGTTGATCTCGTCCACGGCCAACTGCGCCGCGTTCGACATGTACGGTCCCACCTCAGCCGTACTGCCGGATTGAGGGACGGCCATGCCGAGCAGGATGGGCCCGCCGTCCTCCTTCTTTACGTCGTCTGCAAGGAGGCCTGCGTTGCAGCTGGATGACGTGAGGACGCAGGCCACGGCCAGTGCGCTGAGGCACAGAAATCGGCGGGGGGTTCGGTGGTGGCTCATGGGAATCGCTTCCTGTCAGGGCGGCCATCTGCTGCGCTGACAGGCGCGGGGATGAACCACAGGCAACAGGTTCATGACACACCCCTGCCCCTGTCCCCCGCTCGATCCTTGAGCGGGCGCCTACCGGATCTGTGGGCTTCTTGTAGGCGCCCGCGCACCCCTGGGCACAGGCACGCGTCAATCACGCAGCTTCTGGTTGACCACCGCGAAGACCTCAGCCACGGGTGCGGGCATGTGCATCTCGTGGTGGACGGCGCGTACGTCGTGCACCTCGAACTTTCCCTGGACGTACGGCTTCCACAGGTGGGCGTATGACTCGTTCTGCTGTGTCGCGTTGAAGAAGACGACGTCGCCCCGGTAGACCGGCGATTCGAACGCCATCATGCAGGTCATGTTGTTGGCCAGGACCTTGGACATGACGTCCAGGAAGTGCTCCTGGTTGTCGGTGCCGATGTACTGGCCGAAGTAGTGCTCGAGTTCGCCTCGGTAGTCCGCCTGGGTCTTGCCGGTGTGGATCTCGGTGAATCCGTGTCCGCCGGGCTGGGAGTCGAGGATGGCCACGAGGTGGATCTCGTGGCCGCGCCGGTCGAGTTCGTGGGCGACGGCCTGGACGACGGTGCCGCCGTAGGACCAGCCGATCAGGTCGAACGGCCCGTCCGGCTGGATCTTCAGGATCTGGTCGGCGTAGTCCTCGATCATTTCCTGTACGGAGCCGGCCAGCGGGTCGGTGCCGTTGGAGCCACGGGACTGCAGGGCGTACGCCGGGCGGTCCTTGACGTGGTGGACGAAGCTGAAGTAGGCCCAGCCGAGGCCGCCGCCGCCGTGGAAGAACCACAGGGGGCGGGTGCCGGTACCGGGGTCGCTGTTCAGTGGCAGCACGATCGAGAACGGGTCGGCCAGCTCTTCCGGGATGGTGCCGGTGAGCAGCAGGGCGGCCAGCTCGGCCACGGTGGGGAACTTGATGATGGTCCGCAGCGGCATCTCGATGCCGAACTGGGTGCGGATGCGCCGGCTGAGCCGGGTGGCCAGCAAGGAGTGCCCGCCGAGGGAGAAGAAGCTGTCGTCGATGCCGACCTCGTCACGGTCGAGCAACTCGGCGAACAGGGCGCACAGTTGTTCCTCGTGGGCATTGCGCGGCGCCCCGGTGGCGCCGGCACCCGCCGCTTCGGTGGGCAGCGCCTTGCGGTCGAGTTTCCCGTTGGGGTTCAGCGGGAGGTTCGACAGGGCCAGCAGCGTCGGCGGCACCATGTATTCGGGCAGGCGTGCGCGCAGGTACGGGACGAGTGCACGCAGCAGCAGACGCGTCGGTTCGTCGTCGAGGACGACGGGTACGCCGGTGTCGCCGTGCGCACCGGACTGTCCCGCGTGGGCCGTGCGCGCCGGGACGACGTAGCCGATCAGGCGTTTGTCACCGTCCTGGACGTCCCGGACCTCGCGCACGACGACCGCGGCCTGCGCGACCTCCGGGTGGCTGTCCAGAGCGTGCTCGATCTCGCCGAGTTCGATACGGAAGCCGCGCACCTTGACCTGGAAGTCCGTGCGCGCGAGGTACTCCAGGCGCCCGTCCCTGTCCCATCGCACCAGGTCGCCGGTGCGGTACATGCGGCTGCCGGCCGGTCCGAAGGGGCAGGCCACGAAGCGTTCCGCGGTGAGGTCGGGGCGGCCCTGGTATCCGCGGGCCACGCCGTCGCCGGCGATGTACAGCTCGCCCTGCACACCGCGCGGGACGGGACGCAGCGTCGAATCGAGCACGTACACCTGGGTGTTGCCGATGGGCACACCGATGGCCGGTGCGGCGCCCGGCTCGACGGGTGCCATGGTCGACCAGGTCGTCGTCTCGGTGGGGCCGTACCAGTTGCCCACTTCCGCGGCCTGGTCGGCCAGGGTCGAGGCGAGGCGGACCGGCACGGCCTCCGCTCCGACGATGATGCGCAGCCCGCGCGCGGCGTTCGGGTCGTGGATCAGCAGCATCTGCCAGAACGCGGGCGCGGCCTGTACGGCGGTGATCCGGTGGTGGCGGACGGCGGCCAGGACGGCGGCCGGGTCGGTGACCGTCTCCTTGGCCACCATGACCATGGTCGCGCCGCAGACGAACGGCAGGAACAGCTCGGTGTTGGCCATGTCGAACGCCACCGTGGTGCTGAACAGCATCCGTTCGCCAGTTGCCAGCGGGAAGCGGCGCTGCACGGAGGCGATGAAGTTGTCGAGCGCTCCGCGCGGGACGGCCACGCCCTTCGGTGTGCCCGTCGAGCCCGAGGTGTAGATCACGTACTGCGTGTTCTGCGGCCCCGCGGTGCCGGCCGGGGGCGTGTGCTCGCAGGCCTTCCAGTCCGCGTCGGCCAGGGTGGTCGCGTCGAGCACCAGGGTCGGTTTCGCCTGTTCGAGGACGAAGCCGATACGGGACTCGGGGTGGTCCGGGTCGAGCGGGACATACGCTCCGCCGGACTTGAGTACGGCCAGGAGCGCCACGATCAGGTCGGCGGTGCGGGGCAGACAGACCGCGACGAGGGACTCGGCGCGCACCCCTTGGCCGATCAGCCAGTGCGCCAGCTGGTTGGAGCGGGTGTCGAGTTCCCGGTAGGTGAGCGTGGACTCCGGCGCGATGACGGCGACGGCGTCGGGCCGCTGGTCCGCCTGGCGCCGCAGCGCGGCCACGAAACCGCCGTCCAGGGTGGGTTCGGCGGTGTCGTTGACGTCGCCGAGTACGCGCTCGCTCTCCCCCGGGATCAGCAGGTCGAGGTCGCCGACGCGCAGGTCGGGGGTGGCGGCCAGCTGTTCGAGGATGCGCGCGAGACGGGCGGCCATGGCCTCGATGGTGTCGCGGTCGAACAGCCCGGTCGCGTACTGGATGTCGCCGTGCAGTGTGCCGGAGTTGTCCAGGGCCATGCTGAAGAACAGGTCGACCTGCGTGGTGTTGGTGAGGGCCTGCTGGAACTCCGCCTGGAGGCCGGGCAGATGAAGCTCGGGCTTCTCGTAGCTCTGCCAGCCGCACATGACCTGGAAGAGCGGACGGTAGAAGGCGGAGCGCTCCGGGTTGAGCTGCTCCACGAGCAGCTCGAAGGGCAGGTCCTGGTGGTCGAAGGCGGCGAGGGCCTTCCTGCGGACCTGCGCGAGTACGTCGGTGAACATGGGGTTGCCGCTCAGGTCCACGCGCAGGACCAGGTTGTTGACGAAGCAGCCGATCAGATCGTTCAGCGCCTCGTCGCCGCGTCCGGCGATCGGGGTGCCGAGGGGCACGTCCTCGCCGCCGCCGAGTCTGCCGAGGAGCACCGCCACGGCCGCCTGGACGAGCATCCCCATGCTCGTGTTGCGTGCGGCGGCCACCTGCTGGAGCTCGGCGGCCGTCCGCGCGCTCACGGTGAAGGCGACCGTGTCGCCGTCGGTGCGCGCCTCCGCGGTCCGCGGCCGGTCCAGCGGCAGGCCCAGGGGCTGCGGTACGCCGTCCAGCTCGGCCTGCCAGTAGGCGAGTTGTTCCGCGGCGATACTGTGCGGGTCCTCGACATCACCGAGCACCTCGCGCTGCCACAGGGTGTACTCCTTGTACTGCACGGGCAACGGCTGCCAGTCGGGGGCCCGGCCCTCGCGGCGTGCGGCGTAGGCCGCGGCGAGGTCGCGCGCCAGCGGAGCGCCGGAGCTGCCGTCGGTGGCGATGTGGTGCACGACCAGGACCAGGACGTGCTCCTGGGGTGCCAGGCGCAGCAGGGTGGCCCGCAGCGGGATCTCGGCCGCCAGGTCGAAGCGGTGCGAGACGGCCGTCGCGATCGCCTCGGCCTCGCCCTCGGGCGTCACCTCGCTCACCGCCACCGGTACGAGGTCCGAAGTCATCGGCAGGATCTGCCCGTAGGGCATGCCGGACGGGTCCGACGGATACGTGGTCCGCAGGATCTCGTGCCGGTCGACCACGTCACGTATCGCCGCGACGAGGGCGTTCTCGTCCAGGGGGCCGGTCAGCCGGAAAGCCGCTGACATGTTCCAGTTTTCCGCACCCTCCAGGTGGTGCAGAAACCAGGTGCGGCGTTGCACGAACGACAGCGGGGTCATGGCTTACTCCTTGGCGAACATCTGAAGCAGGCTGGGGCGACGGCGTGGAGCGGACTGCTCCGACCACGCGGCGAGCGCGGCGACCGTCGGAAGATCGAAGATCTTGCTGACGGGGATCTCCGTGCCCGTCTCGGCGAGCGCGCGGTGGCTGAGCCGCACGGCGAGCAGGGAGTGGCCGCCGAGTGCGAAGAAGCCGTCGTCGATACCGACCTTCTCCACGCCGAGCACCTCGGCGAACAGCGCGGCGAAAGTCTCTTCGCGGGGTGTGCGCGGCGCCCGGTAGGCGGCGTCGGTGTACTCCGGCTCGGGCAGCGCGGCCTGGTCCAGCTTGCCGTTCGGGGTGAGCGGCAGCCGGTCGAGGGTCGTGAAGGCGGACGGCACCATGTAGTCCGGCAGCCGTTGTGCCGTGAACTCGTGCAGTTCGCGCGTGTCCAAGTTGCCGTGCGGTACGACGTAGGCGAGCAGCTGCTTGCCGGTGGTGCGGCCGCGGCCGGGGCGGGTGATGACGGCGGCCTGGGCGACGTGCGGGTGCGCGGTCAGGGCCGCCTCGACCTCGCCGGGTTCGACGCGAAAGCCACGGATCTTGATCTGTGTGTCGGTGCGGCCCAGGTATTCCAGCCGGCCGTCATCCTGCCGGCGGGCGAGGTCGCCGGTGCGGTACATGCGGGCGCCGGGCGGTCCGTAGGGGTCGGGGACGAAGCGCTCGGCGGTCAGTGCGCCGCGGCGGTAGTAGCCGCGGGCGACGTGGCCGCCGACGTACAGCTCCCCTGTCACTCCTGGTGGGACCAGGGCGAGGTCGGGTCCCAGGAGGTAGGTCCGCATGCCGCCGAGCGCGGTGCCGATCGGCACGTTGCCGGGCAGGGGGGCCGCGTCGGCGGGGAGGGCGCAGGTGGTGGCGTAGAACGATTCGCTCTGGCCGTAGGCGTTGAGGATCCGCACATCGGGGAAGGCCTGGCGGGTCCGCTGGACGAGTGCGGGAGGCAGTGCCTCTCCGGCGAAGACGACCGTGTCCACGTGGGTGCGGTCGCGGATGGCGTCGATCAGTTCGTCGAAGGCGGACGGGACGGTGGAGATCACGCTGCCGTTCCAGCCGTCCTTTTTCTCGCCCAGGACGAGGACGTCGCGGACCATGTCGATGAGTCCGCCGGCAGCGAGGGTGGTGAAGATCTCGAACACGGAGACGTCGAAGTTGACCGAGGTGCCGGCGAGCATCCGCCGGCCGGGCGCCATGCCGACGCGTTCGGCGAGCCGCAGTACGCCGTTGACGACGGTGGCATGGGTGATGGCGACGCCCTTGGGCTTGCCGGTGGAGCCGGAGGTGTACATCACGTACGCCAACTGCTGCGCGTGGACAGGCGGATGAGGTTGCCCCTCGTCGCCGGTCAGGTCCTGCGCGTCCAGGTGGAAGTCCGGTGCGGCGTGCCGTGGCAGCACTGAGGCCGTGGCCGAGTCGGTCAGGACGAGGTGGGGTCGCGCCTCGTCGAGGATGGCCTCCAGGCGGTGGCTGGGGTACTTCGGGTCGATCGGCAGATACGCCGCGCCTGCCTTGAGCACCGCGAGGAGCGCGATCACCAGGTCCGCCGACCGGGGCAGGGAGACGGCGACCAACGACTCCGCTCCCACTCCCTGGCCGGCAAGTGCGTGCGCCAAGGCGCTTGCGCGGGTGTTCAGTTCGGCGTACGTGAGCGAGGTGTCGCCGGCGACCACGGCGGTGGCATCCGGGGTGCGCGCGGCCGTGGCCTCGACGAGGGCGTGGACCGTGGTGCCTGCTGTCGCTGCGGCTGTGTCGTCGAACTCGGAGAGCAGCTGGGCACGTTCGGCCGGTTCCAGTACGTCGAGTTGTGCGGCTGTCACCTCCGCCGGGCCCGCGAGGTGTCGCAGGACGCGCGCGAGGCGGTCCGCGAGGATCTGGGCGGTTTGCGGATCGAAGACTTCGGGGGCGTACTGGAGGATCAGCTTCAAGTGCGGTTCGACGGCCGCCATCAGGGCCAGCGGATAGTTGGTGCCCGTGGACGCACGCAGCCCCGTGAAGGTGATGCCGTCGCCGGCGGCGCCGAGGCCCTCCTCGTCGACCGGATAGGACTCGAAGACGACCAGCGTGTCGAACAGCGAAGGCAGCCCCACCGCCTGCTGGATCTGCGAAAGCCCTTGGTGGTGATGGTCGAGCAGCGCCGCCTGCCGCTTCTGCAGCCGGCCGAGGATCTCGCGGAGAGTGTCGCCGGGCGCATAGCTGACCCGTACGGGCAGGGTGTTGATGAACATCCCGACCATCGACTCGACGTCCGCGACGGCGGGCGGGCGACCGGAGACAGTCGCGCCGAACACCACGTCCCGGCGGCCGGTGAGCCGCCCGAGCAGGAGTCCCCAGGCGCCTTGGACGAGCGTGTTGACGGTGATGCCCAACTCCGCCGCAACGGCAACCAGTTCGCGCGCGTCGCCGGGTGCGAGCGGCACGTCCAGCTGACCGGCGCTCTGCCTGCCTTCCGCGCTGCCCGGGGCGATCAGGGTCGGCTCCTCGACCCCTTCGAGCTCCTGCGCCCAAGCCCGCGCGGTCTCGCTCTCGTCCTGCCGGGCGCGCCAGGCCAGGAACTCGCCGAAGTCACGAGGGGCGGGCAGACCGGTGGGATCGCCGTCGGACGTGTAGAGGAGCAGCAGGTCCTGCATGAGCAGCGGCGTGGACCAGCCGTCGATCAGTACATGATGAGCGGTCAGGACGAGATGGGCGCGGCCGGGTTCGAGGCGGATCAGCGCCATGCGGATCAGCGGCGGCCGTTCGGTGTCGAAGTATGTCTTCTGGTCGTCCTTCAGGAAGCTTTCGAACCGGGCTGTGCGTTCCGGCTCGTCGAGCTGTGTCAGGTCGAGGTACTGCCAGGGCAGGGTCACCGAGTCCGGGATCACCTGGACGACATCGCCGTCGGTGCGGCCGGCGAAGGCCGCGCGCAGGACGGTGTGCCGTTCCAGAAGTGCCTGTGCGGCACGGCCCATCCGGTCGGGGTCGATGTCGCCGGACATCTCGAACGCCAGCTGGACGTGGTACGCGTCGAAGTCCGCACCGGCGAACTTCGTGTGGAACAGCATCCCGGCCTGGACCGGGGTAGTCGGCCAGATCTCGGCGAGTGTGCCGTGGCGTTCCTCCCAGCTGTCGATCTCGGCTTGGGTGACGGTGACGAGCGGGGCGTCGCTCGGGGTGAGGCCGCCGGCGTCGGGGCCGGTGGCGTGGCGGGCGAGGGCGGTGAGCGCCTGGACCCACAAGTCGGCGAGTTCGGTGACCTCTTGACGGGTCAGGACGCCGGTGGGGAATCCGAAGTAGGCGGTCAGTTCCTCCCCTTGACCGGTGTCGGTGGCGACTGCGTTGATCTCCAGCGCGGACAGGGCCGGCATGTCGGCGTCGGCTGCGGCGATCAGGTCCTGGTGGGTGGTGTCCGGCGCCCAGCCCAGGCCGCGCAGCTCCTCGGGGATGTCGGCGGCTGAGGCCTTGCCCAGATAGTTGAAGCCGATCTGCGGGGAGGTCAGGCCGGCCAGCTGCCGGCCCGTCGATTCGTTGAGATGGCGCAGCAGGCCGTAGCCGAGACCGTTGTCGGGGACAGCTCGCAGCTGTTCCTTGACCGTCTTCAGCGCTTTGCCTGCGGCCGCACCGCTGGCAAAGGCGTCGGTGAGGTCGATGCCGGTGACGTCCAGGCGCACCGGGTACATGGCGGTGAACCAACCGATGGTGGAGGACAGATCCGCGCCGGGGATCCAGTGTTCTTCTCGGCCGTGGCCTTCCAGACGAACCAGGGCGGAGGCGCTGACGGTGCCGCGGTCGGCGCGCCAACGGGCGAGCGCGAGGGCCAGGCCGGCGAGCAGGCCGTCGTCGACGCCGCCTCGGAAGACGGCGGGGACCTTGTTCAGGAGCGGGCCGGTGACCTCTGCGGGGATCTGGATACGGACCGTGTCCACGGTCGCGGTGACGTCTCGGGCGGGGTCCAACTCCCGTGTGCCCAGCACAGGTTCATCGCCTGCGAGGATTTCCTGCCACACCGGGAGCTCGGCCACGCGCTGTTCGGTGGCTGCTTGTTCGGCCAGCGCGTGCAGCCAGCGGCGCAGTGACGTGCCGGTAAGGGCTGGCTCGTCTGCCTCGGTGCCGCGTACGGCCTGCTTCCACGCGTCGACCAGGTCCGGCAGCAGGACGCGCCAGGAGACACCGTCGACGACCAGATGGTGCAGCACGATCAACAGCCTGTCCGGCTGATCATCTCCGGCACTGATGAAGCGTACGAACTGGGCCATCACCCCCGCGTCGGGGTCGAGCCGGTCGGCGGCCGCGTCCAGTTCCCGCTGCACCTCGTCGGCCGCGTACGGGACGTCGCGAAGCAGTCCGTCGGCCTTGACCGTGCCTCGCGGCTGCATACGCAGGCCTGGGTTGACCCGGTCCAGGGTGGCGCGCAGCCCGTCGTGACGGTCCAGGACGCTCTGCAGGGTGGCGGTGAGGGTGGGCCGGTCGATGTCTGCGGGCAGGGTGAGCAGGGCGGACATGCAGAACCGGCCGATACCGCCGCCGAGTTGAAGAACGTGCGCGGCCGTCGGCGGCAGCGGCGCCCAGCCCGTTCCGCCACCGGGCAGCTCGGCGAGGGCCACCCGTTCCTCGTCGGCCCGTTCAGCCACCAACTCCGCCAAGCGCAGCACGGTGCGCTGCTCGAAGATCTCGCGGGTGGTGACGGTGACGCCGCGGGACTTGGCGCGGGCCACCACCTGGATGGAGCGGATGCTGTCGCCGCCGCTGGTGAAGAAGTCGTCGTCGATGCCTATCTCGCCGGCGCCGAGCACGTCCGCGTAGACCTCGCTGAGGATCCGCTCGGTGTCGTTGCGCGGGGCGCGGTACTCGCCCGCGGTGAACTCCGGCTCGGGCAGGGCGGACCGGTCCACCTTGCCGTTCGGTGAGAGCGGCAGCCGGTCCAGGGTGATCAGCTGGGCGGGCACCATGTAGTCCGGCACACGCTTCGCCACGAACCGCCGCAGGTCCGAGACGGGAACCTGGACGGCGGCGTCCGCCAAGACTGCGTAGCCCACCAGGCAGTTGCGGCCGGAGGGATCCGTCCTCACTGTCACCACCGACTGCCGGATCGCCGGGTGCTGGGCGAGTACGGCCTCGATCTCGGTCGGCTCGATCCGGATGCCGTTGACCTTGACCTGGTTGTCGGCGCGGCCTTCGTAGACGAGCTGTCCGTCGGTGTTCCAGCGGGCCAGGTCGCCGGTGCGGTACATCCGCGCTCCCGGCTCACCGTAGGGACAGGCCACGAACCGTTCCGCCGTCGCCGCGCTGTTGCCGTAGTAGCCGCGGGCCACCAGACCGCCCACGTACAGCTCGCCGACCACGCCCGGCGGCAGCGGCGCCAGCTCCGGGCCGAGGACATAAGCCCGCATGTTCGCCAGCGGTGACCCCACTGGTACTGCTGTGCTGCCGGTCCACTCCCCCGGGGCGGTGAAGGTGGAGGCGTAGAAGCTTTCGGTCTGCCCGTACGCGTTCATGACGCGAGTGCCGGGCAGTTCCTTGTGCACCCGCCGGACCAGGTCCGACGACAGTGCCTCGCCGGCGAAGACCACTGTGTCGACGTCGAGTTGGCTGCCTTGACCTGCAAGCTGGTCCAGGAGTGCGGTGAACACCGCCGGAACGGCACTGATCGTGGTGCCCGACCAGCTTGCGCGTTCGGCGAGCTCGAGGACGTCACGCACGATCTCGACGCTCGCGCCCGAGGTCAGGGCGGTGAAGATTTCGAACACGGACACGTCGAAGTTCACCGACGTCGCTGCCAGCATCTTCGATCCCGCCTGGACACCGGTGCGGGTGGCCAGGTCCTTGATGCCGTTCACGATGCCGGCGTGGGTGAGGGCGACGCCCTTGGGCGTCCCGGTCGATCCGGACGTGAACATCACGTAGGCCAGATGGTCCGGTCGGGCAGGACTTCCGGAGACCTCGGCGGGCGGGCCGTCGAGGACTGCGTCGCTCAGGTGCAGGACGGGCGCCTGGTACTGCGGCAGGGCCGCCTGTGTCGCGTCATCGGTGAGCAGGAGTGCGGGGCGCGCCGTGTTCAGGAGCAACTCCAGGCGCTCAGCAGGGTGGCCGGGGTCGACGGACAGATAGGCGCCGCCCGCCTTGAGCACGCCGAGCACGGCGACTGGGAGATCCGCTGTGCGGGGCAGGGCCACCGCGACGAGGGTGTCCGGGCCGACCCCGTGCTCGCGCAACACCGCCGCGAGACGACCGGCGCGGGCCTCCAACTCCCCATATGACAGCACGGTCTGCCCGCAGATGACGGCTGTCGCCTCGGGGGTGCGGGCCGCCTGCGCCGACACCAGCTCGGGCACAGTCGCCGCCTCCAACGGCACGGCCGTGTTGTTGAGCAGCGCGAGCCGGTTTCGCTCGTCATCGCTGAGTACATCTACGCCGCCGATCCGCTTGCCCGGATCGGCGACCACCTGGCTCAGTACACGGACGAACCGGTCCACCAGCGCCTCGGCCGTGGAGTGGTCGAACAGCTCCGTCGCGTATTCGAGGCGCCCGTACGCACAACCCGACGCGTCCGGAACGATGTTGAAGAACAGATCGAACTTCGCCGTATCGGTGCCCAACGGCAGCGGCGTGACCGTGAGACCTGGCAGTTCGATCGGCGACCAGCCGAACTGCCACGCCAACATCACCTGGAACAACGGGTTGTACGCCGTCGTCCGATCCGGACTCAGCAGCTCCACCAGGTGCTCGAAGGGCACGTCCTGGTTGTCGTACGCGCCCAGTGCCCGCTCGCGTACCTGGTCCAGGAGCTCGTCGAACGTCGGGTTCTTCGACAGATCGACGCGCAGGACCCACGTATTGGCGAAGAAGCCGACAAGCTCCTCCAACTGCTCATCCGCACGACCCTCGATCGGACTGCCGATCGCCAGATCGTTGCCGGCCCCCAGGTGGTGCAGCAGCACCGCGAGCACGCCCTGCGCGACCATCGGCGCCGTCGCGCCGTGACCGGTGGCGAGCTTGCCGATACCGGCGACGAGTTCCGGTGCGAGATCCAAGTCGACATACCCGCCACGGCGGCTGGACGAGGTGGGGCGCGGCCGGTCCAGCGGCAACTGCACCGGCTGCGGAACCTCGGCCAACTCTTCACGCCAATACGCCAGTTGTTCGGCGGCCACACTGTCCGGGTCGTCCTCGTCACCGAGCATGTCGCGCTGCCACACCGAATAGTCCTTGTACTGCACCGCCAACGGCACGTAATCAGGGATGTCACCCTGACGGCGCGCCTCGTATGCCGTGATCAGATCGGTGAGGAACGGTGCCATCGACGCACCGTCGGCCGCCGTGTGATGGAACACGAACACCACCACGTGCTCCCGCGAGGAGAGCCGGAGCACCGTGGTCCGGATCGGCAGGTCCTTGTCGAGTTCGAACGCCCACGCTGCGGACTCACTGGCCGACGCGTTGACAGCGTCCGGCTCAATGTCCACCACACTGAAGGGGATGTCCGCCTCGGCTGCCGGCACCACTCGCTGCTCAGGCGTTCCGTCCTGACTCTCCACCAACAGCGTGCGCAGGCTCTCGTGCCGGGTGACGACGTCCCTCACCGCCGCGGCCAGCGCCCCGGTGTCCAGCGGCCCTTCGAGACGCAGCGCGAACGGAATGTTGTACGTCGCCGACGGCCCCTCCAAGCGGTCCAGGAACCACAGGCGCCGCTGAGCGAAGGACAACGGGATCGCCCCGGCCCTCCCGTCCCGGGCAGCCGCCTCGGTCGTGGCGCCCGACGCGACTGGGTCCTGATCCCGCACTGGTACCGCGCTCTCGAAATCCGATCCCGTCACAGCGCTCGCTCCCCGGTGAGTGTCTTGGGCGTTCGACCGGCCCGCCCTTCGGGCGAGGCCGATGCACACCGTCCTCGCGCGTCTCGAGGCGGCTTTGGAGGGACGCGGGCCGGGCGTGGGGACCGCGGCACCTTCGCAGACCGACGCCTGTCCGGTCGGCAGGACGCCCGGCGTCGGTGGCGGAACCGTAGGGCCGGCGTTTCGGCCACTACAAGGCGGCAGTTCGTCCGCTCTGCCCTGCGTTCTCCCCCACCGTCCCGTCGGCGAGATGCTCTGGCCCTGGCCTGACTCCCTGTGCGAAGTTGGAAGGTTGGCCACCGCCGGACAGGGCCGCGGAGCCGCCCTTCTCACAGGCCCTCCATGAGGGCTTTTCAGCCACACCTGCCACAGCTGCCGCCCGGCACGCGATGGCGTGACCTTGGCGTTGACCCCAGCGAGGCGGCCCGGAACGTGAGCGCGACAACTCACCTGATCCGACAGCGCATTGGACCGTTGACTTGGCAAGGCCCATGCCTGCCTCTGGCAAAAGTTGACCACCCCCACCTGCGCTTCCACCACCGGTCAAGCCTGTCGATATTCCGCTTCGAGGATGGATTGCCAACCTTCAGGCAAGAAGTTGCCAAGCAGGAAGGCCTCCTTCCTCGACCTCCTGGAGCGATCATGGCCGCAGAGGCCCTCATGAAAGTCGCCGCATTGGACGGGCCCGGTGTCAGCCGGATCATCGAGAAGCCGCTGCCGCTGATCGCGGAGGACTACGTCCTGGTGAAGGTGCTCGCCGCGCCGATGTGCAACGAACATCTGGCGTACGAGCACTGGGACTTCCGTGACCGCAACCGCTGGGACTCGCTGGGGCACGAGGCCGCCGGCGAGGTGGTCGATGCCGGTAGCGGCAGTGCCTTCCGGCCCGGGGACCGGGTGGTCGTGCTCAGCGGATACCCGTGCGGGCGCTGTGCGCTGTGCACCTCGGGGCGCTACGCCCACTGCGAGGACACCGAGGACCCCCTGACGGTGAGCGGCGGCGAGTCAGGAGAGTGCGGCTTCGCCCAGTACATGATCAAGCGGGAGCATCTGCTGATCCCGATCCCCGAGGGGATGTCGTACGAGCATGCCGCGATGGCCTGTTGCGGGATGGGCGCGACCTACACGGCGATGGAGAACATGGAGGTCGCCGAGGGACAGACGGTCCTGGTCACCGGGCTCGGGCAGGTGGGCCTCGGCGCCGTGATCAACGGGCGGGCCCGGGGTGCGCGGATGATCTGCGCCGGCCGCAGCCCCTACCGGCGGGAGCTGGCGCGGGAGCTGGGCGCGGACCTGGTCGTGGACATGACCGACCCCGAAGCCCTGAGCGCCGTACGGGAGTTCACCGGTGGCAGCGGGGTCGACCGCGTCATCGACTGTTCCGCGCAGGCCGCCTACCAGCGGTTCGGGCTCGACGCGGTGGGCCGCGGCGGGCAGGTCACATTTCTCGGAGAGTCGGGTGAGCTGGAGATCCACGTGGACCGGGACCTGATCCAAAAAGGCGTCACCCTCCACGGCAGCCTCGATCTGTATCTGCAGCACGCTCCCGGAATGCTCGACGTGATCGCCCGCAGCGGCGCGCTCATCGACCGGTTCATCACGCACACGTTCCCGCTCGACGACATCGAGCAGGCATGGAAGACCCAGCTCACCAAGGAGTGCGGAAAAGTCGTTCTGCATCCGTGGCCCTGACGGGACCGAAGCAGGAACGCCCCTGCCCTGACACCGACTTGAAGGCCGTTCACCGGGCCTCTCGTCCCCCTCGCTTCGCCTCCCTCCTCACTTCCCCGCAGCTCGAAAGGTGGGCCACCCATGTCCGAAAACCTCGACGGTCCCGAGAACCACGACCCGAACCTGCCGCTCTACATCGGCACCCGCACCTTCCTCACCCGGCGCGACCTCGTGCTGTCCTTCTACACGACCAAGTGCCAGTTCCAGTGCACCTACTGCGCCCTGCCGACCCGCTCGGCGACCTTCGAGGTGACCGCCGAGCAGATCAACCGGCAGATCGACCATGTGTTCACCGAGAAGGCCGACCAGCTCGGCCGGTACCGTCAGCTCTCCTTCGGCAACGAGGGATCCGCGCTCGACCCGCGCCGCTTCCACCGCGAGTCCGTCGACCATCTGCTGCACCGGGCGCGGGACATGGAGAACCTCGAGATCCTCTCCATCGAGACGCGTCCCGAGTACGTCAAGCGCGACTACCTGGAGCACATCGCCAAGACCACCCACGCGCCCCGGCTGGATGTGACGGTCGGCTTCGAGACGCAGGACGACTTCATCCGGCAGACGGTGCTCAAGAAGAAGATCTCGCGCCGGGTCATGGAGGACCGGGTCGCGCTGCTCGGCGCCCTGGGTGTCAAGCTCACCAGCTACGTCCTCGTCAAGCCGGCGCCGCGGATGTCCGACGAGCACGGGGTGCGCGAGGCCGTCGCCACGATGGAGTATCTGAAGGAAATCTGCGACCGGTACGGCACGGAGCTGACGATCTACCTCACGCCCACCTACATCGCCGAAGGCTCCTCCCTTCAGCAGACGACCGAGCCGGGCGACTGGACCCCGCCGACCATTCAGTCGGTCTTCGAGGTGGTGCTCGCCGGGCACGGCATGGGTCTGCCGGTCTACACGGGGCTCTGGAGCGAGGAACTCGCCGACGAGAGCACCGACTTCCGCGGACGTGAGGGATACGATCCCGAGCTCCGCATGGCGATGGTGCGCTTCAACCGCGACCAGGATGTCGCGCACCTGCTGCCGTTCGTGAACCGTCCGCTGGCACTGGCGGGATAGGGCCATGCGCGCGTACCGCAATCTCCTCAAGCACCTGAGCGAGGACGCCCCCGGCACGCTCGGCCGACTGCCCGCGGAGTTCGTCACGGCGCAGGCGCGCCGGCTGGTGGACCAGGACGAGATCTACGTCCTGGAGCAGCTCCACAAGCATGTCCCCGTGATGGCCTCGCTGCCGCAGGACGTGGTGGCGCGGGCCGCCGAGCGGGCTCTGGAACGTGCAGTGGTGGACGACTTCTGTTTCCTCGCCAAGCATCTGCCGCCCGCTCAGCGGCCCGGAGCCGGCCTCATCGGCCGTGCCTGCACTCGTCTCGCCCGCCGCGGAAACGCCGGAGGCATCGAACAGATCATCGCGGCGACCGGTGTACGCCCGGAACTCGACGAGGCGACGGCCCTGCGGGCGTACGACGTGCTGGTGGCGGCCGGACGGCTCGGCGCCGTCGACTACATGCGTCAACTCACGCGCGTACCTGTCCGGTTCAGGCCGGACGCCGTCGCCACCGGAATGCGCACACTCCTGGCGAGCGGCCGGTACGGGGCGCTGCGCAAGCTGGCCACACTCACGGACGTCGAGGTCCGCCTCGACGAGGAGGAGGTCCGACGGGCTGTCGAGGAAGCCGTCGTCGACGGCACCCTGCCCGAACTTGCCGGGGCTTTGGACCGCGTGCGGCCCTCGCCCCGTGTCGAGGGCTTCGCCGAGGTGTTCCGGCGGCTGGCCGCCGAGGAACGGATGGCCGAACTGCCTGCCCTGTTCCGGGTGTTCGCGGACGCCGACTGGGAGGTCCTGGACGTCGGCATGTGGCAGCGGCTGGTTGCCTCGGGCTCCGCGCCCGCCGTCCGCTTCGCCTTCGAGCACTGCGAGGACACGGCCCTGCTTGCCCGGGAGGCCCGCACCGCGTACACGGTGGGAGTGTCGTCCGGTGACCGTGCCCTGGTACGCCTGGCGTGCGAGCGGGGCGGTGCGCGGCTGCGCGCCCAGGATGCCGGGAAGCTGCTTGGTGACGCGCTGGAGAACGGGGACGCGGGCTGGTTCGACTTCGCCGCCGGCCGACTGCCCGCGCTGCCCGTCGTCGATGCCGACCGGGCGCAGCTCTACCTCGCTCTGCAGGCGGTCCGCGCGCCGGGGCGGGTGGACCGTGACGCGGACCTCCTGGGTGTGGACCGGGACGCCGGGACGGGTCAGTGGCTCCTCTCGCTCGCGGAGGGGCGCTGGTCGGGCGGGCCGTGCGCTGTGGAGCATCCCCTGACCGGGCCCTGCGCCGTGGGGCATCCGGGGGCCGATGCCGTCGCCTGTGGTGCTGTGGCACCCCCGGTCGCCGAACTCGTCGTCGGAGCGTGAGCGGCGATGCCCATGCCCGTCCCCCGCCTGCGAGGCAGCGCGCTCGCCGTGGTGGCCATGATCAGTGTGCAGACCGGTGCCGGTACGTCCAGCTGGCTCTTCGACCGCTTCGGCGTCCCCGGCACCGCCTGGCTGCGGCTGACCTGGGCGGCGGCGGTGCTGTGGCTGATCGCCCGGCCCCGCATCCGCGGCCGTGACCGGCGCGAGCTGGGCACCGCGCTGCTGCTCGGCGCGGTCAGCGGACTGCTCACCCTGCTCTACTTCGAGGCGGTGGTCCGTATCCCGCTGGGCACCGCGACGGCGCTGGAGTTCCTCGGCCCACTGGCGGTGGCCGTGGCCGGGTTGCGGCGCCGGGTCGACGCGCTGTGGCCGCTGGCCGCCACGGTCGGGGTGCTCGCCCTGACGCGGCCGTGGAGTGGCGCCGTCGACCTGGCGGGGGTCGGATTCGCGCTCGGCGCGGCCGTGGGCTGGGCCGGGTACATCCTGCTGACCAAGCGGGTGGGCGACCAGTTCACGGGCCTCGGAGGGCTGGCCGTTTCCATGGCGGCGGCGTCGGTGGTGACGCTGCCGTTCGCCGATGTCGCCCGCGTCGCCGGGCAGATGGACCTGTCCTCGTTCGCGCTGTCGGGCCTGGCGGCACTGCTGCTGCCGATCCTGCCGTACGCCGCCGAGATGGTCGCTCTGCGGGATCTGCCCACGGCTGTCTTCGGCACTCTGATGAGCCTGGAGCCCGCTGTCGGTGTCGTCGTCGGCTCCGTGGTGTTGTCCCAACAGCCCTCCTGGCCGCAGGTGTTGGGAGTCGTCCTGGTCACCTTCGCCGGTATCGGCACGGTGCTGAGCACGCCGCGCGAGGCGACGCCGCGGGTACGCGGCCCGGACGCCGGGGGCAAGCGGCCATCGAGTGCCGCTTCGGGCGGGCGGTGCGAAGCCGAGGTGGGGAGCTCGGGCTGAGGTGGGGAGCTGGGATGAGGGCGGGAGCTGGGGCTGAGGTCGGGGCGCGGGCTGCGGCGGGCGCCAGGTGCGGGCGGGGCGAGGGTTCTGGACGGGTTCTCAAGCGCCTCCTGAGTGAAGGTCCAGCGGCTCCTGTTTGGCTGTGCGTGTACAGGACGCCCGGGGAGTCGGGCGCGACCGTCGCACATGTCATCTCGTCGGGCACCATCCATCGAGCCACCGAGAATGGGAGATCCATATGAACCTCAACCACGAGGAATCCGCGCAGGAGCTGGACGCCGACAAGCTCGCCGCTCTCGCCGAGACGGACGAGTCGACCGCTGTCGAGCCGGTCACCCCGAAGCGCGCCAACAGCAAGTACGCGCTGCTGCAGGACGGCGCCGACAACTGATCCGTGTTTTTGGTCGGCCCCGCCGGCCCATGCACGTTCTGTCCGCACAGTAACGGCCACGCTCGACTCCCCATCCGGCAGCGGATCCTTACGAGGGCACACATGCATCAGCCCCGAATACTCCTCATCAACCCGCCCATCTGGAACGTCTACGCGCCGCACCTCGCCGTCCCCCTGCTGGCCGCGGTCATGCGCCGGCACGGCTGGCAGGTGTCGTCACTCGATCTGAGCATCGAGCAGACGGACTGGCTGCTTTCCTCCGAAGGCCTTGCGGAACTGCTTCCGAAGGCAGAGCGCCGGCTCGGCGAAATTCCCGCACAGGAGCGCAGGGCGCACGAGGAGATTCTTGCGGTATTCGGCGACACCGTGCAGCGCATGGACGCTGCCAGGGCCGCACTCAAATCGCGTGACATTCTGGCCGCCCCGGACGCTTTCACGGAGGCGGCCACCGTTGTACGCAACGGTCTCTCCTGTGTTTCGGCGTCGTTCCCCGGCTTGAAGTTCGACCTCCGGGGAAACTTCTCGTGCTTTTCCCACCGGCGTTCCGACTCCGTTCTGGAGGCGGCCGGTTCGGCCGATCGCAATGTGTACGGCTGGGCGCTGGAGCGCCGTCCGATCCCGGGACTCGACGATGCCGACCTCGCCGTGGTCGGCATCTCGGTCTCCGCCGACACACAGCTGATCGCGGCACTCACCACCGCCCGTCACATCAAGCTCCGCAGGCCGGACGTCCATGTGGTCATGGGGGGCAATCTCACGACCCGCATGGTGAGCCGTTGGACGGAGGAGCACCCCTTCTTCGCCTATGTGGACTCCTTCGTCTCCTACGAGGGCGAGGACGCGCTGCCCGCGCTGTGCGACCGGATCACTGGCGCCGACGACCGGACCATCCCCGGGCTCTTGGAGCGCGACGGCCGCGGCGGGCTGCTGCGGAACCCGGCGGCCATGGTCGACGTGTCCGATCTGCCCACCCCGGACTTCGACGGGCTGCCGCTCGACCGGTACTTCGCGCCCGGCCCCGTCCTGCCTCTTCAGGCTTCCCGCAGTTGCGCCTGGGACTGCGCCTTCTGCTCGATCCCCTTCGCCAGCAACAAGTTCCGTATCCGCAAGCCCGAGCAGGTGGTGCACGACATGGCCACGCTCGCGGCCAAGCACGGCTCCGACAGCTTCATGTTCGTGGACGAGATCATGACGCTGACCTCGTTGCGCGGGGTGTCGCGCGAACTGAACGACGGCGGACACGACCTCTTCTGGTACGGGGAGACCCGGTTCAGCAAGGGGCTCGACGACGAACTGGCCTCCGCGCTGCGCCGCTCCGGCTGCCGTCGCCTCGACCTCGGCCTCGAGTCGTACAACCAGCGCGTCCTCGACCTGATGCGCAAGGGCACAAAGGTCGCGGACATCGAGCCGTCGCTGCAGGCCCTGCTTGGCAACAAGGTTCCGGTGCACCTCTTTTGCATGACGGGATTTCCCGGCGAGACCCGCGAAGAGGCCCTGCGCACCCAGGAGTTCGCCGACCAGGCGCTGCAGCGCTCGGTGGAGGAATTCGACGTCCCGTATTCGACCGCCGCCAACG
Source organism: Streptomyces mesophilus (assembly GCF_011044995.1). Taxonomy (GTDB): domain Bacteria; phylum Actinomycetota; class Actinomycetes; order Streptomycetales; family Streptomycetaceae; genus Streptomyces; species Streptomyces mesophilus. The sequence goes on along the minus strand of NZ_JAAKZW010000003.1, from coordinate 157,302 downwards.
GCCCCTTCATCCTGGACGTGCTCTCCCCGGTCGGGGAGCGTCCCGACCTCTTCGGGGTCGAACTGATTCCGCCCGGCGAGGGCGAGGACCTGGCGTTCGATCTCGACTACACGGTGGCCGAAGGGCTGACTCAGCAGGACGCCGCCGAGCTGACCTCCGGTGGCCCGGGCGGCAGCGCGGGAGCCGCGTTCCACCGGGGCACCTGGATCGGGGACGCCGAGGAGTGGTCGTTCCTGTGGGCGCTGGCCGAGTCGGAGCTGCCGGCGCGGCGGCTCACCGCGCCCGCCGCCCCGCGCCTGCTGATGGACACCACCGGTGTGGTGCGCCTGGCGCCCGGCGTGCAGGGCAGGGTGTCGGCCGACGGCACGGGGCTCCTGCTGCACGTGCCCTCGTGCGACGCCCTCCTCGATGTGCCGTCGCAGTGGAGTCCGCTGCTCGACGGCCGGGCACACGGCGCGGCCGACCTGTGGCGTGCGTTCGAGTCACCGCGCACCGCCGCGGCCACACTGGCGCGGCTCGCCGCGCATGGGGCCGTGACGTTCGAGGCGGGCGCCTTCGGCGAGCAGGAGCACACGCCGTGGTACGCCGCCCAGCCCCACGACGTGCTGGACGCCCGACCCGACGGCAGTTGTCTGCTCGTATCCGCGGAGACCGGGCAGCGCGTCAGGGTCTCCGCGGCGGGCCGGCTGCTGTGGCTGCTCACAGCCGACGGTGCGAGCGAAGCCGAACTGGCGGACCGGTCGCGTCTGCCCGCCGCGCAGCGGCGTCTGCTGCTGGAGAACCTGGCAGGACACCGGGTGATCGCAGCTGCCTCCCTGGCCCCAGGGCTTCTCGAACTGCCGCGCGTCGCGGCCTGACCACAGGAGTTCGCCGTGTCCCACCAGGTCTCCGCGACAGAGGCAGAACTGGACGGGTTCTGGAAGGAGTTCGCCTCCCGCACCTGGGAGCGGCAGCCGCTCTCGCTGACCTCTTCCCCCGTCCAACTGGAGCTCGGTGACGAGGAGTTGATGCGGGCGCTGACCACGGCGGCCGATCCGGCCGCCCGGCCGAAGGGTTCGGGCCTGCCCCGGATCCTGGTGAGCGTGGACGGGCGTACCCAGCCGATCGACACACGGCCCTTCCTTCCGCTGCCCGAGGACCGGACTTTGGACGGCTACCTCGCCCGGGTGGACCGGCGCATGCGGGATCACGACTGGAGCGTCGCCGTCTCCGGGCTGCACGCGGTCGACGCCGAACTGTGGGACCGGGCCAAACGGCTGGCCGACGACGTGTACCGGTACACAGGGAGCCCGCTCGCGGGGCGTGTCGACATCGACACCTTCATCGGCCGCTACGCCTCCACCAACGTGGGGGTGCACGTGGACCACGCCGGCAACTTCGGCTTCACGCTGCGCGGCCGCAAGACTCTGCTGACCTGGCCGCCGGAGCGTGCCGAGCAGGTTCCCCAGCACACCGCGGACTACGGCGCGGCCCGTGAACTGGCCGACGTTCTGGTGGGTGTGCCGGGGGCACTGACGTACTTCCCCCCCGAGCAGCTGCATGTGGGCGAAGCCCCTGACGGTGTGGCGGTCAGCGTCAACATCGCGTTCTTCACCCGCAGCGATCCGGCCGCCCTTGTCGTGGAGGCGGTCGGGGAGCTGCTCGCACGGGCCGAGGGCGAGGAGGCGGGCACCGGTGCGCCGGCGACGGACGACTCCGCGCGGGCCGTGACGGACCGTCTTCCCACTGCGGCCCGAGTCGCTTTGGCAAGGCTGTCGGGGTTGTCGTCGGACGCGATCGCGGACGTCGTGTGGGAGCACCACATGTGTGCCGTGACGTCTGCGGGCCTGGGGGTCGGCCGGCCGGCGGGCCCGCTCGCCGCCGTGCCGCGCCGGGCCACGGTCCGTAAGCATGCCGATGTCCAGGTGCGCCAGCGTCTGCTCGCCGACGGCCGCCGCGCGGTCGCGACCCAGGGGCACACCCTGAAGGTGACCGACCATCCTCAGGTGGCGGACGCCGTGGCCACGCTCGGCGACGGCGGTGTCCTCGCACTCGCCGACTGGGAGAGCGCCGCGGATCCCGCGGCCGTGCCTCTCCTGCATGCGGTGCTGCTCAGGCTGGCGTCATGGCGTGCCATCGGCATCGAGGCGGAGCCGGCCCCGTGACCGCACCCGTACGGCAGAGCCGGGCCGCGGTGCTCCTGGTGATCGTCGCCTTGCTGGTGAGCACCGTGGGTGACGAGGTCGCGCTGGTGGCGCTGGCGTTGCGCGGCGCCGAGGAGACCGGTCTGACCTCGGTGGTGTCGGCTCAGATGCTCGCCGGTCTCGTGCCCGGCATTGTTCTGGGTGGCGTCATCGGACGCGTCTGCGACCGCTATCGACTGGATGTCGTGCTCGGGGTCACGCTGGCCCTGGAGTGCGCAACGGCGCTGGCGGCCGCGGTGTTCGCGAACACTCCGGTGCTGCTGATCAGCATGATGCTGGTGCTCGGTGTGCTGGGGGCCGTCGCCCAGACCTGCGTGATGGCGCTCGTGCCCCTGCTGTTCCCGGGCTCCGACGCGCAGCTGCGGGTGAACGGCCTCATGGAGTCGGTACGCAACGCGGGATACATCGTAGGACCGCTGCTGGTGAGCCTGTTGACCGCGCACGGTGGCACCGGCCTCGCGCTGGTGGTCGACGCGGGCACCTTCGCGTTCGCCCTGCTGGCCGTCCCGGTGATCGGCGGCTGGCTGGCAGTGGCCGCCCGCGCCGGCGGTACCCGTCCCTCGGGTGTGAAGGGGACCGGCACCGAGGAAGCCGGGCCCCCGCCCCGCGGCGGGCTGCGTCTTGGGCTCTCCCTGCTGTGGGCGGGGACGGCACGCCGGATGATGCTCACCACGATCATGATCACTGTCGCGGCGACCTCGGTCACCAACGTCCTGCTGCCGTTCTTCACCCGGGACGTCTCCGGCGGTCCGGCCTTCTACGGAACGCTGCTGGCCACCTGGAGCGTCGGTCTTGTGGTCGGACCGCTTCTGCTGCGCAGCGGCCTGAGCCGGTGCCGCACCGCGACGATCGCTGTCGCGGCAGCCGGGCTGATCGGCCTGGCCCATGCGGTGGTGGGCGCCTTCCCCGTCGTGCCGGTCATGCTGACGGCCTTCCTGTGCGGCGGCATGGCCAACGCCGTGCAGAACGTTGCGCTGCGCACTCATGTGATGGCCGACTGCCCGCCGGAGGTGCGGGGGCGGGTGGGCGCCGCGTACGGGGCGACGCTGCAGACCGCGGTGGCGGCCGGGTTCGCTCTGGCCGCTTTCGCGCCGGCGGGCTGGGCCCGCTGGGGCATCCTCGTCGGCGGGACGATCGGTTTCCTGGCCGGGCTGGCCGGATGGCTGCACACCCAGGTGTCGACCGGCGACGCGGCTTCGGTTCGGGCTGTGGCCGTGCCCGCGGGGACATCGGCGTCGGGAGAACTGCGATGACGGGCGGCGGGCAGCAGAAGGCGACGTCCGGGGGCGGTGTCGCTCTCGACCCGGTCATCCCGAGGTTCTGCGCCCAGACGGGCGCCACATTGCCGCTCGCCTGGGAGTTCGCCTGGTCACCCCCGTACGACGAGGCCGTGCTGCATCTGACCCCGCCACCGGACCCCCGGGTGTTCGACCGTGCGGTGTGGCCCCGGCTGCTGGCGCCCGACACCCGGCTGGGTCTGCGTTCCACGGCCCGACTGCGGCACACGCCCGTGCCGTTCCTGACCGATGGCGGGCCGGTCGCGGTGCTCTTCTCCACGGACCCCGCCGTCTTCGTCGAGGTGCCCGGGCATGTCGGTGACACCTTGGCGCGCGGCTGCACGGTGGCAGAGATACGCCGGGTGTGGCGGCAGGACCCGGCGAGGGTCGATCACCACCTGGTGGGCATGGTGCGCTACGGCCTGCTGCACGGTGGCCCGTCGCCCGAGGACCTCGAACAGGCGCAGGACGCCGGTTCACTGGTCCAGGAGGCATGGGTGGAGGCGGTGGAGCAGAAGGACGGTGGCCACGTCCTCGCCCACACGCCGACAGGAAACTTCGTCAGGACCGGCGCGGCCGCCTTCCAGGTGTGGCAGGCGGCCGGACATGAAGAAGGGCTCGTTCGCGACCGTCTACCTACGCAACTGCGGCGGCTGGCCGACCAGTTGGTGTCGGCCGGTGCGCTGCGGGCCGTCGGTCGACCGGAGGCTGCGGCCTGACGGGCCGCGCCGAGAGGGGAGCACTAGTGCACGATCCGGCCGACGAGGCGCTCAGCGCCCTGACCAGCCCCGGAATGGGAACGGAGAACGCCGGTCCGGTACTGCGGGCGCTGGCCAGGATGTTGCGCCCCCGCACCACGGTCGAGGTGGGGGCGGGCTCCTCCACGCTCCAGCTGCTGCTCGGGTTGCGCGATGCCCGGGCGGAGGCCGTCGCGGACCGTGACCTCTTCGGCGGGGAAGCGGTGCATCCCGAACGGGTCTCCGTCCTGCATCCGTACGCGGCGCTCGGCGACTACGCGCCGCGGCTCCTCGTCGTCGACGACATCTCTGTGCCCGGTACGTCCGCGCACCGGGTGGCCGACGCGGCCGACTCGCTCGGCCTCGCCGACATGCTCACTTTCATCGAGCGCGACTTCTTCGACCTGTCGGACCAGGAGCTCGCCGCCTGGGGGCCGCTGGACCTGGTGTGGCTCGATGCCGGTACGCAGGCGGACGACTGCGGGTTCCTCGCCGCGCTGTGGCCGCGGGTGGCGCCGGGCGGCATGGTCGTCCTGCACGAGCCGTATCTGGCGACGACGGTGCGGGCCCGCTCCGGCCGGTCCGCCTGCCGTGTCGTCCCCACTCCGCTGCTGCAGGAGCTGCGCCGCCAAAGCGCGGTGCCGGACGGGGAGTTCGACGTGCTGGCGTTGAGCGAACCTCACAAGCACCGTCAGACCGGATTGCTGCTGCTGCGCAAGCGCGCGGGGTGGGAGCGCGACCGGAAGGTGCCCTTCGGCGAGGAGTTGACGGCCCTGGGCGAGACACCGCCGCGCGAGGTGGTGCAACTGGGCGCGGCGCCCGCATCTGCGCCGGTCACGGACACGCGGGCCGCGGAGCGGAGGGGCGCGGCCCTTGCGGACGATGGCCGGCTCGCCGTCTACAGCGCGGTCGTCCTCGGGGCCGGCACCGTCGGGGCGGTCGAGGAACGCCTCGGGACACCGGACATCCGGTGCGCCGACGCCCTCGCCGTGCTGGAGGAGGCAGGGCTGGTCACGTACGAGAGCGGCCGCTGGTCTGTCGCCGACGGCGCTTGGCGGGACGTGGCGCCCGTGGGCGCACGGTCGTAGGTGCCCTCGCCGGCCGGCCCGCGCGATGGTCAGGTGCCCCGCGCCGCCGGTGTCCGTCCCGGCGTCGGCGGCGGGCTGTCGGCCGGGGGCGCGTGGAGGAGTTCGCGTCCCTGCTCCGCGGCGCGGATGATGCTTGCGGAGATGAAGTCGACGAAGCGGGCGACGTTCTCCAGACGAGCGGCAGCCGGGGTGCCGGGCCCGAAGACGGCCACTCCCTGACGCGCGGTCTCGGCCAAGCGGGCGGTGGCGTGGGCCCCGGCCACCGTGGACTGGTACATGACGTCATTGTCAACGGTGTAGCGCTCGCGGCGGCGTTCACCGCGCTCACGTCGGACGAGCCCCTGACTCTCCAGGAACGCGATCGCCTTGGAGACGGACGATCGACCGACCTCGAGACGCCTGACGAGTTCGGCGGCACTGAGGCCCCCCTCGTCGGAGGTGTAAAGACAGACGAGCACGCGGGCCGTCATCCTGGGCAGGCCCGACGCCATGAAGACCGTGGCGAACACATCCTCGTACGCGCGCACCGCGCCGGGATCGCGCCCGTGCGGCAGCGGCGCGTCCGTCGTCGCTCCCCTCGAAACGGCCTGCCTTCCACGGCGGGCGCGCTGCTCGGTCGCCCAGTGGGCGAGGTCCGCGCGGTAGGCGGCGGCGCCGCCGTTGCGCATGACCTCACGGGTGACGGTCGAGGTGGGGCGGCCGAGGCGGCGGCCGATCTCGGCGAAGGCGATGCCGTCAGCCAGCCCCTGTGCGATCTGCTCGCGTTCCTGCCCGGTCAGCCTGCCTCCCGGCATCACGGACTCCTTTGGCGGACTGTGGGGTTCTGGGCGCCCGTAACCTAACTGCCGCGCGATCTCATTGCAACAGAAGAGATCGATACCGACACGCAACTCCACATACAGACCGCAGAGTTGGCTGGATTCAGTCGACACCGAGGCGGCGAACGCAACGTAGCTTTTCCGCTGAGTGAAACGCAGTGGTCGTGGGGACGCAGGACGGGGTTCACCGTCGGGACGGCGCCAAACTTCCGTTCCTCCGGTCCGTCGATGCTCCGTCCCATCTCAAGCATTTCTCGTTCGCCGTCGGCCATCGTGGCTCGTACACCGGCGTTCCCATCCTCTGCCAAGACCCCGGCCTGCAACGTGCTGGAGAGCCATGTCCCACGCCCCGATCGTGCAGCTCGTGCGGCGCCGCTCGCGGCATCGGCTACTCCTCCTGCGCCTTGGGCTGCGGCGCTTCGCGCCGTCCGCCTCCAGCGACCGAAGCGACTGAAGCGACTGAAGGAGTACTCGTGCCCCTCGCGGTGACCGGTTCCCCCGCTCCCGACCTCCGTCCCCCGGTCTCTCCCGCACCGCCGGGATGGGATCCCTATCTGGACCGGTACGCCGTACGCGCCGCGGGTCTGACAAGTTCTGAAATCCGGTCGCTGTTCACGGTCGTCAGCAGACCGGAGGTGGTGTCACTGGCCGGCGGTCTGCCGGACCTCACCGGTCTGCCGCTCGACGCGCTGGCCGCCGAGGCCGCCCGGCTCATCGCGCAGGACGGTCTGAGCGCGCTGCAGTACACATCGGCGCACGGCCTGCCGAAGCTGCGCGGACAGATCTGTGACGTGATGAAGCTGGAGGGCATCACGGCTCACCCCGACGACGTCGTGGTGAGCGTCGGCTCGCAGATGGGTCTCGACCTGATCACCCGGCTCTTCTGCGACCCGGGCGACGTGGTGGTGGCCGAAGGGCCGTCGTATGTCGGCGCGTTGGGGTGCTTTGCCGCGTACCAGGCGCAGGTCGCGCACGTGGCCATGGACGAGCACGGCTTGGTGCCGGAGAGCCTGCGGACGACGCTTCGGCGGGTGCAGGCGGCCGGGCGCCGCGTCAAATTCCTGTACACGATCCCGAACTTCCACAATCCGTCCGGGGTGACGCTCGCCGTCGAACGGCGGGCCGAGATCGTGGAGATCTGCCGGGCGTACGGCGTGCTCGTCGTCGAGGACAATCCCTACGGCATGCTCGGCTTCGACGGCCAGACCTACCCGGCGCTGCGCTCTCTCGACCAGGACAACGTCGTCTACCTCGGGTCGTTCTCGAAGACGTTCGCCCCCGGTCTGCGGGTCGGCTGGGTCCTGTCCCCCGCCGCGATACGGGAGAAGCTGACGCTGGCCATGGAGTCGGCCATTCTGTGCCCGCCCACGCTGAACCAGCTGATCGTCTCCCGGTATCTGTCCTCGCATGACTGGCAGGGCCAGATCGATGTGTTCCGGGAGAACTACCGCCGGCGCCGCGACGCGATGCTGGCCGCCCTGGAGGAGTACCTGCCGCCCGGCTGTACATGGACCGTGCCGGACGGCGGCTTCTTCGTGTGGGTGACGGTGCCGGAGGGCGTGGACACCAAGGCGCTGCTCCCCCGCGCACTGGACGCGCAGGTGGCGTACGCCTCTGGCAGCGGCTTCTTCACGGACGGGTCGGGCGCCCGCCAGATGCGGCTCTCGTTCTGCTACCCGACCCCGGAACGCATCCACGAGGGCGTGCGCCGGGTCGCCGCGGTGCTGCGGTCTGCTCTCTGACTCGTCCCATCCGCGGGGGCGCAGCGGCGGGGGCGCCATGATGGCCGGCGCGCGCGGGCGTGTCACACATGCTCGTCCAGCTTCCTGCGCACCGCACCGAGGCGCCTTCGCCGGCGGCGCATGCTCAGTTCAGCCCAGATCGTGGACAGGATCATCCACAGGTACAGGGCGCCGAGGCCATACTCCTGACTGAGGATCCGATCGACGGTGGGCCAGGTCACCAGCACGACCGCGGAGACACGCAACACCTGGACCGGCCTGGACTACGCCTGCTCCACCGCGAGGGACTGGCGCTCCACGATGTCCAGAACGGCGGGACGCAGGGCCGCTTCCATGGGCGGGTGCCCTCTGCGCAGCGCACGGCGAGTCGACGCCGCAGCATCGCTTCGTCCAGGTGCTCGGCGCGCTTGTCGGTCATCGACTCCGGCGACCCCACTGCGGCCGCCGCCCCCTCCGACGTTGCGGCGCGACAGGCATCGCGTACCCCTCGGCGCGCGCCTCATGGGTCGGCCGCAGAAGGCATCCGCACCGGCGGAGGGGCTTCTCAGCCTTCAGCCGGCGACGGTCCAGGAGTCCTTTCCCGTGAGCAGTACGGCAAGGTCGCCCTTGCCGTACTGCTCGATGGCGGTGTCGAGTTGGTCGGACATGAGGGTGTCGTAGACCGGGCGGTCGGTGGAGCGGAAGACGCCGATCGGGGTGTGGTGCAGGGTGTCGGGGTCGGCCAGGCGCGAGAGCGCGAACGCGGTGGTGGGGGACGCGGAGTGCGCGTCGTGCACCAGGATCTGCGACTGGTTGGCCTCGGTGACGTCGACGACCTTGAGGTCACCGGTCAGCGAGTCCCGTACGACGCCCTTGGCGCCGTCGACGCCGAAGCGGATCGGCTGGCCGTGTTCCAGGCGGATCACGGCTTCTTCGGCCTGCTGCTTGTCCTTCAACACCTCGAAGGCGCCGTCGTTGAAGATGTTGCAGTTCTGGTAGATCTCCACCAGCGCGGTGCCCGGGTGGGCGGCCGCCTCCCGCAGCACCGACGTGAGGTGCTTGCGGTCGGAGTCCACCGTCCGCGCGACAAAGCTGGCCTCGGCGCCGATCGCAAGCGACACCGGGTTGAAGGGTGCGTCGAGCGAGCCCATCGGTGTCGACTTGGTGATTTTGCCGACTTCGGAGGTGGGCGAGTACTGGCCCTTGGTGAGTCCGTAGATCCGGTTGTTGAACAGCAGGATCTTCAGGTTCACGTTGCGGCGCAGGGCGTGGATGAGGTGGTTGCCGCCGATGGAAAGTGCGTCGCCGTCTCCGGTGACGACCCAGACGCTCAAGTCCCGGCGGGAGGAGGCGAGTCCGGTGGCGATGGCGGGGGCGCGTCCGTGGATGGAGTGCATCCCGTAGGTGTTCATGTAGTACGGGAAGCGGCTCGAGCAGCCGATGCCCGAGACGAAGACGATGTTCTCCTTGGCGAGCCCGAGCTCGGGCATGAAGCCCTGCACGGCGGCGAGCACCGCGTAGTCACCGCAGCCGGGGCACCAGCGCACTTCCTGATCGGACTTGAAGTCCTTGGTGGCGAGCGGTACTTCGGAGCGGGGTATCAGGGACAGCGCCTCAGCGGGCATCCTCGGCCTCCTGGATGGCGGTCGCGAGCTGCTCGGCTTTGAAGGGCATGCCGTTGACCTGGGTGAAGGACATGGTCTCGGTCAGGTACCGGGCGCGGATGAGGGTCGCGAGCTGGCCGAGGTTCATCTCCGGGATCAGCACGCGGTCATACGCCCCCAGTACGCGGCCGAGGTTGCGTGGGAAGGGGTTGAGATGGCGCAGGTGCGCCTGGGCTACTCGGCCGCCTTGGGCTCGCACTCGCCGTACGGCAGCGGTGATCGGGCCGTACGTAGAGCCCCAGCCGAGCACGAGCAGTTTCGCTTCGCCGGTGGGGTCGTCGACTTCGAGGTCGGGGACTTGGATGCCGTCGATCTTGGCTTGGCGGGTGCGGACCATGAAGTCGTGGTTGGCCGGGTCGTAGGAGATGTTGCCCGTGCCGTCCTGCTTCTCGATCCCGCCGATACGGTGCTCCAGACCCGGGGTGCCGGGGATCGCCCACGGCCGGGCGAGGGTCTCCGGGTCGCGCTTGTAGGGCCAGAAGACTTCGGTGCCGTCGTCCAGGGTGTGGTTGGGGCCCTGGGCGAACTGGGTGCGCAGGTCCGGGAGTTCGTCGACCTCGGGGATCCGCCACGGCTCCGAGCCGTTCGCCAAATAACCGTCGGACAGCAGGAAGACGGGGGTGCGGTAGGTCAGCGCGATCCGGGCCGCTTCGATCGCCGCGTCGAAGCAGTCGGCCGGGGTCTGCGGCGCGACGATCGGCACCGGCGCCTCACCGTTACGGCCGTACATCGCCTGCAGCAGATCGGCCTGCTCGGTCTTCGTCGGCAACCCCGTGGACGGCCCACCACGCTGGATGTCCACGATCAACAACGGCAGTTCGAGACTGACGGCCAGGCCGATGGTCTCGGACTTGAGCGCCACACCCGGACCGGACGTGGTGGTCACCGCCAGCGAGCCGCCGAAAGCCGCACCCAAAGCCGCACCGATACCCGCGATCTCATCCTCGGCCTGGAACGTGCGCACACCGAAGTTCTTGTGCTTGGACAGCTCGTGCAGGATGTCCGAGGCCGGCGTGATCGGGTACGAGCCCAGGTACAGCGGCAGATCCGCCTGCTTGCCCGCCGCCACCAGACCGTAGGACAGCGCCAGGTTCCCGGAAATATTGCGGTAGGTGCCCGTCGGGAACGCCTTCGCCGCCGGCAACACCTCATAGGAGACCGCGAAGTCCTCGGTGGTCTCACCGAAGTTCCAGCCCGCCCGGAACGCCGCCAGATTCGCCTTCATGATCTCGGGCTTCTTGGCGAACTTCTGCTTCAAAAACGTCTCGGTGCCGTCGGTCGGACGGTGATACATCCACGACAGCAGCCCGAGCGCGAACATGTTCTTACTGCGGCCCGCGTCCTTACGCGAAAGGTCGAACTCCTTGAGCGCCTCGACCGTCAGCGTCGTCAGCGGCACCGGATGCACGCTATAGCCGTCCAGCGAACCGTCGTCCAGCGGGTTGGTGTCGTAACCGACCTTCTGCATCGCCCGCTTGGTGAATTCATCGGTGTTCACGATGACCTCCGCACCACGCGGAACATCACCGATATTCGCCTTCAACGCGGCCGGGTTCATCGCCACCAACACGCTCGGCGCATCACCGGGGGTGAGGATGTCGTGATCGGCGAAGTGCAGCTGGAAGCTGGACACACCCGGCAGCGTGCCGGCAGGGGCACGAATCTCGGCCGGGAAGTTCGGCAGCGTCGAAAGGTCGTTGCCGAACGATGCCGTCTCCGAGGTGAAGCGGTCACCCGTCAGCTGCATACCGTCGCCGGAGTCGCCCGCGAACCGGATGATCACCCGGTCCAGACGACGGACTTCCTTGACGGGCTGCTCTGTCTTGACGGGCTGCTCTGTCTTGGCGGACAGCTCTGTCGCTGTCGGTGCGGAGGCAAGGGTTTCCACGGACATGCGCGTGTCGGCTCCTGTCGTCACTGGGGCTGGTTCCCGTGCTTGCGGGAAGGCTGCGTCACGTACTTGGTGCGCAGCACGGCGAGCGCGTCGATGAGCCGGACGCGGGTCTCCGCAGGGTCGATCACGTCGTCCACCAGGCCGCGTTCGGCTGCGTAGTAGGGGTGCATGAGCCGGTCGCGGTACTCCTTGATGTGCTGGCGGCGAGCGGCTTCGGGGTCGTCCGCGGCCGCGATCTCGCGCCGGAAGACCACACCCGCGGCGCCCTCCGCGCCCATCACCGCGATCTCGTTGCCGGGCCAGGCCAGCGAGATGTCCGAGCCTATGGAGCGCGAGTCCATGACGATGTACGCACCGCCGTAGGCCTTGCGCAGGATCACCGAGACGCGGGGAACGGTGGCGTTGCAGTACGCGTAGAGCAGTTTCGCGCCGTGCCGGATGATGCCTCCGTGCTCCTGGTCGACGCCGGGCAGGAATCCCGGTACGTCCACCAGGGTCACCAGGGGGATGTTGAACGCGTCGCAGAACTGCACGAACCGGGCCGCCTTCTCGCTGCCCTTGATGTCGAGGACACCGGCCAGGGCCACGGGCTGGTTGGCGACGATGCCGACGACATGGCCGTCGAGGCGGGCCAGGGCGCACACCACGTTCGGGGCCCAGGCCTCGTGCACCTCGAAGAACGCACCGGAGTCGACGCACTCCGCGATGACCGCGCGCATGTCGTACGCACGCTTCTGTTCCGACGGCACCAGCTCGCGCAGCGCCGGGGTGAGACGGCCCGGCCGGTCGGCGCAAGGCTCCGCGGGCGGCTGCTCGCGGTTGTTGGAGGGCAGGAAGGAGAGCAGATAGCGCACGTCCGCGAGGCAGCTCGCCTCGTCGTCGTAGGCGAACGCGGCGACCCCGGAGAGCGTGGTGTGGGCGTGGGCTCCGCCCAGTTCGTCATGGCTGATCTGCTCACCCGTGACGGCCTCCACCACATCGGGGCCGGTGATGAACATCTGGGCGGTGCCCCGCACCATGAACACGAAGTCGGTCAGTGCGGGCGAGTAGGCGGCGCCGCCCGCGCAGGGGCCCAGCATGACGCTGATCTGCGGGATGACCCCGGAGCTGCGGACGTTGCGCTGGAAGATCCCGCCGTAGCCGGCCAGCGCGGTCACGCCTTCCTGGATGCGGGCGCCGGCGCCGTCGCACAGCCCCACGAGCGGTGCGCCGGCCCGGGAGGCCATGTCCATGATCTTGTGGATCTTCTCGGCGTGCGCCTCGCCGAGGGAGCCGCCGAAGATCCTGAAGTCATGGGCGTAGGCGAAGACGGGGCGGCCGAACACCTCGCCCCAGCCGGTCACCACACCGTCGGTGTACGGGCGCCGGTCCTCCAGGCCGAAGCCGCTCGCCCGGTGTCTGCGCAGGCCCTCGACCTCGGTGAACTTTCCGTCGTCGAAGAGGAGTTGGAGTCGTTCGCGGGCGGTGAGCTTGCCTTTGGCGTGCTGCGTCCGGGTGGCCCGGTCACTCGGACCGCGCCGCATGGCGGCACGGACAGCCTCGAGTTCATCGACCGTGCCGCGCTGCTGCCCGACCGGAGCGTCGTCCAGGGCGGTCATGGGAGGGTCCCTTCCGGTCGTCGTGAAGACCGCATGGCGCATGGGTCTCGTGATGATCCGGCGGCCAGCTTCTGCCATGCGGCTAGAAGGCGGTTCGAGCTTTGGACGACAACGGCTCATGCCTCGACCGCCGCTCGAGCCGTACGCGAGTGTGCGTCGAGACGCCCCTGGCAGGCTCGCCCGCGTGAGCTCCGGCGGGATCGGTGATGAGCCTCACCGAGTCCTCGACCGCCCGCCGGCCGCATGCCATCCCCCACGGGCGTCCGCTGGGCTTCCTCGCCCACCTGTGCGCCCGGCAAGACAAGGAGCCCTCATGTCGCCCACGCTCGACGACCAGGACAAGCTCGTGCTGCGCAATGCCGCGTACGGAGCGGTCACGCTGATGGCGGCCGCCGCCGGCGCCGACTCGCCCCACAAAGTGGCTACGCAGGGCAGCATCGCCCTGACGTCCGCGACCGGTCTGGTCGGTCATGTCCTGGCGGAGAAGAGCCAGGTCGGTGACCTGAGCGGCAAGTCGGCCGCCGAGATCGCCGACCGCGTCCTGCCCGCGCTGACGCGGTCGATGGAACTGCTCAAGGAGCAGGTCCCCGAGGAGGCCGAGAACTTCCGCGGCACCGTCCTGGTCGCGGTCGAAGCCTCCGCCCGTACCGGCAAGGGCGAACCGCAGCCCACGCTCACCGCGATGAGCCAGAAGATCACCCAGGCGCTCGACGCTGCCTGACAGCCGTCCCGCCGGCGGGACATGACGTCCGTCGGCGGCTGCGGACAGCCCGGCGTGCGCCGGGCTGTCCGGGCACCTGAGTGCCTTGAACGACCGATACCCGTGCGTGAACGTGAGCTGACGACGTGACAGGGCGAGGCGACTGAAGGGCAACGACGTGGGAGACACCGGTATGGACACCGATGTGATCGTCGCGGGCGCCGGGCCCACGGGCCTGATGCTCGCCTGCGAGCTGCGGCTCGCGGGCGTCGACGTGGTGGTGCTGGAGCGGCTGCCGCAGCGCTCGGGCGAATCGCGGGCCGGCGGGATCCACTCCCGCACCCTGGAGATCCTCGACCAGCGCGGCATCGTGGACCGGTTCCTCGCCGAGGGCGATCTGCAGCCGGTCGGTCACTTCGCGGGCCTCTACCTCGACTTCGACGAGTCGGAGTCCCGCCACCCGTACCCGCTGATGATCCTGCAGTCCGACATCGAGCGGATCCTGGAGGAGTGGGCCGGCGAGCTCGGCGTACGAGTGCTGCGCTCGAGCGAGATATGCGGTCTCGCGCAGGACGAGGACAGCGTGACCGTCGAGACACGCAGTCCCGCAGCCACGGGTCCGACGCTCACGGCCCGCTACCTGGTGGGCTGCGACGGCGGCCGGAGCGCCGTGCGCAAGCTGGCCGGTATCGGCTTCCCCGGCACCGAGGCGACGATGACGGCGCTGATCGGTGACGTCGAACTGCCCGAGCTGCCCGAGGACTACGTGTGGGTGCGCCGCACGCCCGGCGGCGACTACTCGGCGATCGCCTTCCAGCCCGGCTGGCACCGGGTGATCACCTCCGAGTTCGACCGGGTCGTGGACCGCGACGAGGAGGTCACCTTCGAGCAGTTGCGGGAGTCGATGATCCGGGTCGCCGGCACCGACTTCGGTATGCGCAACCCCCGTTGGGTCTCCCGCTTCAACGACGCGGCACGGCAGGCCGACCGTTACGTGGCCGGCCGGGTGCTGCTCGCGGGCGACGCGGCCCACATCCACTTCCCCGCCGGCGGGCAGGGCCTGAACATGGGCGTGCAGGACGCGGTCAACCTCGGCTGGAAACTGGCCGCGGTGGTGCGCGGCCAGGCACCACCGGCGCTCCTCGACAGCTACCACGCGGAACGCCATCCCGTCGCGGAACGCGTCCTTGCCAACACCCGGGCGCAGTCGGCGCTGGTGCGGCCGGGGCCGCAGACCGACGCGCTGCGTGAGGTGTTCGGCTCTCTGATCGTGTTCGACGACGTCAACCGGTATCTGCGCCATCTTCTGACGGCGCTCGACATCCGGTACCCGATCGACGGTGACCATCCGCTCGTGGGCCGCCGCGTCCCGGACGCCTGGCTCGACGACACCGAGGACGCCGAGCGCGTCTACGAACTGCTGCACTCGGGGCGGCCCGTGCTGCTCGCGTTGCGGGACGACACCGATCTGGCGCTGGTCGCCAAGGGCTGGTCCGACCGCGTCGACTTCGTCGAGGCGAGCAGCGGACAGGACTTGTGGAACGTGCCGGCCGTCGGCGACATCCCCCCTCCGGCCGCGCTGCTCGTACGGCCCGACGGCCATGTCGCCTGGGCGACCGCCGAGGACGCCGCGCCCGACCTGCCGGCACTGCGCAGCGCGCTCACGACGTGGTGCGGGCCGGCCCTGCAGGGCTGAGCGGCATCAGGCGACGAGGGGCGCGTACGAGGCGCGCGACGACGGCCACCGACGAAGGGACATCGCACGTGAACAGCACGTGGTTTCGACGCTTCACCAAGTCCACGGGCGGCGGGCCGCGGCTCGTGTGCTTCCCGCATGCCGGTGGCTCGGCCACGGCGTTCAAGGAACTGGCGCACCACCTGCCGAGCGCCTTCGACGTGCTGGCGGTGCAGTACCCGGGGCGCCAGGACCGCTTCCGCGAGGAGCCGTTCGCCGCTCTCGACCCGCTCGTGACCGCCCTGGCCGCGGAGTTGACCCGTGAACTGGCGGCCGACCCCGGCCGGCCCTACGCCTTCTTCGGTCACAGCATGGGCGCGCTCGTCGCGTTCGAGACCGCACGGATCCTGACCGCCGAACGCCGGCTGCCCGCCCCTGAACGGCTGTTCCTCTCGGGCCGGGGCGGGCCAGAGCACCGTGACGCCGCGTACGAGAAGTTCGACGACAAGGCGGTCCTCGATGACGTGCTCCGCCTCGGCGGAACCGACCAGGCCATGCTGGAGGACCCCGATCTCCTGGAGCTGGTGATGCCGGCGCTGCGGGCCGACTACCGGCTGCTCGGCGCGTACGAATGGGGCGGGGGCGAGCCGATCGGCGTGCCGGTGACCGCCCTGACCGGGGACAGCGACCCGATGACGACGGTCGAGGACGCCCGGACCTGGCAGCGGTACACGACTGGCGACTTCGCCCTCGGCGTCTTTCCCGGCGGCCACTTCTACCTCTTCGACCACCTGGAGAAGGTCGCCGCGGCGGTCACCGACGGGCTGCTCGCGGGGGCGGCCGCGGGCTGACAGCACCCGACGTACTCCGGCATACGTGAGCCCGGCGACCGAAGTTGTCGCCGGGCTCTGTGCTGTGCAGGGGCGCTTCGACCTTGCGTGGGGTCACAGGTTCCGCGAAGCCCGTGACCCCACGTCCGGCGCGGTCAGAGGACCGCGCCCTCCTTCGTACGGCGGCGCAGGCTCGGCCTGCTTGACTGGCCGAGGTCCTTCCACATGTCCGACAGGCCGGTGATGGTGCGCGCCGCGAACAGGCGCCGGATGGAGACCTCCTGACCCAGCTCCGACCGGATCAGGCCGACCAGCCGGATGGCGCGCAGCGAGTTGCCGCCGAGGTCGAAGAAGTCGTCGTCGATACCGACCCGGTCCAGCTCCAGTACGTCGGCGAAGGCTTCGGCCAGCTTGCGTTCCCGGTCGTTGCGCGGCGCACGGTAGGCGTCGTCGTCGAGCGCCGGGGCCGGCAGCGCCGCCCGGTCGAGGCGGCCCGCCGCGGTCACCGGCAGCCGGTCGAGCACCGTGAACACCGACGGCACCATGGACTCCGGCAGCCAGCCGGCGGCGAACCTGCGCAGTTCGTCGGCCGACAGCGACGTACCGGCCGATGCCACCACGTACGCCACCAGGCGCTGCTGTCCCTGGCCGTCCTCCTTGACCACGACGGCGCACTGGGCGATGCCGCTGTGCTCGCTCAGCACTTCCTCGACCTCGCCGAGTTCGACGCGTACGCCACGGACATCGGCGTGCGCGTCGGCCCGCGCGACGTACTCGAGGCGTCCGTCACTGCCCCAGCGCACCCGGTCGCCGGTGCGGTACATGACCGAACCGGCCGGGCCGAACGGGCAGGCCACGAAGCGCTGCGCGGTGGCGCCGGGCCGTCCGGGGTGGCCGCGCACCACGCCGAGGCCGGCCACGTACAGCTCGCCGGTCACCCCGACGGGGACCGGGGACAGGCCGGGGCCGAGGACGTACAGGGCCGTGTTGTCCATCGGGCGGCCGACCGTGCCCGCGTGCCGCACCGGTTCGTCCGCCGCGAGCCGGTGGCAGGCGGCGAACACGGTGGCGGCGGTCAGCCCGTGGCCGTGGACGATGGTCAGTTCGGGGCAGGCTTCCCGGACCCTGCGCAGCGCGGCCGCGGACACCCGGTCGCCGCCGGTCCACACCTCGCGCAGCCCGGCGAAGGACGCGGGCCGCTCGGCGGCGATCGTGGAGAACTGGGCGGCGGGCAGCCACAGCGCGGTGATGCCGTGCTCCTGGCGGGCTCGGTCCAGGCCGTCGCCGCCGAGTTCGCCGGCGGGGGCCAGGACCACGCGGCCGCCGCTGAGCAGCGGCGCCCAGAACTCGAAGGCGAGGGCGTCGGAGGTGTGCGGGGTGTGCCACAGCACCGTGCCGGCGGCGGCCTCGCGCCAGTTGGCGTCCGCGAGGAAGCGTTCGAGGTTGCGGTGGGTGACGCCGAAGGGCTGCGCCGTGGCGGCGGTCGCGTCGTTCAGGACGGCCAGCAGGCTGTCCGGGTGGGGTGCGAGGGAGGTGCTGGGCGCGGCGTCCTGTGCGAGGAGATCGGTGAGGAGCAGCGCCGAGTCCCCCAGGCCGTCGCCCAGCCGTGC
Organism: Streptomyces mesophilus; assembly: GCF_011044995.1. Taxonomy (GTDB): domain Bacteria; phylum Actinomycetota; class Actinomycetes; order Streptomycetales; family Streptomycetaceae; genus Streptomyces; species Streptomyces mesophilus. The sequence continues at coordinate 139,507 of NZ_JAAKZW010000003.1, read as the reverse complement.
CGCCGTGGCCGTGTCGGTGAGCAGGGCGGACACGGCGGTCTCGCCGAGCTGTGCGCCGATGCGTTCCGCGGGGGCCGACGCGTCGACGGGGAGATACGCCGCGCCTGCCTTCACGACGCCGAGCAGTGCGACGGCGAGGTCCGCCGAGCGGGGCAGGGCGAGCGCCACGACACGGTCGGGGCCGATGCCCCGGCCGCTCAGCGCCCCGGCTATCCGGCCGGCCTTCTCGTCCAGTTCGCGGTAGGTCAGGGTGGTGTCCCCGTCGACCAGGGCGACGGCATCGGGGTGCTGCTCAACCTGCCGGGCGAACAACTGCGGAGCGGTCAGGCCCGCCGGCGGTACCTCAATGCCACGCGAGACCGCGAGAACCTTCTCGCGCTCGGCGCCGCCCAAGAGGTCGAAGGCGCCGACCGTCCGGCCGGGCTCGGCGACCGCGGCGCGGATGCAGGCGATCAACTCCTCCCCGATGAAACGGAGTTCGGCCCGGTGGTAGAGGCGGGAGGGGGCGTCGAGCCGGATGAACAGGTCGCTGTCGGGACTGCCGTCGGTGTAGACGCCGATGGACAGTTCCTCGAAGGTGCCGGTCGTGGCGCCCGCGTAGCGCGCCGGGCTGTCGCCGAAGTGCAGCTGGTCGACGAACTCCACGACGTTGACGACGGCACCGTAACTGCCGCGGCCGCTCAGCGTGGTGCCGGCCGCCCGCTGGATGTCGGAGTAGTGGCAGGCGGTGTGGTCGAAGATCTCGTACGTCTCGTCCACCAGCGCCTCGGCGGTGTCGGCGAACGTCGCGTCCAGGCCGATCCGGGCACGCACCGGCACCACGTTCACCGCGAGGCCGGGGGTCCTGCTCGCCACGCCGACGCGGTTGCCGACGGCGAGCGAAAGCAGGAACTCCGGGCGCTCGCAGCGGTGGCGCAGGTAGGCCGCGGTGGCCGCGGTCAGGAGCTGCGACATCCACAGGCCCAGGGACTGGGCGGTCTGCGTCCAGGTGTCGGCCTCGGCGCGCGGCACGGTCAGCGTGCGGCTCACCATGCCGATCGTCTCGGCCACTTCCGACCACTGGTCGGCGCTGGAGAGCGGTTCGGACAGTTCGGCGCGCTGGGCGTCGGACAGGGCGACCCGCGGGATCTGGGCGGGCGGCGGCGCGTCCTTGAGATAGCCGCGCCAGAACTCCGAGTCCTCGGCGAACTTCGCCGAGGCCAGGTACTGCGTGGCTTCGTTCGCGAACGACTCGGCGTCCCAGGGGTGCGCGAGTTCGGGCACGGCCTCGCCGCGGACGAGCGCCGTGTACACCTCGGCGAGTCGCTTGGAGAGCAGACCGCCCGCGCCGAAGCCGTCGGAGATCAGGTGGTGGTAGGCGATGACGAGCAGGGAGCGGCTCTCGCCCAGGCGGACCACGCCGAGGCGGAACAGCAGGTCCTTCGTCAGGTCGAAGGGCTCCCGGACCAGGTCGGCCATGGCGTCGCGGGCCGCCTGCTCGGGGTCGGGCTCGGAGCCGAGGTCGAGGAAGAAGGGCCCCCAGTCGCCGAGTTCGCGAGGGACCAGGCGCAAGGCGCCGTCCCGTTCGACGAAGTTGACGCGCAGCACCTCCGCCTCGCCCATCACGCGCAGGAGCGCGGACCGGATGAGCTCCATGTTCAGCTCACCGTCCACGTCCCACATGGTCAGCGCGTGGTTCGGGGTGTCAGGAGCCATCTCCTGCGCCCGCCACATGCCCTTATGCGCAGACGACGCGCCGAACGAACGCACACGAATCAACCCCTCGACAAGAAAGCCTGGTTGCGGGCGAAATGAGCAGAGCCCCACGCCCATGGTCATGGGCGGTGAGGGGCCGTTCAACACACCTTGAGGTCCGGCGGGACACTGCGCCGGCGGGCTTGCGGTGTCCCGCCGGCGAGACCTTGGGATGTCCCGCCGGCGAGACGGCGAGCGGCGTGGAGCTAGGTGGCCGAGCAGGTCACGATGTGCTCGGCGATCAGCCGCGGTGACGGGTGACGCAGCACCACGTTCGGCTTCAGCTTGATTCCGGTCGACGCGGCCAGGCGCTTGCTGAGCTCCACGGACAGCAAGGAGTCGAAGCCGAGGTCCTTGAACTCCTGGTCGGCGCCGACCGATTCACTGCTGGAGTGGCCCAGGACGACGGCGACCTTTGTGAGGACGTGATCGAGCGCCAGGGCCCGCGCGTCCTGGCCGGTCAGCGTGGCGATCCGCCGCGACAGAGGGACGTCCTCCTGCACGGGCACCTGCGGAACGGCTGCTTCCGCCTCCGGTACGGGCGCCTGCGCGGAGCTGAGCCAGTAGCGGCGCCGTTGGAACGCGTACGTGGGAAGGTCCACACGCCGTCGCTCGCCGAGCAGCGCCGTGAAGTCCACGGAGCCGCCCGCGGCATGGAGCGCCGACAGCGAACCGAGCAGGGCTTCCGTCTCGGCGCGGCCGCGCCGCGTCGAGGACAGCACCAGCGAACCCCCGGCGTCCCCCACGACACTCTCGACGGTGTCCTGCACCGGCATGGTGAGCACGGGGTGCGGGCTCATCTCGATGAACACCCGGTAGCCGTCCTCGGCCATGTGCCGTACTGAGGATTCGAACCGGACCCTCTCGCGCAGGTTCGTGTACCAGTAGGCGCCGTCCAGGCCCGCGGTGTCGAAGAGCGCGCCGTGCAGGGTCGAGTAGAACGGCAGGCGCGAGGTGACCGGGGCGAGGTCGCCCACCGCGGCGAGCACGTCGTCGCGTACCCGGTCGACGTGCTGCGAGTGCGAGGCGTACTCGACCTTGATCCGCGAGGCCTGGGAGCCGTCGGCCTTCAGCGCGGCCACGAACTCGTCCAGGGCGTCCGGCTCACCGGACACCACCACGGAGCGGGGGCCGTTGACGACGGCGACACTGATGCGGTCGCCGAACGGGGCCAGCTTCGCCTCGACCACGTCCAGTGGCTCGGCCACCGACGCCATCGAGCCGTGGCCGATGAGTCCCGTCAGGGCCTGGCTGCGCCGCGCCACGACCTTGGCGGCCTCCCGCAGCGACAGCGCGCCGCAGACGTGGGCGGCCGCGATCTCGCCCTGACTGTGGCCCACCACCGCGGACGGTTCGACACCGAAGGAACGCCACAGGGCGGCCGTGGCCACCATCACCGAGAACAGCGCGGGCTGTACGACGTCGACCCGGTCGAGGCCCGGTGCGCCCGGTACCCCACGGATCACGTCGAGCAGGGACCAGTCCACCCACTCGGACAGGGCGGCCGCGCACGCGTCGAGGCTCTGCGCGAACACCGGGAAGGCGTCGTACAGTTCACGCCCCATTCCGGCCCACTGCGAGCCCTGGCCCGGGAATACGAAGGCCACGGGGCCGAGCTTGCCGGCCGCGCCCCGCACCACCGAGGCGGACTCCGTACCGAGGCCGAGCGCTTGGAGCCCGGCGGTCAACTCCTCGCGCCCGCGGCCGAGGACCACCGCGCGGTGCTCGAACGTGGAGCGGCTCGTCACCAGCGAGTGGCCCACGTCGGCGACGTCCAGGCCGGGGTCGGCGGCGACGAACTCCGCCAGCCTCGCCGCCTGTTCCTGGACGGCCTTGGCGCTCTTGGCGGACAGCACCCAGGGCACCACCCCGCCCGCGGCGGCGGTGGGTTCGGTGTCGGGCCGCCCCTGGTGCGGGGCTTCCTCTCGCGGGGCTTCCTCGAGGACGACGTGCGCATTGGTGCCGCTGACGCCGAACGAGGAGACAGCGGCCCTGCGCGGGCCCTGTCCGCGGGGCCACTCGCGGCCTTCGGCGAGGACCTCGACGGCGCCCGAGGACCAGTCGACGTGCCGCGAGACCTCGCCCACGTGCAGCGTTTTCGGCAGATGGCCGTGGCGCATCGCCATGACGGTCTTGATGACGCCGCCGACGCCGGCCGCGGCCATGGTGTGGCCGAGGTTGGACTTCAAGGATCCCAGCCATACGGGGCTGTCCTCGGCGCGGCCCTGCCCGTACGTCGCAAGGAGCGCGGTCGCCTCGATGGGGTCGCCCAGCTTGGTGCCGGTCCCGTGCGCCTCGACCAGGTCCACGTCGGCCGGCGTGAGCCCTGCGTCGGCGAGCGCCTTGCGGATCACCTTCTCCTGGGCGCGGCCGTTGGGTGCGGTCAGTCCGTTGCTGGCGCCGTCCTGGTTGACGGCCGATCCGCGGACGACGGCGAGGACCGGGTGGCCGTTGCGCCGCGCGTCCGAGAGCCGCTCCAGGAGCAGGACGCCCACTCCCTCCGCCCAGCCGGTCCCGTCGGCCCCGTCCGCGAACGCCTTGCAGCGCCCGTCGGGCGACAGGGCGCGCTGGCGGGAGAACTCCACGAACATCGCGGGCGTCGCCATCACCAGCGCACCGCCGGCCAGCGCCATCGAGCACTCCCCCGAGCGCAGCGCCTGTACGGCTTGGTGCAGGGCCACGAGCGAGGAGGAGCACGCCGTGTCCACCGACACCGCGGGCCCGGTCAGGCCGAGTTCGTACGCGACCCGGCCGGAGGCCACGCTCAGGGAGCTGCCGTACAGGAGGTAGCCCTCGAGGTCCTTGTCGCCGCCCTCCAGGAAGCGCCAGCCGTACTCGGTCGAGCTCACCCCGGTGAAGACGCCGATCTCCTCGCCGCGCACCTTCGCCGGGACGATGCCGGCGCGCTCGAAGACCTCCCAGGACGTCTCGAGGAGCAGCCGGTGGTGCGGGTCGACAGCCAGCGCCTCGCGCGGGCTGAGGTGGAAGAACTCCGCGTCGAAGCCCGCGACATCGTCCAGGAAGCCGCCCTGGCGGGTGTACGCGGTGCCCCGGGTGTCCGGGTCGGCGTCGTACACGTCGCGCCAGCCGCGGTCCGTCGGGAAGTCGCCCATGACGTCGCGGCCTTCGCGCACCAGCTTCCACAGGTCCTCGGGCGAGCTCACGCCGCCGGGGTAGCGGCAGGCCATGGAGACCACGGCGATCGGCTCGTGGCGGCGGGCCGTCAGCTGCTCGTTCTCCTGCCGCAGACGGTCACGCTCCTCGAGCAGGGTGCGCAGGGCCCGCTGGATCCGGTCGTCGCTCCCGCCCGCCGTACGTCCGGCCGGGCCGGTCACATCGCCCATCAGTTGTCCTCCAGAGCCAGCTCGACCAGGGAATCCAGGTCCAGGTCCGACAGTTCGTCCGCGAGGGCCGCCTCGGCCGGTGCGGTCAGGGCGGCGGATCCGTGCGGTGCGGCCCGGTCGCCGGTTCCGTCCGGTCCTGCCAGTGCGAGGACCTGCTCCAACAGGCCCGCGCCGCGCAGGCTTTCGACCGACACCGTGCTCAGCAGCTCGCGCAGGTGCGCCTCGTCGGCCTCGCCCGCCGCCTCGTCCGCGGCGGCCGGTTCGGTCGCCGGGCGCAGCAGACCCGACAGGTGCTCGGCGAGTTCGCGCGGTGTCGGATAGCTGAAGACGAGGGTGGAGGCCAGGCGCAGGCCGGTCGACGCGGCCAGCAGGTTGCAGAGTTCGACGGCGGTCAGCGAGTCGAAGCCGAGCTGGGTGAACTGCTGGTCGACGTCGATGCCCGCACCGGATGCGTGGCCGAGTACGACGGCGACCTGCTCGCTCATCCACTCCAGGAGCACCTGGCCCGCCTCGTCGGCCGGCAGGGCCGCCAGCCGTTCGGCGAGGCCCGCCGGCGCGGAGTCCTTGGACGTGGTCGCCTTGGCGCGCCGGGGGCGGGCCGATGCGGCCAAGTCCCGTAGCAGTGACGGCAGTTCCTCCGCGGGCCTGTTCCGCAGGGGCGTGAGGTCGACGCGGGCCGGGACCAGCGCGGGACTGCCGTGCGCGTACGCCGCGTCGAACAGCGCCAGTGCGTCGGCGTTCGTCATCGGGGCGATGCCGAGGCGGCGCAGCCGCGACAGGTCGGCCGCCGCGAGCTCGTCGGCCATGCCTCCGCTCTCGGACCACCATCCCCAGGCCAGCGAGCGGGCGGGCAGCCCGTCGGCGCGGCGCTGGACGGCCAGGGCGTCCAGGAAGGTGTTGGCGGCGGTGTAGGCGGCCTGGCCGCCATTGCCGATCTGGCCCGCGTATGCGGAGAACTGGATGAACGCCGACAGGGCGTGCCCGCGCGTCAGTTCGTGCAGGTGCAGGGCGCCGCCCGCCTTGGCCGCGAGCGCTTGGCCGATGCTGTGCGAGGTCAGCGTCTCGAGTGTGCCGTCGGCCAGGACGCCGGCCGCGTGCACCACCGCGGTGAGCGGATGGTCGCCGGGCACACAGGCGAGCAGCCGGGCCACGGCGTCGCGGTCGGCGACGTCGCAGGCCACAACCCGCACCTGTGCTCCCGCGGCCCGCAGATCGGCGGCGAGCCGGTCCGCGCCCTCGGCGTCGGGACCGGAACGACTGGCCAGCAACAGGCTGCGTACGCCATGTTCGGCGACCAGGTGCCGGGCGACGATCGAGCCCACTCCCCCGGTGGCGCCGGTCACCAGTACGGTGCCGCCACCGAAGCCGCCGCCGATCTCCAGGACCAGCTTGCCGACGTGCCGGCCCTGGCTCATCTCGCGGAAGGTGCGGCGGGCGTCGCGGATGTCGGACACCGTGAGCGGGTTGAGCTCGATGTGGCCGTCGGCGAACAGCTCCATGACGGCCCGGAACATGTCCTGGAGGGCGTCCGGGCCGGTCGCGTACAGGTCGAAGGCCTCGTAGTGGACGCCAGGGTGGTCCGCGGCCACCTGCTCGGGGTCGCGGATGTCGGTCTTGCCCATCTCGACGAAGTGCCCGCCGCCGGGCAGCAGTGTCAGGGAGGCGTCGACGAACTTGTGGGCAAGGGAGTTGAGGACGACGTCCATGCCGCGCCCGCCGGTCGCGGCGCGGAACTTCTCCGCGAAGTCGAGGTCGCGCGAGGACGCGAGGTGGCTCTCGTCGATGCCGAGCGCCTTGAGCGCGGGCCACTTGGCGGGGCTCGCGGTGGCGTACACCTCGGCTCCGAGGTGCTGGGCGATCCGCACGGCGGCCATGCCGACGCCGCCGGCGGCCGCGTGGATGAGGACGCGTTGGCCCTTCGCAAGACCGGCCACACGCAGCAGTCCGTGGTACGCGGTGAGGAAGGTGCACGGCATGGACGCGGCCTGCGCGAAGCTCCACCCGTCGGGTACCGGCACGAGCATGCGGTGGTCCGCGATCGCGGTACGGCCGAACGCGCCGGAGAAGATGCCGGTGACCCGGTCGCCCGGGGCCAGGTCCGTCACGTCGTCGGCCACATCGAGCACGATGCCGGCGCCTTCGCTGCCGAGCCCGGCGTCGATGGCGGTCTCGTCGATGAGGCCCAACGCGATCGTCACATCGCGGAAGTTGAGACCCGCGGCCTGTACGGCGATCCGCACCTGCCCGGCGCTCAGGGGCGCCTCGACCTCGGGGCACTCCACCCAGGTCAGGTTCTCCAGGGTGCCCCTGGTGGGGATGCCGAGCCGGTGGGCGCCGGACGCGGGGGGCTCGATGCGCTGCTCGTCGGGGGCGGCCACGGCCAGGCGCGGCACGCTCACCTCGCCCTCGCGCAGGGCCAGTTGGGGCTCGTCGGCGGCGAGGGCGTCGGGCAGCCGGGCCCAGGAGCTCTCGGCGTCGTCGAGGTCGACGAGCCGGAAGCGGCCAGGGTGCTCGATCTGGGCGCTGCGGATCAGGCCCCACACGGACGCGCCGGGCAGGGAGGCGAGGCGCTCGCCCCCGCCGGTGTCCTGGGCGAGGCGGGTCACGACCACCAAGGTGGTGGCGTCGAAGGCGGGTTCGGTGAGGAACTCCTGGACACGTTCGAGCACGTACGTGTCCGCTGCGGCGACCGCGGTGAGCACGTCGGCGTCGGCGGGCACCAAGTCGTCCAGGCACAGAACGAGGTGACTGGGCGCGTTCGTCGTGGGCACCGCGTCCAGCGAGGCGTGCAGTGCGGCGCGGTCGCCGCCTGCGGCGAGCACCCGGGCGGCCGAGCCCGCAGCGGTGCCGAGGACGGCGAGGCTCCCGTCGAAGGCCGCGTCGCTCTCGTACGGCCGCCACCGCACCTCGTACAGCGGAAGTGCCTGGCCGCCGCGGGCCGAGCGGACCTGTGCGGCGACGGCCGGCCGGAAGGTGAGGGCCGCGACCGTGGCTAGGTGCGCGCCGTGCTCGTCGGCGACGGCCAGGGAGATGCGGTCCTCGCCGGTGCGGCGCAGGCGCACCCGTACGGTGGTGCCCGCCGCGCGCCCGGAAGGTTCGACTCCGGACCAGGCGAAGGGCATCCGGCCCTGGTCTCCGGTCACTTCGATGAAGCCGCCGACGATCGAGGCGTGCAGGACGGTGTCCATGAGCGCCGGGTGCAGCACGAACCCGTCGGCCGGGGCCTCGGCGTCCTGCGGAAGCGTGGCGAGGGCGAAGAGGTCGTCACCGTGGCGCCAGACCTCGCGCAGCCCGCGGAAGGCCGGGCCGTAGTCGAAGCCGGCGTCGGCGAAGTGGTCGTAGAGGGTGTCGAAGGCGAGCCGCTCGGCCCCGGCGGGCGGCCACGCGGCCGAGGCCGTGGAGTCGTCCCGGGTCTCGGAGTCGCCCGGGGCGAGGGTGCCCATGGCGTGACGCAGCCAGTTGCCCGGTTCGTCGTCCGTGCCGACCGGGCGGGCATAGACGTCGAGGCTGCGGCGGGCCCGGTCGTCGGCGGCGCCGACGACGACACGGACCTGGACGTCGCCCGACTCGGGCAGGATCAAGGGGACTTCGAGGGTGAGTTCCTCCAGGGCGGTGCATGCGACGTGCGCGCCGGCTGACAGCGCCAGGTCCATCAGGGCGGTGGCGGGGACGACGGTCTCACCGAACACGGTGTGGTCGGCGAGCCAGCCGTGGGTGCGCAGCGACCACAGGCCGGTGAGGACGGCTTCGCCGGTGCCGGGGTGCTCGACCAGCGCTCCGAGCATCGGGTGTGCGGGGTCGGCGAGGCCCGCGGAGGCGACGTCCGCCGACTCCTGTTCGGCCAGGAAGTCCAGCCAGTAGTGCTGGTGCTGGAAGGCGTAGGTGGGCAGGTCGACTCGGCGCCGCTTGCCGAACACGGCGGCGAAGTCCACCGAGGCGCCCCGTACGTGGAGTTCGGCCAGGGCGCCGAGCAGGGCCTGCGCGGCCGGGCGGTCGCGCCGGGCCGCGGGCAGGACCACGGCGTCGGTGACGTCCTGTGCGGCGAAGGCGTCCTTGGTGAGGCCGGTGAGGGTGGCGCCCGGGCCCACCTCGACGAAGATGTTCGCTCCCAGGGCGCGGGCGCACTCCACCGCGTCGTGGTAGCGCACCGGTTCGCGGACATGGCCGATCCAGTACGCGGCAAAGGACAGCTCCTGCGCCGTGACCTCGCGGCCCAGCCTGGTCGAGACGATGGGCACGGCCATCTCGCCCGGGGGCAGGGTGCCGAGCGCCGCCGCGAACTCGTCCAGGATCGGGTCCATGAGCGGGGAGTGGAAGGCGTGCTCGACCGGGAGCAGCTTCGCGGAGGTGCCCGCGTCGACGAGCCGGTCACGGATCGCATGGACCTGCTCGCGCAGGCCCGAGACCACAACGGACTCGGGGCCGTTGACCGCCGCGAGCCCGACCCGGTCGAACTCGGCGAGCAGCGGGGCGATGCCGGCCTCACCGGTGCGTACGGCGAGCATCGCGCCGGGTTCCGTGACGCTCTGCATGGTGCGTCCGCGGGCGGCCACGAGCCGGGTCGCGGTGTCCAGGTCCAGGATGCCGGAGACGTGGGCGGCGGCGATCTCGCCGACCGAGTGGCCCACGAGCCGGGCGGGCGGCGGGCAGACGGCTGTGAGCAGCCGGTACAGGCTGACCTGCAGGGTGAACAGGGCCGCCTGCGCGATGTCGGTGCGCTCGCGTCCGTCCGGCTCGTCGGTGAGCAGGAGGTCGCGCAGCGCGAAGGGCACATGGGAGTCGAAGCGGGCGCAGATCTCGTCGACGCTGCGGGCGAACACCGGGTAGGTGTCGTACAGCTCGCGGGCCGCACCGGCCCAGGGCGAGCCCTGGCCGGGGAACAGGAAGACCGTGCCAGCCGTTTCCGCGGCCGTGGCGGTGACCACGACGGGGGTGTTCGTACCGTCCGCGAGAGCGCTCAGCCCGCTGAGGAGTTCCTCGCGGTCACGGCCGAGGACCGCCGCGCGGTGTTCGAGGGCGCTGCGGCCCGCCGCCAGCGACCAGCCGACGTCGGCGAGGTCCAGGTCCTGGTCGGCGGCGGTGGTGGCGAAATCGTGGAGCTTGGCCGCCTGGGCGCGCAGGGCGGGCACCGACCGCGCGGACAGCACCCACGGCGTCCAGGGCGCCACATCGGTTCCGCAGTACGGGGGTTCGAGCTCTTCCTCGGGCTCGGGTTCCGGCTCGGGTGCCTGCTCCAGGACGACGTGCGCGTTGGTGCCGCTGACGCCGAAGGCCGACACTCCGGCCCGGCGCGGCCGGCCGTCCTGCGTGCCCCACTCGCGGGCCTCGGTGAGCAGTTCGACCGCGCCGGCCGACCAGTCCACGTGGCTGGAGGGGCGGTCCACGTGCAGCGTCTTCGGCAGGACGCCGTGCTCCATCGCCATGATCATCTTGATCAGGCCGGCGACGCCCGCCGCGGCCTGGGTGTGGCCGATGTTCGACTTGAGCGAGCCCAGCCACAGCGGGCTGCTGTCCTCGCGCCCCTGCCCGTAGGTGGCCAGGAGCGCACCTGCCTCGATGGGGTCGCCCAGCTTCGTACCGGTGCCATGCGCCTCCACCGCGTCCACATCGCCCGGCTGCAGCCGGGCGTTGGCCAGGGCGGCCTTGATGACGCGCTGCTGCGCGGGACCGCTCGGCGCGGTCAGTCCGTTGGAGGCGCCGTCCTGGTTGATGGCCGAGCCGCGGATGACCGCCCAGATGCGGCGGCCGTTGCGGCGCGCCTCGGAGAGCCGCTCGAGCACGAGCACGCCGACGCCCTCGGAGAATCCGGTGCCGTCGGCCGCGTCCGCGAACGCCTTGCACCGGCCGTCGTCGGACAGGCCGCGCAGCTTGGACATCTCCCGGAACACCTGCGGCATGCCGACGACGGTGACGCCGCCGGCGAGCGCGAGGGAGCACTCGTTCTGGCGCAGCGACTGCACCGCCTGGTGCACCGCCACCAGTGAGGACGAGCACGCGGTGTCCGTGGACAGCGAGGGACCCTCCAGGCCGAGGGCGTACGAGACCCGGCCGGAGGCCACGCTCAGGAGCGAGCCGATCTGCGCGTAGCCCGCGATGGACTCGGGGGTCTCGAAGTGGTTGCCGTAGCCGAAGTAGGCCAGGCCCGCGAACACCCCGGTGTCACTGCCGCGCAGGGAGTCGGGGTCGATGCCGGCACGCTCAAGGGACTCCCACGACGTCTCCAGGAGCAGGCGCTGCTGAGGGTCCGCGGCGGCGGCCTCACGCGGGCTGATCCCGAAGAACTCGGCGTCGAACTCCCCGGCGTCGTACAGGAATCCGCCCTTGCGCGTGGAACAGGAACCGGGTCGGTTCGGGTCGAACAGGGCCTCGAGGTCCCAGCCGCGGTCGTCGGGGAAGTCCGACATGACGTCCGCGCCCTGGTGCACCAGCTCCCACAGCTCCTCGGGCGAGGTGACACCGCCCGGGAAGCGGCAGGCGACGCCCACGACCGCGATCGGCTCGGCGGCGGCGTCGGTCAGTTCCTGCAGACGCTTGCGCGTCTCGAGCAGCTCGATCGAGGTCCGCTTGAGGTAGTCGAGAACTTCGGCGTTGTTGTCGTTGGTCATGGCTCTTCCGGTCTCCCCTAGCCGAGCTCTTTGTCGAGCAGCGCGAGCAGGTCTCCCGCTGAGGCCGAACTGATCTGGTCGGCGACCCCTTGCGGCGCCCCGGCGCCCGTCAACGAACGCACCCGGCCCTGCAGTTCGCCCAGCAGCGTGGAGACGGTTGCCTGCTCGTCCTGGTCGAGCGAGCGGAAGGCCTCCTCGAGGCGGCCACCGAGTCCCTCGATCTCCTTGGCCAGGTGGGCGAGCGGTGACACCGGCTGCGGCGCCTCCTGCGGGCCGATCGCCGCACTCAGGAACTGGGCGATGGCGGCCGGGGTGGGGTGGTCGAACACGAGGGTCGCGGGCAGTTTCAGGCCGGTGACCGCCGTGAGTTTGTTGCGCAGTTCCAGCGCCGTGAGCGAGTCGATGCCGAGTTTCTTGAAGGACTCGCCGGGCGAGATCCGCGCGGCGTCGGCGTGCCCGAGCACGAGCGCGGTCTGCGTCCGTACGGCCTGAAGGAGCGCTGCCTCGGCCTCACCGCGGTCCAGCTCCTTCAGCTGTTCGGCCAGTCCCGCGTCAGCGCCTTGCTCCCGGGCCGCGTCGCCGGTGTCCGCGCCGGCACCGGACAGGGTGCGAAGCAGCGGCGAGCTCAACTCGCCGAGCGAGGACAGGTTCAGGCGTACGGGAACGAGCTCCGGCTCACCGCAGGCGAGCGCCGCGTCGAACAGGGCGAGGCCCTCCTGCGAGGCCATCGGCGACACGCCCTGGCGCAGCATGCGCTCGAGGTCCTTGTCGCCGAGGCCGGCGCTCATCTCACTGCGCTCGGCCCAAAAGCCCCAGCACAGCGCCTGTCCGGCCAGGCCTTCGGCCCGGCGGGCCTGGGCGAGGCCGTTGAGGAAGGCATTGGCGGCCGCGTAGTTGGCCTGCCCCGCGAGGCCGAGCACGCTCGCGACCGACGAGAACAGGACGAACGCGGACAGGTCCAAGTCCCGGGTCAGCTCGTGCAGATACCAGGCGCCGCGGACCTTGGGTGCGAGCACCGCGTCCACGCGCTCCTCGGTCAGCGCCGCGAGGACGCCGTCGTCCAGGATGCCCGCACAGTGCACGACCGCGCTCAGCGGATGCTCCGTGCTCACCGCGGCGAGCAGCGCGGCCACCGACTCACGGCTCGTCACATCGCAGGCAGCGAAGTCGACATGGGCGCCGGCCTCGGTCAGTTCCGCACGCAGGGCGTCCACGCCCGGGGCGTTCCCGCCGCGCCTACCGGTCAGCAGCAGGCGGCGTACGCCGTGCTGGGCGACAAGGTGGTGGGCAAGCAATGCGCCCAGACCTCCGGTGCCGCCGGTGATCAGGACGGTGCCCGTGCCGAGTGGTGCGCCTTCGGCGGGTACCGGCAGGCCGGGGTCGGTTCCCACCGAGGCCAGTCGGGGTGTGCTGAGCCGGCCGGCCCGGATCTTGAGCTGGGCCTCGCCGGTGGTGGCCGCGGCCGTGACCTGGGCGAGGGAGGCGTCCTCGTCGTCGATGTCGACGAGGACGAACCGGCCGGGGTTCTCGGTCTGTGCGCTGCGCACGAAGCCCCACACCGCGGCGGCCGCCGGGTCGGGCCCCGCCCCCTGCTCGTCGGGGAAGGCGTTGCGGGTCACCACGACGAGACGGGAGTCGGCGAAGCGCTCGTCCGCGACCCAGGTCTGCGTCCAGTGCAGCACCTGGCGTACCGCCTGTTCGGTGGCGGCGGTGAGGTCGGCGGGGTCGGTGGGGGCGACGGCGATGAGGACGGAGCGGGGTATGTCCCCGTTCAGGACGGCGAGTTCACCGAGGTCGGGGTAGACGGCCCGGTCGGCGCCCAGGACGGAGGTGACCGGATCGGTTCCTCCCACGACCGCGTACGTGTTGTCGTCGGCGCCCGTCGTGACGGGCTCCCAGTCCAGCTGGAACAGCGAGTCCCGGCTCTCGAAGCTCAGCTCGGTCAGCTGCGCGATGTCCGCGGGCCGCAGTACGAGGCGGTCGACGGCGCCGACGACGGCGCCGTCGGAGTCCGCGAGTGTCACGGACAGCGCCTCCTCGCCCGCCGGGGCGAGCCGGACGCGCAGTGCGGTCAGGGGCCGTTCGACGTTCAGGGTGAGGCCCTCGTACTGCTGGGGCAGCAGCCCCTGGGACACGTCATCGCCGGTGGACGTGCCGAGGCCCGCCGCAAGCACCGTGGCGTGCAGCAGCGCCGGGTGCAGGGCGAAGGCGCCCTGGGCCGCGCCGTCCTCGGGGAGCTCCACCTCGGCGTACACGGTGTCGCCTTGTCGCCAGGCGGCCTTGAGGCCGCGCAGGAGCGGGCCGTGGTCGAAGCCGAGGCGCGCGAGCCGGGCGTATTCGTCCGCCACGGGTACTTCCGTCGCGTCCGTGGGCGGCCAGACGGCGAGGCCGCCCGGTGCCGGTGCCTCGTCGGTGAGGACGCCGGCGGCGTTGCGCGTCCACCCGCTCTCGCCGTCGCCGCGCGAGTACACACCGAGCGTGCCCTCACCGTCGGCCACGACGCGCAGTTCGCGCTCGCCGCTGCGGCTGAGCACGAGGGGCGTGAGCAGGGTGAGTTCGCCGACGGCGGCGCGGCCGGTCTTGTGCGCCGCCCACGCCGCGAGCTCGGCGAGGACCGCGGCCGGAACCAGGACGGCACCGTGCACCACCTGCTGGGCGAGCCACGGGTGACGCTCCGGGCTCAGGCGTGCGCTGCCCACGACGCTGGTGCGCCCGGCGTCGTCGGGCAGGTCGATGACGCTGTCCAGCAGCGGGTGGTCGGAGGTGGTCGCGGCGGTGGTCTCGTCAGGGGTGTTCAGCCAGTACCGGCGGCGTTGGAAGGCGTACGTCGGCAGGTCGACGCCTGCGTCGTCCACGCCCTCGAACGCCTTCTGCCAGGCGACGTCGGCGCCTGCCGTGAAGGCTTCGGCCGCCGACTCGTACAGCCGCGCGAAGCCGCCCTCGTCGCGGCGCAGCGAGCCGACCGCGAAGCCGGTGGCGCCCTCGGTGGCGTCGAACATCTCCTGGATGGTCATCACGAGCAGCGGGTGCGGGCTGATCTCGATCACGGCGCTGTCGGGCTGCTGTTCGATCAGGCCCTGCATGGCGGTCGCGAACTGCACGGGCTCACGCAGATTGCGGTACCAGTACGCGGTGTCGAGCGTCAGCGGGTCGATCGTGGTGCCGGTCACCGTGGAGACGATCGTCACCGGTGAGGGCTTCGGTGTGATGGTGCCGAGCTCGGCCTGGAGGCGGCCGTCGAAGCGGTCCATCAGCGGGGAGTGCGCGGGCACGCTGACCTTGATCAGACGGGCCCGGACGCCTTCGGCCTGGAGGATCTCGACGAGCTCCTCGACGGCCTCGGTCTCCCCGGAGACGGTCGTGGAGTTGGGGCCGTTCAGGGCGGCGATGCCGATCCGGCCCTGCCACTGGGCGAGCCGTTCGCGGACGCGGTCCTCGGGCAGCAGGATGCCCGCCATGGTGCCCTTGCCGGCGACCTCGATCGCAATACGGGAGCGCAGGGCCACGATCTTCGCGGCGTCCTCCAAGGTGAGAGCGCCGGCCACGTAGGCGGCGGCTATCTCGCCCTGGGAGTGGCCGATGACCGCGTCCGGGGTGACGCCCAGGGAGCGCCACACCTGTGCCAGGGACACCATCACGGCCCACAGGACGGGCTGGACGACGTCCACGTCCCCCAGGTCGGCGGCTTCGGGCCCGCCGCACACGGTGTCGATCAGCGACCAGCTGACATGAGGTGCGAGCGCGGCCTCGCAGGCTCGCAGCTGCTCGGCGAAGACCGGGGAGGTCTCCCACAGTTCGCGGCCCATCGCGACCCACTGGGCGCCCTGGCCGGGGAAGACGAACACCGTCTTGCCGACCGGTGCCGCCTGGCCGCGGACGACTCCGCCCGTGGCCTGTTCGTCGCCGGCCGCGACGGCGGCGAGCCGCTCCAGGAGTGCGGCGCGGTCGGCGCCGATGACCACCTGACGGTGCTCGAACAGGGACCGCCGGGTCACCAGCGCCCGGCCCACGGCCGCGGGGTCGAGCTCCGCCGCGCCGTGGTGCGCGAGGGTGTCGTACAGCTTCTGCGCCTGGGCCCGCAGCGCGCCTTTCGAGCGCGCGGACAGGACCCAGGGCACCACCGCGCTGGTACGGGACGGGAGTTGGCCGTCGTCAAGCGCGTCGCCGGGCTCGGGCTCGGGCTCCTGGGGGGCCTCCTCCAGGATCAGGTGCGCGTTGGTGCCGCTGATGCCGAAGGCGGAGATGCCCGCGCGCCGGGGCCGGTCCTCGGGTGTGGCCCACGGACGGGCCGCGGTGAGCAACTCCACCGCTCCGGTCGACCAGTCGACATGCTCGGAGGGCCGATCGACGTGCAGGGTCCTCGGCAGTACGCCGTTCCGTATCGCCATGATCATTTTGATGGTGCCGGCCACGCCCGCGGCCGCCTGGGCGTGACCGATGTTGGACTTCAGCGAGCCCAGATACAGCGGGCTCCGGCCTTCGCGGCCCTGCCCGTAGGTGGCGAGCAGCGCCTCCGCCTCCAGCGGGTCGCCGAGCCGGGTGCCGGTCCCGTGCGCCTCGACGGCGTCCACGTCGGTGACCGCGAGGCCGGCGTCGGCAAGGGCCGCGCGGATGACGCGCTGCTGTGCCAGCTCGTTCGGCGCGGACAGGCCGTTGGAGGCGCCGTCCTGGTTGATCGCCGAGCCGCGGATGACCGCCCAGATCCGGTGGCCGTTGCGCCGCGCATCGGAGAGCCGTTCCAGGACCAGGACGCCCGCGCCCTCGGAGAACCCGGTGCCGTCGGCCGCGTTCGCGAACGCCTTGCACCGGCCGTCCTCGGACAGGCCCCGCTGGCGGGACATCTCGACGAGCATCCCCGGGGTGGGCAGTGTGGCCACGCCGCCGGCGAGCGCCAGCGTGGACTCCCCCGAGCGCAGGGACCGTACGGCCTGGTGGATGGCGACGAGCGAGGACGAGCACGCGGTGTCGGTGGAGACGGCCGGTCCGTGCAGACCCAGGGAGTAGGCCACGCGGCCCGAGGCCACGCTGAGGTAGGTGCCGGTCATGCCGAAGCCCTCGGTCTCACCGGCTGCTCCGCCGCCCATCCGGGGCCCGTAGTCGACGCCGTACAGGCCGGTGAACACCCCCGTCTGCGAGCCGCGCAGCGTGGCCGGGTCGATGCCCGCGCGCTCCAGCGCCTCCCAGGTGGTCTCGAGCATCAGCCGCTGCTGCGGATCCATGGCGAGCGCCTCGCGCGGGCTGATGCCGAAGAACTCCGCGTCGAAGTCCGGCAGTTCGTGCAGGAAGCCACCGGTGCGCGTGTACGTCTTTCCGCGGGCCCCCGGGTCCGGGTCGTACAGGGCGTCGAGGTCCCAGCCGCGGTCGGTGGGGAAGTCGCCCATCGCGTCCACCTCCCCGGACACGAGCGACCACAGCTCCTCGGGAGAGGAGACCCCGCCGGGAAAGCGGCACCCCACGCCCACGACGGCGATCGGCTCGCGCGCACCTTCCTCCAGCTCGCGTACCCGCTCGCGCAGTTCCCGCGCGTCGCCGACCGCACGCCGCAAGTAGGACCGGAGCTTGTCCACTTCCTCCACCAGGGGCCTCCCTCAACAGTTGCTTGGAAGAAAGAGCGGCTATACGTATCCGCCGTCGATCAGGGCGTACAGGTCGTCGTCACTGCTGTCCGCCGGCACCGGGCCGGCCGGGTCCGCGAAGGCCGGGACGGCCTCGGGCCGGTCCGGCTCGAGCCGCGACCACAGGTGGTCGGCGAGCTGCTGCGGCGTGGGGTAGGTGAACGCGACGGTGGCGGGCAGGCGTTGGGCGGCCGCCTCGCCCAGCCGGTTGCGCAGGTCGATGGCCATCGAGGAGTCGAAGCCGAGGGACTTGAAGGTCTCCGCGGCCCGGGCCTGGATCTGCGCACCGCTCAGCGCGGCGCCCCTGGTCGCGAGGAGTGCCGCCGTCTCGGCGCAGACCAGCGCGCGCACCGCCTGCGCCGAGTCGAGGTCCGCGGCGCGGACACCGGCCGTGCCGGGCTGCCCGGCCGCGTCGTGCGCGGCGCCGGAGCTCGCGGACGCCTTGAGCCAGTGGCGCCGGCGCTGGAACGGGTAGGTCGGCAGGGCGATCCGGCGCCGCCGCTCGGTGTTCGGGGCCGTCGCGGTGTTCGGGGCCGTCGCGGTGTTCGCTGCGTGCCAGTCCACCGGCACCCCGTGTACGTGCAGTGAGCCGAGCGACCTCAGGACCGTCCCCAGTCCCCCGTCCTGCCGGTTGAGGGTGGAGACGACGGCGGGCGGGGTGGTCAGCGCGTCGGCGGCCTCCTCCATGCCGATCTGGAGGATGGGGTGCGGGCTCACCTCGACGTACACGCCGCCGCGTTCGCGCATGAGGTGTTCGATGACCTCGCCGAAGCGAACGGTCGAGCGCAGATTGGAGTACCAGTAGGAGGCGTCGAGAGCGCGGGTGTCCAACAGGGCTGCGGTGACCGTGGAGTGGAACTCCACCTCGGCCGACCGGGGCGCGATCCCTTCGGCGGCCCGCAGCACCTGGTCGCGGACGCGTTCCACGTGGTGGGAGTGGGACGCGTAGTCGACCTTCAGGCGGCGCGCGCGGATCCCCTCGCCGTGCGCCGCGGCCTCGAACTCGTCGAGGGCCCCCGGGTCTCCGGAGATCACCACGGAGGCGGGTCCGTTGGCCACCGCCACCGAGAGCCGGCCCGCCCAGCGCACCAGGCGCTCCTCGACCCACTGCTGCGACGCGCCCACGGCGCTCATCCCACCCTCGCCGACCAGCGGCGCCAGGGCCTGACTGCGCAGTGCGACGACACGTGCGGCGTCCTCGAGGCTCAGCGCACCGGCCACGCAGGCCGCGGCGATCTCGCCCTGCGAGTGGCCCACCACCGCGTCGGGCACCACACCGAGCGAGCGCCACAGGTGCGCCAGGGACACCATCATCGAGAACAGCGCGGGCTGGACGACGTTGTCGCCGTCCTCCAGCGTCGGGGCCGATGCGGCGCCGGTCACCAGGTCCACGAGCGACCAGTCCTGCCAGGGTTCGAGAGCGCGCGAGCACGCGTCGATCGAGCGGGCGAAGACCTCCGACTGCGCGTACAGCTGCCGGCCCATGCCGGCCCACTGCGAGCCCTGGCCGGGGAAGACGAGGACGACCGGGCCCGCGGGTGCGGTGGCCGTGCCGCGGAGCACGCGGGTCCCGGTGTCGCCGGCGGCCAGGTCCGTCAGGCCCGCGAGGGCTTCTTCGCGGTCGTCGGCGACGACAACGGCGCGGTGCTCGAAGGCCGTTCGTGTAGTGACCAGCGAATGCGCCACGTCGGCCTGCGAGAGGGATCCGTCTGCGGCCACCCGGTCGCGCAGGCGCGACGCCTGTGCGCGCAGGGCGCCTTCCGAGCGCGCGGACAGGACCCATGCGACGGGGGCGTCCGGCCTGGCGGTGGCGTCATCAGCCGCGTCGTGCGGGGTCTCGTACGGCGTCGGTGCCTGTTCCAGGATGACGTGCGCATTGGTGCCGCCCATGCCGATGGACGACACCCCGGCCCGGCGCGGCCGCTGCGCGGTGCCCGGCCAGGGGCGCGTGGCGCGCAGGACCTCGAAGTCGCGCGGGAAGTCCTCGACGGCGGGGTTGGCGGTGGTGAAGCCAGGGGTGGGGACGAGCTCGCCATGCTCCACGCAGAGCACGGTCTTGAGGAAGCCGACGAGGCCCGCGGCCGGCTCCAGATGTCCGACGTTCGCCTTCACCGAGCCGACGGCCAGCGGGCGGGTGCGGCCCGAGGGGCCGAACACCCGGCGCAGGCCCGACAGTTCGGCCGGGTCGCCGAGCCGGGTGCCGGTGCCGTGGGCCTCCACGTAGTCGACCTCGTCGAAGTCGATGCCGGCGCTGCGCAGGGCGGACCGTACGGCGGCGGCCTGTCCGGTGGGGCTGGGGTCCGGCATCCGTGCGCTCGCGCCGGCGCTTGCCACGCCCCAGCCGCGGATCAGCGCGTGGATGTGGTCGCCGTCGGCGAGCGCGAGATCGGCCCGCTTCAGCAGGACGAACGCCCCGCCCTCGCCCCGGGTGAAGCCGTTGGCCCGTGCGTCGAACGGGTAGCAGCGGCCGTCGGGCGACAGCGCGCCCAGATTCGCCAGACCCGCCCCGGCCTCCGGGTCGACGACCAGTTGCACACCGCCGGCGAGCGCCAGGTCGACGGCGCCGGACCGGATCCGCTCGCAGGTCAGCGCCAATGAGACGAGGGAGGACGACTGGCCCGAGTCCGCGCTGAAGCTCATTCCGCGCACGTCGAGGAAGTGCGAGATGCGGTTCGCGATCAGCGCGCCGCTGGAGCCGAGCGCGGCGTAGTGGTCGTCCTGGTCGCTGCCGGACAGCTTGCGCAACAGGTCGTAGCCGGAGGCGGCCGCGCCGACCACCACGTCGACCTCGCGGCCCGCGAGGACGCCCGCCGCGATGCGTGCGTTCTCGACGGCCTCCCAGGCGAGTTCGAGTCCTAACCGCTGCACCGGGTCCATGGCGGCCGCTTCCGCGGCACCGATGCCGAAGAACCCCTCGTCGAAGAGGTCGACGGAGTCGAAGAACGAGCCCGAGCCGAGCGTGGCCGCGTCCGGATGCGCGGCGTACCGGGAGTCGGCGTCGTCGGCCCGCTGCCCGGGGAAAGTGCCGATGGTCGACTTCCCGTCGCGCAGCAGACGCCAGAAGCCGTCCGGGTCGTGCACACCGGGAAAGCGGCACGACATCCCGACCACGGCAATATCGGCGGCTGCGCCACTCATGGCTCTTCCTTCCGGTCTTCTTCGGTCCACGGCTCGTACAGGCGAAGGGCGACGGGCGCGCCACGCGGCAGGTGCAGCAGGTGTGACAGGCAAGGTTCGAGGTGCGATCCGCGCCGAGCTCAACGCCAGCCGGTGATCAGCTCCCGTAGCTCTCCGGGCGCGTCCATGAAGTCGTAATGGCCGCCGTTCAGGACCCGGAACTCGACCGAGTCCGCATAGCTGCGCCACCCGTACAGGTCCTCGAGGTCCACGTCCGTGTCCTCGCGCCAGTGCAGGACGACGACGGGACAGTCCACCGTGGCGGGTTCGGTCCGCCGGTAGGCGCTCGCGGCCGCGGTGTCGCGCAGCAGCACCATGACACCCAGGTCGAGCATGTCGGGGCGCGGTTCGACGCCCCGGCTGCGCACGAAGGAGCGGACCTCGGCGCGCAGTTCGGGCTCGCTCATGGAGAGCATCCGGTCGCGGGCCGCGTCGTGCGGGGCGGGCTGCCCGGACACGAACAGGACCTCGGGCGTCGGCAGTCCCCGTGCGGCGAGACGGAGCACGGTCTCGTACGCGGGCACCGCGCCCGCGCAGTGCGCGAAGAACGCGTAGGGGCGGTCCAGCCACGGAGTGAGCGGTTCGACGAGCGCGTCGGCGAGATGCTCGTACGTGCCGTAATGCGGGTGGCCGAGCCGGTTCTCCCGGCCGGGGAACTGCACCGGGCAGATCTCGATCCCGTCGAGGTCGGCCGGCCAGGCGCTGAACGCCGAGGCGCCCGCGCCGGAGAAGGGGAAGCAGAACATGCGGGCCGGGTGGTCGGTGCCCGGTGGGCGCACGAACCACGGTGACGTGGTGGTGGTACCGGTGGTCATGGCGTCCGCCGTTCCTGGGCGACGATGGGCAGATGGGTCATCCCGGCGATGAAGTACGAGCGCAAGTGCTCGGGATCACCGGCCAGTTCGAGCGAGCCGAACCGCTGGAGCAGTTCCTCGAAGAAGATCCGCAGGGTCATCCGGGCCAGGGGCGCGCCGATGCAGAAGTGCGGTCCGTAGCCGAACGCCACCTGGCGTTTGGCGTTGGGCCGGGTGATGTCGAACGTGTGCGGATCGGCGAACTGGGCGGCGTCGCGGTTGGCCGATCCGATCCATGCGACGACGGCGCCGCGGGCCGGGATCACTCCCCCGTCGAGCTCGACGTCGTCCACCGCG
This sequence comes from Streptomyces mesophilus, assembly GCF_011044995.1. GTDB lineage: Bacteria > Actinomycetota > Actinomycetes > Streptomycetales > Streptomycetaceae > Streptomyces > Streptomyces mesophilus. The sequence goes on along the minus strand of NZ_JAAKZW010000003.1, from coordinate 117,881 downwards.
TACCGCATGAAATTGCAGGCGGCCGACGTCCAGCGCAGCCCTTCCTCGACCAGGTTCGGTATCAGCGAGTGGTCGGCCTGGGCCTTTTCGAACTGCTCGGGCCGCTCGATCAGCGCCTGTACGGTGCCCGAAACGGTATGCGGGGTCGTCACGTTGGCGCCGAGCAGGATGCTGTAGCCGTCGAGGGCGATCTCCTCGTCGGTCAGCGGCTCGCCGCCTGGCCGCACGCTCATGAGGTGGTGCAGCAGGCTGTCGTCCTCGCCGCCCGTGGCCCGGCGCGATCTCGCCCAGTCCCGTACGTAGTTGACCAGTTCGTGGTGGGAGATGGCCAGCGTCGCCGCCTCGTGGCCGACCAGGAAGTGCCGGTCCGTGGGGGCCGTCACCATCGCGGTGAGCTGGACGAGCTCCTCCCAGTCCTTGGCCGGGATGCCGAGCAACGGCCCGGTGACCATCGCGGGCAGCAGCAGGGCCCGCTCCGCGAGGTCGTAGGGCTCCCCGTCGAGGGCCGGCTCGAGGAAGCGCACGATCGTCGCGCGGATCGAGTCCTCCCACGACCGCACCGCGCGAGCGGTGAGCTTGGAGCCGAGCGGCCGGCGAACCTCGGTGTGCCGCGGCGGGTCGGTGGACGTCATCAGCACGCCGGCCGCCTCGTCGTCGGTCCCGAGGTGGGTGGGGACCGTGCCGCGCTCCGACGTGAACTCGCGGTGGTCGCCGAGCACCCGGCACACGTCCTCGTAGCGGGTCACCGACCAGAACTCCCGTCCGTCGGGGAGCACTTGGTGGTGCACGGGCGCCTTGTCCCGCATGACGTCCCAGATCCGGTGCGGATCACCCGACGTGTACAGGTCCAGATCGAAGAGGTTGACCGTGTCGAGGTCGACATCGCCCGCGGGCCCCGGCGTCAGCCTCACGTCGCCGACCGCCCCTGCTCGATCAGTTCGGCGACCCGGCTCGGGGTCTGGGCCAGGTAGAAGTCGCGCACGGACAGCTGGACTCCGTAGTCCTCGGCCACCCGGTCGATGATCTTGATTCCGGTCATTGAGTTGCCGCCCAGCGCGAAGAAGTCGTCTTCGGGGCCCACTTCGCGGCCGGTGAAGAACTCGGCCCACAGCTGGGCCACTTCGTCGACGAGCGATGCCTGCGCACTCGATGCCGTGACCTGTCGTTCCATTTTCAGCCTTTCCCTTCCTCTGCCTGACGGGAAATTCCGCACATGCCGTCCCGTCGGCGGGACATATCCGTGAATTGACCCGGGGTACTGATGGAATCGAGGCTCGGGGCCGTCGCGACGCCAACGTAGATGCCACGGAAAAGGCCGGGCAAGCAAAGACGTCACGCACCCCCTGCCGGACAGCCTTTGTCCCGCCGACGGGACAGCCTTTGGCGCCTGCGACGGTACGGTCGGGGCGGCCGGCCGGGAGTAACTCCCAGCGGTTTTCGGTGTGTCAGAAGATCCTGTGGTGGAGGGGAATTCCATGCTCAAGTCTCAGCGACTTGCGGTACTGCCCATCGACTCGTACGACCTGGACGAGGAGCTGGCCCTCGTGGACCGCCACGAATACGGCGGCCAGTACGACGTCTTCACCTTCGGCTCATGGTCGTCGCACGTGCTGGCCAACGCCAGCGGCGCCGAGTCCGACGTCACGTTCCGCCCGCACGAGGGCACGCTGGCGCTCACCGAACTGGGCGAGCAGCTGCCGAACATCATGACCCTGGTGACCACGCACTTCCCCCTGGAGCGGCTGCAGTGGGTGCGTATCTTCGCGCTGCGCGAAGGGATCATCGCCCCGCACGTGGACTTCCTGGAGTGGGCGAAGCCCGGTCTGCGGGTGCAGGTGCCGCTGCGCACCAGCGAGGAGTCCCTGCACTCGGAGAACGACACGCTGTACCACATCCGCCGCGGCGAGGTGTGGAAGATCCACTCGACCGATCCGCACTCGGCGCGCAGCACCAGCACACAGGCGCGCCTGTCCCTGTGCCTCGACTTCACCGACGAGGACGTGCCGCTGGAGATCAGCGGCACGATTCCCGCGACCCGTCAGGTGCGCGTCGTGGAGCCGCCGGCGCCCAGCGACGCGGAGCTGGAGGAGCTCATCGCCTCCGGTGAGACGTTCACGGCGCAGAATCTGCACGCGCGCTTCCGCCCCTTCGCCGAGCTTCACTTCGAGCGCAAGGCGCACGCCACCGCGGCGTTCGACTGGTACATCCAGGCCGCGCGGCGCTCCGGGGACGAGGACCTGGTCGCCAAGGCGCAGGCGTTCCGTACGTACTGCATCGAGAAGCGGGCCGAGGACGAGGCCTTCGTCTGGTAGCACCGTCTGCCGCGAAGACCGCCGAGGGGCGGCGCACCTGAGGTGCGCCGCCCCTCGGCGGTGTGCGTGGTGTCAGCGGGTCGTGGTGCCTTCGCGCAGCCGGTCCATCATGTGCCGGGTGCTCTCGATCGGGCTCTCGGCGGGCGCTGCCGTAGCGCTCGACGGCAGGGCCGCGTTCAGCTGGGTGACACGGTCGTCCCACTCGTCCTGGCCGGCGAACGGGATCGTCTCGCCCTCCTGGTAGGCCGGGAACGGCCGGTAGGTGTTGACGCCGCTCCGGTCGGATCCGCGTACCAGGAGCGGGTCCAGGTAGACGCGGTCGCCGTGGATACGGGTGGCCGTGGAGATGTAGCCCATGTCGAGGCCGCAGCGGCGCCTGGCGGAGGTGTTCGGCTCCGAGCAGTGCAGCAGGTTGGGGTGGTGGATCGACACGTCGCCCGGCTGCAGTTCGATGCAGACGACGCCGCGCTCCTCGGACCACTGGCGCACGATCTCGTCGCGTGCGGAGGAGAACAGCATGTTGTCGGTGTCGGTGCGGGAGGTCGGCGTGTGCAGCGGCAGCACGTGGCTGCCGGGGATCATGCGCAGGCAGCCGTTCTCGACGGTGGACTCGTCGACGGCCAGCCACACCGTGAGCGCGTCCATCGGGCTGAGCGGCCAGTACGCGCCGTCCTGGTGCCAGAGCACCGGCTGCCCGTCGTAGGGGGGCTTGCAGATGTAGTGGGCGGTGAACGAGGCCACGTCGGGTCCGAGGAAGAACTCCGCGATGTCCACGAGCCGGCGGTCGGAGACGACGCGGGCCCAGAAGGCGTCGTTGCGGATCAGCGGGTGATGGAAGTGCTCGGGTCGCAGGTCCGGGTACTTCTGCGTGAGCCACGCGACGTGCGCCTGCAGCTCCTGGATGAGTTCCTTCGGTATGACGTTGCGAATGATGGAGAAGCCCTGCTCTGCGTATTCCCTCGCTGCCTTCTCGAGGACGCTTTCGCTCACGGCTGTGGTCATGCGTCAGATCCTTTGCAGGTTTCGGTGGCCCGTTACCGGAAGGAATGAATCGGCCGGATCACGCGGATCAGAGAATTCGGCGCGGCAACGCGCCTGATACGCGGGAGACTTCAGGGCGGCGGAGAACTTCTGTCCCGACCGTGCCGCCAAGTCCCTGGCATCTCCATTCTCTGCCGTGACGTATCGAGGGTGTCAACGCCCGCAGGCCTGACGCCGGTGCGGGGTGGAATACGTCGAGTTCACGGTTTGCAACTGCTGCCCGTGGTTCGCGCCGTCGGATGTGCGCGTTGCGCTGTCCCGTTGACAAGACATTCGGTGGCAAGACAGCGGTCAGGCGCGCTTCTTGAAGGTGGAGACCGCCCAGACGTAGCCGACGACGGCGAAGCCGACGCACCAGGCGACGGCCACGACGGCGTCGCCGCCGGACACGTTGCCGGCGAGCAGGCCGCGCAGCGTCTCGATGATGGGGGTGAAGGGCTGGTACTCGGCGAACTGCCGCACGCCGGCGCCCATCGAGTCCGCGGGCACGAACGCGCTGCTCAGGAACGGCAGCATGATCAGCGGTACGGTGCCGAGCCCGGCTGTTTCCACGGACTTGGCGGCCAGGCCCATCGCGACGGTGAGCCAGCCCGCGCCGAAGCTGAGCAGGACGAGCAGCCCGATGGCGCCGAGCCAGTCGACGGCGCCGGCTTTCGGGTCGAAGCCCATGAGGAAGGCGACGCCGATGAGGGCCGCCTCGGCCGCGAGGCAGCGCACGGTGGTCACCACGACGTGTCCGGTCAGGACGGAGCCGCGGGAGACGTCCATGGTCTTGAACCGGTTGATGATGCCCTTGGTCATGTCGTCGTTGACGGCTGTGGCCGTGGCCCCGAGGCCGTAGCTGACGGCCATCACCAACAGGCCCGGTGTCGCGTAGTCGATGTAGTCGACGCCGACGCTGAACGCGCCGCCGAAGACCTTGACGAACATGAGCATGATCACGATGGGGAACAGGACCGCGTTGAACACGGTGGTGGGGTTCCGCAAGGTGTGCTTCATGTTGCGGCGCAGCATGATGGCGGAGTCGGCCAGAGGTGCCGTGGCGGTGCTCATCGCGCGATCGCCTCCTTGTCCGTGCGCTGGGCGACGACGTCGGCGGTGTCCCCGGTCAGCGCGAGGAACACGTCGTCGAGGTCGGGCGAGTGCACGGAGAACTCCTGTGCGTTGAGGGCGTGTTCGTCGAGCCGGTCGAGCAGGGCCCGCAGCGACCTCGACTGGCCGTCGCTGGGCACCCGCAGGACCAGCTCCTCCTCGTCGGGTGTGCCGGCGGGCAGGATGCGCGCGGCCGCGCCGAGTTCCTGCGGGTCGGCGAACCGCAGGCGCACATGCGTGCCGGGGATCTGCCGCTTGAGCTCGTCGGCCGTGCCCTGGGCCACGAGGCGGCCCTGGTTGAGGACCACGATCCGGTCGGCGAGCTGGTCGGCCTCTTCCAGGTACTGGGTGGTGAGGAAAATGGTCGTGCCCTCGGCCACCAGGTCGCGGACGATGCCCCACATGGTGCGCCGGCTGCGCGGGTCGAGGCCCGTCGTCGGCTCGTCCAGGAAGATGATCTTGGGGGCACCGACCAGGGTCATCGCCAGATCGAGTTTGCGGCGCATGCCGCCGGAGTACGTGACGGCCATCTTGTCCGCCGACTCCTCGAGGTCGAAGCGTTCGAGGAGGGACTTGACGACCTGGTCACCGGAGCCCACTCGCTTCAGGTCCGCCATCAGCTGCAGGTTCTCGCGGCCGGACAGCAGATCGTCCACCGCGGCGAACTGGCCGGTCACACCGATGGAGGCGCGCACTTGCTTCGTCGCCTTCGCCACGTCGTGCCCGGCGACGCGCACCGTTCCGGCGTCGGCGGTCAGCAGCGTCGTCAGGATGTTCACCGTGGTCGTCTTGCCCGCACCGTTGGGGCCGAGCATGGAGAAGATGGACCCCGCCGCGACCTCGAAGTCGATGCCGTCCAGCACGACTTTGTCGCCGTACGCTTTGCGCAGCCCTGAGACTGCAATCGCGGAACTCGTCATACCGCCACTGTTCCGTGCTGTGCTGACAGGGCGCTGCCACGGACCTGACACGGCTGTGGAGCCTTCTCAGCTGCAATCTCGCGAATTGCCGTCCCTGGTAGGGATCTGGCTCGGCGCCGGTGTCCGGCAAAGCATCGGACCGTCCGGGAGGAGGGGTCGTCACCCGTCCCGGACGGTCCGATGGGTCCTTGGCCGGCTCTGGACAGTCTGTGCCGCGATCACGTCACTGTCTGTGCCGCGATCACATCCAGGATCTGCTCGCCGTGGTCGACGAGGTACATGTGGTCGCCCGGGAACTCCACATAGGTGAACGTGCCGGTCGTCGCATCCTTCCACTGCCGGGCTTCCTCGGCGGTGACGAGACCGTCGTGGTCGCCGCGCAGCGACACGACCGGCACCGTCACCAGGTCGTCGGTGCTCGGCACATAAGCCTCGTGCATCGAGCAGTCGGCATGCAAAGCGGGCAGGATCAGCTCGCGCATCTCCGGGTGGTCGAGGGCCTCGTGCCGGAAGCCCGCGAACTCCTCGACCCTGGCGAGGAATTCGTCCCCGCTCAGGCCCGCCGCCCGCCGTTCGCGCTGGGTCCAGGGCCCGGGCGAGCCGCTGACGACCAGGCGCTCGACGGGCACGTTGCGCCGGCCGAGCAGATGCGCCAGTTCATAGGCGAGTACGGCGCCGAGGCTGTGACCGAACAGGATGGTCCTGGTGCCCTCACCGAGTTCGGCGACGACACGGTCGATCTCCGCCTTGGCCGCCTCGACGACACTGCCGTACGGCTCCTCGAGCAGCCGCTTCTCCCTGCCGGGCAGGTCCACCGTCGCCACGCGCCAGCGGCCTGCGGCCAGCTCCCGCCACGGGTGGAAGAAGGATGGACCCGCTCCGGCGAACGGGACGCACAGCAGCGCGATCTCGTTCTCCTGGTCCGCGGGCGTGCCGGTCTCACTCATTCTGGTCGACCCCCAACTCTGCTCGTTGCTTCGGATTCCTGGTCGCCGCGCCGGTCACTGGGCCAGCTTGCGCGCGATGACCTGCATGATCTGGCCTGCGGGCTTGGGCATGTGCAGGTCGTGGTGCGAGGCGTCGACGTCGTACTCCTCGATGGAGCCTTCGATGTGCGGCCGCCAGTCGGGCCCGTAGGAGGTCAGCCCGTCGACCTTGTCCACGGTCGCGTTGAAGTACAGAAGGTCGCCGCGGTAGACGGGCGAGTCGAAGTCGCCCATCTTCTGCAGGTTGTTGGACCCCACGCGGGACATGTTCACCAGGAAGCTGTCCATGTTGCCGGTGTTCATGAACTGGCCGAAGACCTCCTCGACGTCCTCCCGGTAGAGCTCCGGGGTCCGGTCGGCCACCTGGTTGAACCCGTTCTCGGGGTCGGGGCTCGCCGGCTGGGCGTCGAGGACGGCCAGGGTCTCGATCCGGTGGCCCAGCTGGTCGAGCTGCACCGCGATGGCGTGCGCGATGGGCGCTCCGTAGGACCAGCCGACGAGGTTGTACGGGCCCTCCGGCTGGACCTTGAGGATCTGCTCGAGGTAGTCGTCGACCATCTCCTGCACCGAACCGGCCACCGGGTCCTTGCCGTTGGAGCCGCGGGACTGCAGGGCGTAGCACGGCCGGTCCGGTGTCCAGGGGGCGAAGGTGAAGTACGCCCAGCCGAGGCCGCCGCCGCCGTGCACGAACCACACCGGCGGCTTGCCGGTGCCGGGGTCGCGGTTCAGCGGCAGGACGACACCGAACGAGTCGTCGTGCTCGCCGGGGATGGAGCCGATGAGCAGCAGCGCGGCCAGCTCGGCGACGGTCGGGTACTGGATGATGGTCCGCAGCGGCATGTCGACGCCGAAGTGCTTGCGGATACGGGCGCCGAGCCGGGTCGCGAGCAGGGAGTGCCCGCCGAGGGCGAAGAAGTCGTCGTCGATGCCGACGCGTTCGAGGCCGAGCAGGTCGGCGAAGAAGCCGCAGAGCTCCTCCTCGTGCGAGTTGCGCGGCTCTCCGCTGCTGACGGTGGTGGTGTGCTCGGACGGCAGCGCGTTGCGGTCGATCTTGCCGGATGCGGTGAGCGGCAGCCGGGACAGCGGAACGACCGCCGCCGGGACCATGTAGTCGGGCAGGCGCCCGCGCAGGTAGTCGGGGAGTTCGGCGAGCAGCGGTTCCAGGGCCGTGGCGAGAGCCGGGGCATTGGACCGGGGCCGGCCGACGGTGTCGCCGGGTACGTAGGTCCCCGTCACGGACCCGGTGGTGTGGCCCTGGGGCAGCAGCACCGCGTCGAAGGCGTGCGGGTGCGCGCCGGACCAGGTGAGCACCGCGTCCAGGCCTTGCTGTGCGGCCCAGGCGGCGATCTGGTGCGGGTCGCCCGGCGTGCCGGGCAGGGTGTCCTCGTGCACGACCGCGGCGAACGTCGCCGTGGCGGCCTCTTCGACGAGGCGGGCGTTGGGGATGCCCGTCACGCGCAGTGGTCCGCCGGTCCGGCGCACGACGGCGGCCAGAGCGCTGTGGTCGCCGCTCCAGGGCGTTGTGGGCACGGTCGTCAGGTCGAGGGCGGTGGCCCGGTCCTTGTGCAGGACGACCTCGAAGCGGTGCCGGGTCAGCGCGTTGTGCGCGGCGCCCGGCTTCAGCCGGATGTCGACACCGGCGCCGTTCTCGGCGGCCCAGTCGGTGAACCACTGCGGGGCGACGAACAGTTCGCGTTCGGCGAGCAGCGTCTGCTCGACCGAGGCCCGCAGCTCCTCGTGCGAGGCGTAGGGCTGTTCGGCGCGGGCCTCGGCGGCGGCCAGGGTGCGCTGGGTGGCCGCGTTGCGCACATCCCCGACGATCAGCCTTCCGCCCGGCGCGAGCAGAGCCAGGACGCCGGTGAGAACCCGGTCCAGATAGTCCGTACCGGGGAAGAACTGCGTCACCGAGTTGAGGACCACGGTGTCGAACGAGCCGCCGGGCAGGCCGAGAAGGTCGTCCGCAGCCTGGACGCTCAGGTGGACGCGGTCGCCGTGGCCCGCCTCCTCCACCTGCTCGGTGAGCCGCTCCACGACGGACTCGGAGACATCGGTGGCCCAGTACTCCTCGACCTCGCCGACGACCTTGGACATCAGCAGTCCCGAGCCCACGCCGATCTCCAGGACGCGCCGCGGCGCGAAGCGCAGCACCTGCGCGGCTGCCGCGTCGCGCCACTGCTCGACGTCCTCGTCGTTCAGCGGCTGTCCGGTGTACACCGCCTCCTTGAACTGCTGGAGGTCCTCGCCGAAGGGCACGTGCTCGGTGTCGTGCCAGGCGTCGTCGAAGGTCTCGCGCCACGCGGCCAGCTGACCGGCGGTGTCGGCCGTGACGGCGTCCGGGTCGGGTGCCACGTAGGCGACGAGGCGCTGGTCGCCCTTCTGGTCCTCGCGTACGGCGACGGCCGCCTGCGCCACCGCGGGATGCGAGGTCAACGCCTGTTCGATCTCGCCGAGTTCGATACGGAAGCCACGGACCTTGACCTGGAAGTCGGTGCGGCCGAGGTACTCGACCTGACCGTCCTTGGTCCACTTCACCAAGTCGCCCGTGCGGTACATGCGGCTGCCCGGCTCGCCGAACGGGGATGCCACGAACCGGCCCGCCGTAAGACCGGTCTGCCCGAGGTAACCGCGGGCCAGCTGCACGCCGGCGAGGTACAACTCCCCTGCCACGCCGGGTGCGACCGGTCGCAGCGCCGAGTCGAGTACGTACACCTGCGTGTTCCATACCGGGGCACCGATCGGCACCCGGTCCTCACCCGGCACGTGCTCCCAGGCGGTGACCTCCACAGCCGCCTCGGTGGGCCCGTAGAGATTGTTGACGGAGCAGCTCGGCAACAACTCCGCGACTCGGTTGGCGAGTTGCGGCGGGAAGGCCTCTCCCGCCACCTCGATCCACCGCAGGCTCGTGCACTGCCCGGCAGTGGGTTCGGTCACGAATGCTTCGAGCAGGGACGGTACGAAGTCCGCGCCCGTCACACCCTCGCGCTGGATCAGCTCCGCGAGATACGCCGGGTCGCGTCGGCCGTCCGGGCGCGCGATCACAATGGCCGCACCCACCTGCAACGGGGCGAAGATCTCCGGCACCGATACGTCGAAACTCGCCGTCGTGCTCAACAGCACCCGGTCCTCGACACCGACAGAGAAGTGCGAAAGACCCCACGCCAGACGGTTCATGATCGCCCGGTGCGCCACCGGCACACCCTTCGGACCACCCGTCGAACCCGACGTGAAGATCGCGTACGCCGCATTGTCCGGCGACAGCTCACGCACCGGATTCGACTCCGGATACCCGGACACGTCCGGGAGTTCTTCCTCCAGCACCAGCAGCGGCTTCGCGCTCGCGAGGACGTGCCGCACACGGTCCTCGGGCAACTCCGGATCGATCGGCACATACGCCGCACCCGCCTTGACCACCGCATAGATGGCCACCAGCAGACCCACCGACCGCGGAATCTTCACCGCCACCAGCAACTCAGGCCCCGCACCCTGCTCGACCAGCCAATGCGCCAACTGGTTCGCACGCCGGTTGAACTCCCCGTACGACAACCGCTCCTGCTCACCCACCAGGGCAAGCGCATCCGGCGTCCGCGCCACCTGCGCCTCAAACGCCGACGGCAACGTGTCAGCGACCACCGGCTGCACGGTGTCGTTGATCCCCCGCACCAGCCAGTCGCGTTCCTTCTGCTCCAGCACCTCGATCGAGCTGATCGGAGCATTCGGGTCGGCGACCACCTGCCGCAGGACACGCGCGAAGCGAGCGCCGATGGCCTCGGCGGTCGTACGGTCGAAGAGCTGGGTCGCGTACATGAGGTCGCCGCGCAGCGCCCCGTCGCCGTCCACGGCCATGCCGATGAACAGGTCAGTGAGGGAGGTCTGGGTGAGGTACTGCTCGAACTCGACCTTGAGGTCGGGGAGTTGGACGGAGTGCTTCTCGAAGCTCTGCCAGGCGAACATCACCTGGAACAGCGGCTGGTACGCGGTGGAGCGCTCGGGGTTGATCAGTTCGACCAGGGTTTCGAACGGCACGTCCTGGTGCTCGTAGGCGGCCAGCGCCTTGTCCCGCACCTGCGGCAGCAGCGCGGCGAAGGAGGGGTTGCCGGACAGGTCGACCCGCAGCACCTGGGTGTTGACGAAGAGGCCGACCAGATCGGCGAGGCCTTCGTCGGTGCGTCCGGCGATCGGTCCGCCGATCGTGAGGTCGTCCCCGCCGCCGAGCTTGCTCAGGAGTACGCCGAGCGCTGCCTGCAGGACCATCGCCATGGTCATGCCGCGTTCGTCGGCCAGCTTCTGCAGTCCCGCCGTGACCTCCGGCTCCACCGTGAGGGAGATCGAGCCGCCCTGCGTCGAGCGCTGGGCGGGCCGCGGGCGGTCCAGCGGCAGGTTCAACGGCTGCGGTACGCCGGTCAGTTGCTTGCGCCAGTACTCGGCCTGGGCCGCGGCGAGCGAGCCGGGGGTGTTCACGTCGCCGAGCAGTTCGCGCTGCCACAGCGCGTAGTCCTTGTACGTCACCGGCAGCGGCTCGTACACGGGAGCGCGGCCGTCCCGCCGGGCGGTGTACGCGGCGATCAGGTCCCGGGACAGCGGTCCGCCGGAGACGCCGTCGGAGGCGATGTGCTGGATGAGCAGTACGAGGACGTGCTCCTCGGGCGCGAGGCGGAACAGCCGTGCCTTGAGCGGGGTCTCGGCCGCCAGGTCGAAGCGGTGCGCGATGAACGCGTCGACGGCGCCGCCCAGTTCGCCGCCGGCGACGTCGACGACCGGCAGCGGGACCTCGGCCTCGGCGGCCGGCAGGATCTTTGCGTACGGCTCGTCGTTGTCGTCGGTCAGGAACAGCGTGCGCAGGGTCTCGTGGCGGGCGACCACATCGTGCAGGGCCGCGGCGAGTGCGTCCCGGTCCAGGGGCCCGGTCAGCCGGAACGCCGGTGAGATGTTGTAGGTCTCGGCCCCGCCTTCCAGCTGGTGGGTGAGCCACATGCGGCGTTGCGCGAACGAAAGCGGAATCACTGGTCTTTACTCCTCGGTGATCATCCGGCGCAGGGCGGGGCGGACGGGTACGGCCGATTCCTGCGACCACGCCGCGAGCTCGGCCACCGTGGGCAGGTCGAAGATCTTGCGGATGGGTATCTCCATGCCGAGCTCCGCGCGGGCCCGGGTGATCAGCCGCGTGGCGAGCAGGGAGTGTCCGCCGAGCTCGAAGAAGCCGTCGTCGACGCCGACCTGCTCCAGGCCGAGGATGTCGGCGAAGAGCTTCGCCAAGGACTCCTCGCGCGGGGTGCTCGGCGCCCGGTAGGGGGTCCCGGTCGTGAGGTCGGGGGCGGGCAGGGCCTTGAGGTCCAGCTTGCCGTTGGGCGACAGAGGCAGCCGCTCCAGTGGTACGTACGCGGCCGGGACCATGTACTCGGGCAGCCGGTCGGCCAGGTGCTCCTGGATCTCGGCCGCGTCCGGGACGGTGGCGCCCTCGGCGGGGACGAGGTAGGCGGCCAGGAAAGGGGCCTTGTCGCCGGGGTGCTGGGTGACGACGGCGACCTGCGCGATCTGCGGATGCGTGGTCAGGGCCGCCTCGACCTCGGCGGGTTCGACGCGGTAGCCGCGGATCTTCACCTGGGTGTCGATCCGGCCCAGGTGGAGAAGTTCCCCGTCCCGGGTCAGGCGGGCGAGGTCGCCGGTGCGGTACATCCGTGAGCCGGGCGGCCCGTACGGGTCGGGGACGAAGTGGTCGGCGGTCAGGCGGGACTGGCGGTGGTAGCCGCGGCCGGCCCCGGCCAGATACAGCTCGCCGGGGGTGTCGGGGGGCAGCAGCCCCAGACCGGGACCGAGGATGTAGGCCCGTACGCCGGGGAAGGGGGCGCCGATGGGCACGCCGTTGCCGTAGGCCTGCTGCGGATCGAGCAGGTGGGCAGTGGCGTAGAACGTCTCGCTGGGACCGTAGCTGTTGATGACGCGGGCCTTGGGCCAGCGGCTGCGCACCCGTTCGGCGAGGACAGGGGTGAGCACCTCGCCGGAGATGTTCAGGGCCGTCGGATCGATGCGGTCGGCGAGCTGGTCGACGAGTTCGGCGAAGGCGGAGGGCACCGAGCAGATGACGTCGACGTCCCAGTTGTCGCGCTCGGCCAGCTCCAGGACGTCGCGCACGATCTCGGCGGTGCCGCCGGTGGTGAGCGCGGCGAACGTCTCGAAGGTGGCGACGTCGAATCCGAACGAGGCGGCGACCAGGATGCGCAGGCCGTCCTGTGCACCGGCCTGTTCGACCATGGTGTCCACGGCGTTGACGACGGTGGCCTGGGTGACGCCCACGCCCTTGGGGACGCCGGTGGATCCCGAGGTGTAGATGACGTAGGCGAGATTGTCCGGACCGGCCTTCGGTCGCAGCGCGGCACCCTCGGCGGTGGCGTGCAGGTCCACCTCGTCGAGCAGGCGGACCGGGATGTCCGTCTCGGGCACCAGGCGGCTGGTCCCGGCGTCGGCCAGGATCAGGTGGGGCCGTGCGGTGGGCAGCACGTACGGCAGGCGTGCTGCGGCGTAGGCGGGGTCGACGGGCAGATACGCTCCGCCGGCCTTCAGTACGCCGAGCAGCGCCACGACCACGTTCACGCCGCGTGGAAGGACCACGCTCACCACGGTCTCCGGGCCCACTCCCCGACCGGCGAGGTCCGCGGCGAGCGCTTCGGCGCGGGCGTCGAGTTCGGCGTACGTGAGGGAGGCGCCGCCGCAGACGACGGCGACCCGGTCCGGGGTCCGCGCCACCTGTGCCTCGACGAGTTCGGTGAGGGTGACGTGCCGGGCCCGGGCGGCGGCCTCGTCGTACCGGGCCAGCATCCGGTCGCGTTCGCCCGGCTCCAGGGAGTCGATCTGCGCGACCAACAGGTCGGGGTTGGTGGCCAGTTGACGCAGGAAGCTCACGAGCCGGGCCGCGTGCAGCTCGACGGTGGCCCGGTCGAGGACGGACGGGGCGTACTGGATGACGAGCTGCAGATGCGGGTCGGCCGCCGCGGTCAGGCACAGCGGGTAGTGGTTGCCGGCGAAGGGGCGCATGCCGGTGAAGGTGATGCCGTCGGCGGCGTCGCTGGCTGCGCCGATGCCCTCCCGGTCGACCGGGTACGACTCGAAGACGACCAGGGTGTCGAACAGTGAGCGGACTCCGGCGGCCTGCTGGATGTCGGCGAGCCCGTAGTAGTGGTGGTCCGCAAGGGCGGCCTGGCGGCTCTGCAGCCGGCCCAGGAAGTCGGCGACGGTCTCACCGGGCTCGTAAGTGACGCGTACGGGCAGGGTGTTGATGAACATCCCGACCATCGTCTCGACGTCCGCGACGGCGGGCGGGCGGCCGGAGACGGTGGCACCGAACACCACGTCCTGGCGGCCGGTGAGCTGGCCGAGCAGCAGCGCCCAGGCGCCCTGCACCAGAGTGTTGACGGTCACGCCCAACTCGCTCGCGCGGCGCACGAGTTCGTGGGCCTGCTCGATCGGGAGCGGGGCCTCGACCTGGTCGCGCAGCCCGTTGTCGGTGCCCGCGGACTCGGCGGCCAGCAGCGCCGGCTCCTCGATCCCCTCGAGGTCCTGCGCCCACGCCCGGGCGGCCTCGTCCTGGTCCTGGCGGGTGAGCCAGGACAGGAACTCGCCGTAGTCGCGGGTGGGCGGCAAGGCGCTCAGGCCACCGTCGGACGCGTAGAGCAGCAGCAGGTCCCGCATGAGCAGGGGCGTGGACCAGCCGTCGTAGAGCGCGTGGTGCGCGGTCAGGACGAGTTCGGGCCGGTCCGGGTCGAGGACGGCGAGGGCGAGCCGCATCAGCGGCGGGCGCTCCGCGTCGAAGTAGGTCCTCTGGTCGTCCTTCAGGAAGGCTTCGAACCGCTCGGTGCGCTCCGGCTCCTCGACGGCGCTCAGGTCGAGGTACTGCCACGGCAGCTTCACCGCCTCCGGGATCACCTGGACGAGGGCGCCGTCGGCCGGGTCGACGAACGCGGCGCGCAGCGCGGGATAGCGGTCGAGCAGTGCCTGTGCGGCGCGGTGCATCCGCTCGGGGTCGACCCGTCCGGACAGATGGAAGACGAGCTGGATGTGGTACGGGTCGAAGTCCGCCCCGGCCAGCTTCGCCTGGAAGAGGATCCCGGACTGGGCGGGGGTGGTCGGCCAGATCTCGGTGAGCTTGCCGAAGCGTTCCTGCCAGGCGTCGATCTCGCTCTGGCCGACCGAGACGAGCGGGGCGTCGCTGGGGGTGAGGCCACCGGCCTCGGGGGCGGTGGCGTGGTGGGCCAGAGCGGTCAACGCCTGGAGCCACAAGTCGGCGAGTTCGGTGACTTCTTGACGCGTGAGGACGCCGGTGGGGAAGCCGAAGTACGCGGTCAACTGCTCACCGGCGCCGGTGTCGGTGGCGACCGCGTTGATCTCCAGCGCGGACAGCACCGGCATGTCCGCGTCGGCTGCCGCGATCAGGTCCTGGTGGGTGGTGTCCGGGGCCCAGCCCAGGTTCCGCAGGTCCTCGGGGAGATCGGCCGCAGAGGCCTTGCCCAGATAGTTGAAGCCGATCTGCGGCCGGGCCAGACCGGAGAGCTGCCGGCCCGTCGTCGCGTTCAGGTGCCGCAGCAAGCCGTAACCGAGGCCCGCGTCGGGGATCGCCCGCAGTTGTTCCTTGACCGCCTTGACAGCCTGACCGGCCGCCGCGCCGCCGGCGAAGGCGTCGGTGAGGTCGATCCCGGTCACGTCCAGACGCACCGGGTACATGGCGGTGAACCAACCGATCGTGCCGGACAGGTCCGCGCCCGGGATCAGATGCTCTTCGCGGCCGTGGCCTTCCAGGCGGACCAGAGTGGAGGCGGCATCATTGCCGCGGTTGGCGTGCCAGCGGGCCAGCGCGAGGGCCAGGCCGGCGAGCAGGCCGTCGTCGACCCCGCCCCGGAAGACGGCGGGGACCTTGTTCAAGAGCGGACCGGTCACCTCGGCGGGGATCTGGATGCGGACCGTGTCCACGGTCGCCGTCACATCGAGCGCCGGGTCCAACTCCCGTGCACCCAGTGCAGGTTCATCACCCGCGAGAATCTCCTGCCACACCGGAAGTTCCGCGACGCGCTGCTCGGTGGCGGCCTGCTCGGCCAGCGCGTGCAGCCAGCGGCGCAGCGACGTACCGGTGAGGGCCGACTCGTCTGCCTCGGTGCCGCTTACCGCCTGCTTCCACACATCGACCAGATCCGGCAGCAGGACGCGCCAGGACACACCGTCCACGACCAGGTGATGCAGCACGATCAACAACCGGTCCGGCTGCCCGTCCTCGGCTTCGGTGAAGCGTACGAACTGCGCCATCACGCCCGCGTCGGGCTCCAGGCGGTCAGCGGCGGAGTCCAGCTCCCGCTGCACCTCTCCCGCGACGTACGGCACGTCACTCAGCAGCTCGTCAGCGCGCACGCTGCCCGGCGGCAGCATCCACAGACCGGGGTTGACCCGGTCCAGCTTCGAACGCAGCGCGTCATGCCGGTCCAGGACAGCTTGCAGGGTCGCGACCAAAGTGGGCCGGTCGATGTCTGCGGGCAGAGTCAGCAGCGCGGACATGCAGAACCGGCCGATACTGCCGCCCAGTTGCAGCACGTGTGCGGCGGTCGGCGGCAACGGAGCCCAACCGACACCGCGGCCCGGCAGCTCGGCCAAGACCACCCGCTCCTCGTCAGCCCGCTCGGCGACGAGCTCGGCGAGACGGAGCACGGTGCGCTGCTCGAAGATCTCCCGGGTGGTGACAGTGACACCGCGGCTCTTGGCGCGAGCCACAACCTGGATGGAACGGATGCTGTCCCCGCCGCTGGTGAAGAAGTCGTCCTCGATACCGATCTCACCGGCGCCCAGCACGTCCGCGTACACCTCGGCGAGGATCCGCTCGGTGTCGTTGCGCGGCGCGCGGTACTCACCCCCGGTGAACTCCGGCACCGGCAGAGCGGCACGGTCCAGCTTGCCGTTCGCCGTCAGCGGCAGCCGGTCCAGGGTGATCAACTGGGCGGGCACCATGTACTGGGGCAGCCGCTTGGCCGCGAACCGCCGCAGATCCGCCACGGTCGCGCCGGCGTTGATGTCTCCCCCGCCGCCCTCGGAGTCCCCTGCGGTCTGTGCCACGTAGCCGACGAGCCGCTTGGTACCGGTGGGGTCCTCGACAACGGTGACCACCGCCCGGCTCACCGCAGGGTGCTGGGCGAGCACGGCCTCGATCTCGGTCGGCTCCACCCGGATGCCGTTCACCTTGACCTGGTTGTCCGCGCGGCCCTCATAGACCAGCTGACCCTCGGCATCCCAGCGGGCCAGGTCACCGGTGCGGTACATGCGCGCACCTGGCGGGCCGAAGGGGCTGGCCACGAAGCGTTCGGCCGTGGCCGCGCTGTTGCCGTAGTAACCGCGCGCGACCAGACCCGCCACGTACAGTTCGCCGACCACACCCGGCGGCAGCGGAGCCAGCTCCGGGCCCAGCACGAACGCCTGCATGTTCGCAAGCGGCGTGCCCACCGGCACGGCTCCCGTGCCGGTCCAGTCGTGCGGCGCCGTGAACGTGGAGGCGTAGAAACTTTCGGTCTGCCCGTACGCGTTCATGACGCGAGTACCGGGCAGTTCCTTGTGCACCCTCCGGACCAGGTCCGAGGAGAGCGCCTCGCCCGCGAAGACCACGGTGTCCACGTCGAGCTGGCGGCCCTGCGTGCCGAGCTGGTCCAGGAGTGCGGTGAACACCGCGGGAACGGCACTGATCGTGGCGCCCGACCAGCTGTCCCGCTCGGTGAGCTCCAGTACGTCACGCGCGATCTCGACACTCGCGCCGGAGGTCAGGGCGGTGAAGATCTCGAACACGGACACGTCGAAGTTCACCGACGTCGCCGCCAGCATCCGCGATCCCGCCCGGACCCTGGTGCGGGTGGCCAGGTCCTTGATGCCGTTCACGATGCCGGCGTGGGTGAGGGCGACGCCCTTCGGCGTCCCGGTCGACCCGGACGTGAACATCACGTAGGCGAGATGAGCGGGATCGAGACCTTCCGGCGCGCCCGTGACGCCCGGGCCGTCGAGTTCGAGGTCCGGCTGCAGGTCGTCGAGGAGGAGCACGGGCGGGCGGCAGCCGTCGACGGCCTGGGCCGTCGCGAGGTCGGTGAGAACGAGCGCCGGGTTCGCCGCATTGAGCAGCAGATCCACCCGGGCGGCCGGGTAATCGGGGTCGATCGGCAGATAAGCGCCGCCCGCCTTGAGCACCGCGAGCAGCGCGACGGGAAGGTCGGCCGTGCGGGGCAGGGCCACCGCCACCAAGACGTCCGGGCCGACACCCTGCTCACGCAACACAGCCGCGAGACGACTGGCGCGGGTCTCCAACTCCCCGTACGAGAACGTGGTCCGCCCCGACACGACCGCTGTCGCGTCGGGCGTTCGGGCGGCCTGCGCGGACACCAACTCGGGCACGGTCACCCCCTGGACCGGCACCGCCGTGTTGTTGAGCAGCGCGAGCCGGCTTCGCTCCTCGTCGCTGAGCACATCCACGCCGCCGATCCGCTTGCCCGGATCGGCGACCACCTGGCTCAGCACGCGGACGAACCGGTCGACGAGGGCCTGCGCGGTGGAGTGGTCGAACAGCTCCGTCGCGTACTCCAGACGCCCGTACGCACAACCCGACGCGTCCGGCACGATGTTGAAGAACAGATCGAACTTCGCGGTGTCCGTGCCCAACGGCAGCGGTGTGACCGTCAGCCCTGACAGCTCGATCGGCGACCAGCCGAACTGCCACGCCAACATCACCTGGAACAGGGGCTGGTAGGCGGTGGTGCGGTCCGGGCTGAGCAGCTCGACCAGGTGCTCGAAGGGCACGTCCTGGTTGTCGTACGCGCCCAGTGCCCGCTCGCGTACCTGGTCCAGGAGCTCGTCGAACGTCGGGTTCTTCGACAGATCGACCCGCAGCACCCACGTATTGGCGAAGAAGCCGACGAGCTCCTCCAGCTGCTCATCCGCACGACCCTCGATCGGACTGCCGATCGTCAGATCGTTGCCCGCACCGAGATGGTGAAGCAGGACCGCAAGGACCGCCTGGGCAACCATCGGCGCCGTCGCACCGTGAGCGGAAGCGAGCTTGCCGATACCGCTGACCAGCTCCGGTGCGAGCTCCAAGTCGACGTACCCGCCCCGATGGCTCGCCGACGTCGGCCGCGGCCGGTCCAGCGGCAACTGCACCGGCTGCGGAACCCCCGCCAACTCCTCACGCCAGTACGCCAATTGCTCGGCAGCCACACTGTCCGGGTCGTCCTCGTCACCGAGCATGTCGCGCTGCCACACCGAGTAGTCCTTGTACTGCACCGCCAACGGCACGTAATCGGGGGCGTCACCCTGGCGCCTGGCGTCGTACGCGGTGATCAGATCGGTGAGGAACGGCGCCATCGACGCACCGTCGGCCGCCGTGTGATGGAACACGAACACCACCACATGCACCTGCGGAGCCGTGCGGAACACCGTGGCACGCAGCGGCAGATCCTTGTCGAGTTCGAACCCCCCGGCCACGAAGACGCGCAGCGCCGCGTCCACCGCGTCCGCGCTCACCTCGACCACCGGCATCGGGACAGCGGCCTCGGCGGCGGGCACGATCACCTGTTGCGGTGTGCCGTCCTCGCTCTCGACGAGCAGCGTGCGCAGGCTCTCGTGCCGGCCGACGACGTCCGCCACCGCCGCGGCCAGCGCCCCGGTGTCCAGCGGCCCTTCGAGACGCAGCGCGAACGGGATGTTGTACGTCGCCGACGGCCCCTCCAAACGGTCCAGGAACCACAACCGGCGCTGAGCGAAGGACAACGGGATCATCGAGCTACTCCTCATCCGTTCATCTGCTTCAGCTGAAGGCGGTTCGACTTGCCCGACTTCTCGACCCGGGCCGCCAGGTCGGCGACGGTCGGGCTGCGGAACACGGTCGTGACCTTCACGTCGACCTTCAGCTCGCTGCGGATGCGGCCGACGAGCCGCGTGGCCAGCAGCGAGTGGCCGCCGTTGTCGAAGAAGTCGGCGTCGATACCGATACGGTCCACGCCGAGCAGCTCGGCGAAGAGCCGGCACAGGACTTCCTCGTTGTGGTTGCGCGGGCCGCGCCCGGTGTCCGCCTCGGGGCGGTCCGGTGCGGGCAGCGCGCCCCGGTCGAGCTTTCCGCTCGGTGTCTGCGGGAACGCGGCGAGCGGCATGATCGCCGAGGGCACCATGTACTCCGGCAGATGCTCGCGGGCCAAGTCGGTGAGCGCCGCGACGTCCACCTCGGCGGGGCCGGCCAGGGCCGGTCCGGGCACCACGTACGCGACGATCCGCTGGTCGTCGGCGCGGTCCTCGCGGACCACGGCGACCGCGCTGTCGACCTGTGGGTGTTTGGCCAGGACCTGTTCGATCTCGCCGAGTTCGATACGGAAGCCGCGGACCTTGACCTGGAAGTCGGTGCGGCCGAGGTATTCGACCTGGCCGTCCTTGGTCCACTTCACCAAGTCGCCCGTGCGGTACATGCGGCTGCCGGGCTCGCCGAAGGGTGAGGCCACGAACCGGCCCGCCGTGAGACCGGTCTGCCCGAGGTAGCCGCGGGCCAGCTGGACCCCGGCGAGGTACAACTCCCCCGCCACACCGGGTGCGACCGGTCGCAGCGCCGAGTCGAGTACGTACACCTGGGTGTTCCATACCGGGGCACCGATCGGCACCCGGTCCTCACCCGGCACGTGCTCCCAGGCGGTGACCTCCACCGCCGCCTCGGTGGGCCCGTAAAGGTTGTTGACGGAGCAGGAGGGGAGCAACTGGCTGACACGGTTGGCGAGTTGCGGCGGGAAGGCTTCGCCCGCGACCTCGATCCAGCGCAGGCTGGTGCATCCCTTTGCCGAGGGCTCTGCCACGAATGCTTCGAGCAGGGACGGTACGAAGTCCGCGCCCGTGACTCCCTCGCGCTGGATCAGCTCCGCGAGATACGCCGGGTCGCGTCGGCCGTCCGGGCGCGCGATCACAATGGCCGCACCCACCTGCAACGGGGCGAAGATCTCCGGCACCGATACGTCGAAACTCGCCGTCGTGCTCAACAGCACCCGGTCCTCGACACCGACAGAGAAGTGCGAAAGACCCCACGCCAGACGGTTCATGATCGCCCGGTGCGCCACCGGCACACCCTTCGGACCACCCGTCGAACCCGACGTGAAGATCGCGTACGCCGCATTGTCCGGCGACAGCTCACGCACCGGATTCGACTCCGGATACCCGGACACGTCCGGGAGTTCTTCCTCCAGCACCAGCAGCGGCTTCGCGCTCGCGAGGACGTGCCGCACACGGTCCTCGGGCAACTCCGGATCGATCGGCACATACGCCGCACCCGCCTTGACCACCGCATAGATGGCCACCAGCAGACCCACCGACCGCGGAATCTTCACCGCCACCAGCAACTCAGGCCCCGCACCCTGCTCGACCAGCCAATGCGCCAACTGGTTCGCACGCCGGTTGAACTCCCCGTACGACAACCGCTCCTGCTCACCCACCAGGGCAAGCGCATCCGGCGTCCGCGCCACCTGCGCCTCAAACGCCGACGGCAGCGTGCCGTCCTCCACCGGCTGCACGGTGTCATTCACCCCGCGCACCAACCAGTCGCGTTCCTCCTCCCCCAGCACCTCGACCGAGCTGACCGGGACCGACGGGTCCTCGAGGATCTGCTCGAGGACCCGGACGAGCCGGCCCGCGACGGTCTCGGCCGCCTCGTGGTCGTAGATGTTCTTCTGGTAGTCGAGGGAGAGCCGCAGGTAGGGGTCGGAGGAGTTGAGGGTGAGGGGGTAGTGCGAGCCGGCGAAGGGGCGGATGGCGTCGATGGAGATGCCGGCCGAGTCGTTGGCGTCGACGATGCCCTCGCGGTCGACCGGGTAGTTCTCGAAGACGACGATCGTGTCGAACAGGGCGGGCAGTCCGGTGCCGCGCTGGATGTCGGCCAGGCCGTAGTAGTGGTGGTCGATCAGGCTGATCTGCCGGTTCTGCAGGTCGGTGACGACCTCCGCCAGTGTGCTGGCGGGCAGGCAGCGTGCCCTGGTGGGCAGGGAGTTGATGAACAGGCCGACCATCTCGTCACTGCCGGTCACCTCCGCCGGGCGGCCGTTGACGGCCGCGCCGAACACCACGTCCTGCTGCCCGGTGAGCTTGGAGATCACGATGGCCCAGGCGCCCTGAAGGAGAGTGTTGAGGGTGACGCCGAGTTCGGCCGCGCGCCGGGCGAGTTCGCGGCCCTTGTCGATCGACAGCGGGACCTCGACGCGGCCGAGCGAGGCGGCTTCGCCCTTCGACGGCAGGCCCGCGGCCACGAGGGTCGGCTCGTCGAACCCTTCCAGTTCGGCCTTCCAGCGGGCGGCCGAGGCCGCGCGGTCCTGGCGGGTCAGCCAGGCCAGGTAGTCGCCGTAGGAGCGGACCGGGGCGAGTTCGCCGGCTTCCGCGTACAGGCTGATGAGGTCCTTGATGACCAGCGGTGAGGACCAGCCGTCGAAGAGGGTGTGGTGCGCGGTGAGGATGAGCTTGGACGTGTCCGGCCCGCAGGTGAGCAGGGCGAGGCGGAGCAACGGAGGCCGGACGGGGTCGAGTTGGTCGGTGCGGTCGGCGGCGAGGGCCGCGTCAAGGGCGGCGTCCTGGTCGGCCGCGTTCTGTCCGGTCAGGTCGAGGTGGCGCCAGGGCAGGTCGACGTGCTCGGCAACGACCTGGACCGGTTCGCCGTCGGCGGTGGTGACGAACGCGGAGCGCAGGTTCGGGTACCGCTCGAGGAGGGCCTGGCCGGCCGCGCGCATACGCTCGGGGACGACGGGGCCGGACAGATGGAGCACGAACTGCATGTGGTAGACGTCGAAGGCGCCGTCGGCGAGCGCGGCCTGGAACTGGATGCCCAGCTGGCCCGGTGCCTGCGGCCACACCTCGACCAGGCGGCCGTAGCGCTCCTCCCACGTCTCGATGTCGCTCTGGCGCACCCTGACGAGGGGGGCGTCCGAGGGGGTGAGCCCGCCGGCCCGGCCGCTCGTGGCGTGCGCGGCCATGCCGCGCAGCACCACGATCCACAGGTCGGCGAGTTCGGCGGTCCGCTCGCGGGACAGCACTCCGCTCGCGCACATGAACGCGGCCTGCAGGCGGGTGCCTTCGGGAGTGTCTGTGGCCACCGAGTTGACTTCGAGGGCGGACAGCGCGGGCAGGTCCGGGTCGGGTTCGGCGATGAGTTCGGCGGACCAGGGCGAGGGGCCCCAGCCGTCGGTGCGCAGATGCTCGGGCACGTCGGAGTCGGAGATGCGGCCGAGGTAGTTGAAGCCGATCTGCGGCACCGGCAGCTCGGCGATGTGTTCGGCGGTGTCGGCGTTGAGGTGGCGCAGGAGGCCGTAACCGAGTCCCTTGTCCGGGGCTTCGCGCAGCTGCTCCTTGACCCGCTTGATCGCCTCGCCGGCCGCGGCGCCGCCGGCCAGCACGTCGGCCGTCGACAGGCCCCGCACGTCGACGCGCGCCGGGTACATGGTGGTGAACCAGCCGACGGTGCGGGAGAGATCGGCGCCGGGAACGGCGTCCTCCTCGCGGCCGTGTCCTTCGAGACGGACGAGTGCGGCACTCTCGGTGCCGCGCCACCAGTCGAGCGCGATGGCCAGGGCGGCGAGCAGGACGTCGGTGCCGGTGCTCTTGTAGGCGGCGGGCAGCTTGGTCAGGACCGCTTCGGTGACGTCGGCGGGCAGCTGGACCCGGACGGTCTCGACGGTGGACCAGGTGTCGAGGGCGGGGTCGAAGGCGCGGGCGCCGAGCGGGGCGTCGGCGCCGGGTGACTCCAACAGGTCTCGCCAGTAGGTGAGTTCGGCTTCGCGTGTGGGGTTGTGGGCCTCGTCCTCGAGGGCGGCGGCCCAGCGGCGGGCGGAGGTGCCGACGGCGGCGAGTTCGGGCGTCTTCCCGTCGCGGACCTGCTGCCAGGCCTCGGCGAAGTCCGACATGAGGATGCGCCAGGAGACGCCGTCGACCACCAGGTGGTGCAGCACCACGAGCAGCCGGCCCGCGCCCGTCGGCGGGGCGAACCAGACGAAGTCGGCCATGGTGCCGGCCTCGGGGTCGAGGCGGCCGGTCGCGTCGTACAGCTCGGCCTTCGCCAGGGCGAGGGCGGACGGCTCGTCCCAGCGGCCGTCGCAGTCGACCCGGGTGATGAGGCCGGCGGCCCGTACGCTGCCGGGTTCGGCTATGAGGAGGGTGGGTTCGTCGCCGGGGACGAGGCGGGAGCGGAGCAGGTCGTGCCGGTCGAGGACGGCGTCCAGGGTGGCGGCGAGGCCGTCCGCGTCGATGGCGGCGGGCAGTTCGAGGACCATCGACATGGCGAACCGGTTCGTGCCGCCGCCCTGCCCGAAGACGTGCTGCGCCACGGGCTGGAGCGGCATCGTGCCGACGCCGCCGCTCTCGTCCTCCGCGAGGACCGGGGCGCGGTCCTTGCGGTCGGAGGCCACCTCGGCGAGACGGGCGGCCGTGCGGCATTCGAAGATCTCCCGGGTGGAGACCTCGAGGCCCCGGGCGCGGGTGCGGGCCACCACCTGGATGGAGCGCAGGCTGTCGCCGCCCACCGCGAAGAAGTCGTCGTCGACGCCGACCCGGTCCACACCGAGGACGTCCGCGTACGCCGCCGTGATGATCAACTCGGCTTCGGTGCGCGGCTCCCGGTAGGCCTCGCCGTGGAACTCCGGCTCGGGCAGGGCCGAGCGGTCCAGCTTGCCGGTGGGGCCGAGCGGCAGTTTGCCGAGGGCCACGAAGGCGGACGGCACCATGTAGTCGGGCAGGCGGGCGGCGACGTACTTGCGCAGTTCGGCGGAGGACGCGCCGGCGAGCACGTCCACGTCGCCGATGCCGCCGGCGCCGTCGTCGCCGACGGCTCCCTCGCCGGTGTGCACCACGTAGGCGACGAGCCGCTTGCCGCCCGAGGGCGCCTCGCGGCTGATCACGACGGCCTCGCTGATGCCGGGGTGGGCGGTGATGGCCGCCTCGACCTCGGCGGTCTCGATACGGAAGCCGCGCACCTTGACCTGGCCGTCGCCGCGGCCGACGCACTCCAGCTCGCCGTCGGGGGTCCAGCGGGCCAGGTCGCCGGTGCGGTACATCCGCTCACCGGCCGGGCCGAAGGGGCTGGGCACATAGCGTTCGGCGGTCAGGGCCGGGCGGCCGTGGTAGCCGCGGCCCAGGCAGCCGCCCGCCACGTACAGCTCACCGACGACTCCGCGCGGCACCGGTACGAGCCCGGGGCCCAGGACGTAGGCGCGCATGTTGCCGAGCGGGGTGCCGATGGGGGCGACGTCACCGTCGTCGAAGGCGTCGCCGGCGCCGAGGGCGAAGGTGGTGGCGTAGAAACTCTCGCTCTGCCCGTACGAGTTGACGATCCGTGCCTGCGGCAGGGCTTCGCGCAGGCGGCGCACCAGGCGGCCCGGAAGCACGTCGCCGGCGAGGACGACGGTGCGCAGGTTCGGTGCCTTGTCCAGGTGCCCGACCAGTTCGCCGAGCACGGAGGGGACGCCGCTGAGGATCTGGCCGTCCCAGCCGTCGCGTTCGGCGAGCGCCAGCGCGTTGGGCACGAGCTCGGCGGTGCCGCCGGTGGTGAGGGTGGTGAGCAGCTCGAAGACGGAGACGTCGAAGTTGACCGAGGTGGCGGCGAGCATGCGCCAGCCGGGCGGCACGTCGAGGACGCGGGTCAGCTCCCGTACGCCGCCCACGACGTTGCGGTGGGTGATCGAGGCGCCCTTGGGCTTGCCGGTGGAGCCGGAGGTGTACATCACGTACGCGAGGTTGTCCGGGCCGAGCGGCGCGGTGCGGGTGGTGTCGTCCGGGACTCCGGCGGGTGTCTGCCAGTCGGCGCGCCGGTCGAGCAGGACGCAGTCGACGTCGTTGTCGGGCGTCTGCTGCCAGGTCGCGGTGTCGGTGACGGCGAACCGGGGCGCCGCCTCCGACAGCACGCTGTGGGCGCGACCGCCGAGGTACTGGGGGTCCAACGGAACGTATCCGGCACCGGACTTGAGGATGCCGAGGAGTGCGGCCACCAGGTCCTCGGTGCGCGGCAGGGCGAGCACGACGAGGTCCTCGGGTCCTGCGCCGCGCCGGATCAGCTCCCAGGCGACGGCGTTGGCCCGGTCGTCGAGTTCGCGGTAGGTCAGCACCCGGCCGTCGCATTCGAGCGCGGGAGCGTCCGGCGAGGCGGCGACCTGGCGTTCGAAGGCCTCCGGGATCGTCGGCTCGTCCTCGGCGGGCGCACCGGTGTCGAAGCGGTGCACCAGTTCGGCGCGTTCGGTGTCGTCGAGGACGTCGACGGCGGTGATCGCAACCTGCGGGTCTGCCACGACCTGGGTGAGGACGCGCACGAAGCGGTCGGCGAGCGCGGTGGCGGTGGTCCGGTCGAACAGGCTGGAGGCGTACTCCAGGCGGCAGCGGGCGCCGCCTTCGCTGAGCGGGACCAGGTCGAAGAACAGGTCGAACTTCGCGGTCTGCGTCTCCAGACGCTGGACTTCGACGCCGAGTCCGGGCAGCGACAGCGGCGGCACGGGCGGCTGCCAGGAGAGCATGACCTGGAAGAACGGGTTGTACGCGGTGGAGCGGTCCGGGTTGAGCAGCTCCACGAGCCGTTCGAAGGGCATGTCCTGGTTGTCGTACGCGGCCAGGGACTTCTCCCGCACCTGGGCGAGGAGCTCCCGGAAGGCGGGGCGTCCGCTCAGGTCGACGCGCAGCACCCAGGTGTTGACGAAGAAGCCGACGAGGTCGCGCAGGTCCTCGTCGGTACGGTCGGTGATCGGGGCGCCGATGGACACGTCCTCGCCGCAGCCGAGCTGGTGCAGGAGCACCGCGAGCGCGGAATGCATGACCATCGAGACCGTGGTCTCCAGCTCGGCGGCGAGCTGTTCCACGCACTTGAGCAGCTCGGGAGTGATCGCGAACGGGATACGGTCGCCCTCGGCGCTCATCACCCGCGGGCGCGGGCGGTCCGTCGGCAACGCAAGCGGCTGGGGCAGACCCGTCAACGCTTCACGCCAGTACGCCAGTTGACGTGCCGAGACGCTCTCGGGGTCGGACTCGTCGCCCAGGACGTCCCGCTGCCACAGCGTGTAGTCCGCGTACTGCACCGGCAGTTGCTCCCACGCCGGAGCCCGGCCCTCGCCGCGTGCCGCGTACGCCTCCGTCAGGTCCCGGAACAGCGGCCCGAACGACTCGCCGTCCACCGCGATGTGGTGGGCGACGACGACCAGGGTGTGGTCGGCGGGCGAGGTCCGCAGCAGCCTGGCCCGGATGGGCGCGTCCGCGGCCAGGTCGAAGGTCCGGGTGGCGGTCGCCTCCACGGCCGCTGCCAGCTCCCCCGCCACGACATCGGCGACGGGCAGTTCGAAGGGCTGCTCCTCCGGGCCGAGCACCCGCTGGTACGGGGTGCCGTCCTCGCCCTCGACGATCACCGTGCGCAGCACCTCGTGCCGGTCGACGACGTCGCGCAGCGCCGCCTGAAGCGCCCCCACGTTGAGTTCACCGGTCAGCCGCAGGGCGAACGCGCCGTTGTAGGTCGGCGAAGGGCCCTCGAACCGGTCCACGAACCACAGCCGACGCTGGGCGAACGACAACGGGATCATTGTTTCTCCAAATCGGCGAAAACCTGGGGGCTGAGGCGTGCTTCAGTTCATGTCGAGCAGGTCGAGGAGCTCGTCGTTGTAGAAGTCGTCGATGGAGCAGGCACCCGACAGCGTGGAGAAGTAGCGGTCGATGTGCTCCTGATGGCCGACCAGCTTCTGCAGCATGTCGACGCGCCCCTGGGGCTTGAGCTCGGCCACGTTCAGCGCGCCCTGGTAGTGGCTGAGTGCCTCGCCGCTCAGGTTGTTCTCGTAGGCCCGCAGGGCGGAGGCGAGCGCGGCGTCCTCGTGCAGCTTGTCGCCGATGTTGTCGGTCAGCGTCTGGGCCTGGACGAAGGCCTCGGTAATGCCGCGGGCCGTGATCGAGTCCTTGTGGTTGACCGCGTCACCCACGAGCACCCAGCCGGGCCCGTACGCCTTGCGGAAGTAGTTCTCCTGGTGGCCCGTGCCGTACAGCTGCTCGACGCGCTCGCCCGACTGCATCCGCTCGAAGAGCTCGGGCGCCGTGGAGCGGAAGGTCTCCAGGTAGAAGGGCTCGACCCCCTTGCGCACGTCGTTGTACTCGTCCTGCGGGAAGTACGTCATGAGCAGCGTGAGGTCGTCGTTGGTGGGGATGACGCCGATCCAGCGGCCGGGGCGCTCGTACAGCTCGAAGTGCGTGGGCACGTTCGCCCAGTAGCTGTAATACGTGCAGGTCACCCTGGGGTGCTCGATGACGTTCTGCGCACCGGTCTTGCGGGCCACCAGCGAGCGCATGCCGTCGGCGCCGACGACGAGCCGCGCGCGTGCGGTGGTCTCGGTACCCGCGGGCGTCGTGTACTTCACGCCGACGACGCGGTCGTCCTCCCACAGCAGGTCCTTGACGGCGGAGCTCTCCTGGAAGTCCACGCCGGCCTCGACCGCTCCTTCGGCGAGCAGCGGGTCGAGTACGTAACGGCGGGGCGCGTAGGTGTAGTTCAGGCCTTCCAGCGGCAGCGAGAAGCCTTCGACGCGGACGCCGGGACCTTCGTAACTCTGCTTGGTGATCTTGCGGCAGCCGGCGCGCTCGAGCTTGTCGAGCAGGCCCCAGCGGCTGAGCAGGGACATCCCCTGCATGTGGATGTAGTGCGAGGACAGGGTGTCCTGCGGGAACTTCGCCTTCTCCAGGAGCAGGACCCGATAGCCCTGCCGCGCGAACAGCATGGCGGTCGGCGAACCCGCACAACGGGCACCGATGACAATGACGTCGTACATGGCGCGCCTCTCTAACCAGGTAGTTTCTTGACGCAGCGCGGCTGCGGCGAAGGCCTTGAGGCCGTGGACTTCAGGCCGTGGACTTCAGGCCGTGGGACTTCAGGCCGTGGGGCAGAGGGATTCGATGTAGGCGGAGATCGACGCCACTGTCGGGTGGAGGAACATCTGGTCCATCGGGACCTCGACGTCCAGCTCCTCCATGAAGGCACCCTGGATCTTCACCATGATCAAGGACTGGCCGCCCAGGGCGAAGAAGTCGTCGTCGGGCGCGATGTCGTCGCGCCCCAGTTCCCGGCACCAGATGGCGCGCACACGGTCGGCTGTCATCGGTTTCCTTTCGGGGTCGTCGTCGGATCCGGCTGCTATGCGGCCGTGCCGCTGTGGGCGTAGGACTTCTCGAGGGCAGCGACCAGCGCCGGGCGGTCGACTTTCCCGTGCGGGCTCAAGGGGAGCCGCAGCACGTTCACGAACCGGGCGGGGACCATGTTCCGCGGCAGGGTGCGCAGCAGTCGGGTGCGTACCTCGTCCTCGCTGAGCTCCTCGCGCGTGGGCACGATGAACGCGGTGAGCTCGGCCTCTCCCGCGGGGGTGTGCACGACGGCGACGGCGGCCTCGCGGATGCCGGCGAGCCGGCCGAGCGCGCGCTCGATGTCGGTGGGGTCGATGCGCATACCGCGCACCTTCACCTGCGCGTCCATCCGTCCGGCGACGATCAGTTCACCGGACTCGGTCACGAAGCCGCGGTCGCCCGTGCGGTACAGCCGCACCGCCGCGCCGTCGACCTCGACCGTCTTGAACTTCGCGTTCTCGGGGCCCGCGGCGCCCAGGTAGCCTGCGCCGACGCCGGCCCCGGCGATGCAGATCTCTCCGTGCTCCCCCGCCCCGACCGGGCGCAGTTCCTCGTCGAGGAGGTGGATGTCCGTGTTGTACGCGGGCAGGCCGACCGGCGGGATGTCGTGATCCGCGCGCCAGTAGTCGGCCAGGTCGTAGGAGGTGGCGACGTCGGTGCACTCGGCGACACCGTACTGGTGCAGCAGCGTGCAGGTGTTGCCCTCGCGTCGTGCCCAGCCGGCGAGCCGTTCGGCCTTCAGTGCTTCGCCGCCGAACAGGATGTAGTCGAGCCGGGAGAGCGCGTCGCCGCCGCGGGCCCGCTCCCAGTCCACCAGGACGTACAGGGTGCTGGAGGCGCAGTGCACCACCCGGACGTCGTGGTCCTTCAGGACGCGGTAGGCCATCATCGCGTCGAAGTTGCGGCTGGCGAGGAGGTGCTGGGTGGCGCCGCAGAACAGCGGTGTCATCAGGGCGCGTTGGGACAGGTCGAAGCCGAAGGCGCTGACGACCAGGTTGTGCGAGGCGTTGTCGAGGCCGTACTCGAGCTGCAGCCAGTTCATGAGGTTGAACCAGCCCTCGTGCCGTACGGCGGTGAGTTTCGGCGTGCCGGTGGAGCCGGAGGTGAAGACGGCGTAGCAGAGGTCGTCGCCGGTGACCTCGACGGCCGGGGCGGTTGCCGGCAGGGCGGCCAGTTCGTCCGCGAGCTGATCCAGGTCGACGAGGTCGGCGTTCGCCGAGCCCACCATGTCCGCCGTGGCCGGGGAGGCGACGATCAGGGCGAGGTCCGGGACCTGGCCGAGGAGCAATGCGAGGCGCTCCGCCGGGTAGGCAGGGTCGAACGGCACATAGGCCGCGCCCGCCTTGATCGTGCCGAGGATGGCGACGAGCAGGTCGACGGAGTAGTCGAGGCAGATGCCGACCAGGGCGCCGCGGCCGTGCCCGCGCGCGGTCAGGAAGTGGGCGAACTGGTTCGCGCGCGCGTCCAGTTCCGCGTACGTCACCTGCCGGCCGGCCCACACGACGGCGACGGCATCGGGCGCCGCCGCCGCGTTCGCCTCGAACCGGTGGTGGACGACAGGCTTCGGGGGCAGGGCGACCCGCTTTCCCTGAAGGATCATCAGCTGACTCCGTTGTGAAAGACGGTCCGGTGGGCGGGCCGCCGGCTCGCCCCGGGGAGGTGGGGCGGGCCGGCCGGTCAGAGGTGGTGCTCGGTGCGTGCCGGGTGTGCGGGCCCGGGCAGGCAGGTACGCACCGCCGAGTCCTGGTGGACAGCGCGGCGTTGACACATCCGGCACCTCGGGGGCGCGGCCTAGGTCGCGGGTGTCTCGAAGGTCTCGAGCACCTGGGCCACCCACTTGTCCAGGGGCAGTCCGTGTGCGGCGGCGGCCTTCGAGCAGTGCTCGAGTTGTCGGGCCGAGAGCTCGACGGTGATCTGGGCTGCCGGCTCCTGCTCGGCCGGCGCCGGAGCCTGCTGTTGCTTGCCTTCGGGGAGCGCCTGGGTCTCGTCGCTCTGTGCGGCGAGGGCGGCACGGACCGCCCGGCGCAGTTCGTTGCGCGACCACTTGTGCTGTGCGGCCTTGCGCAGCCAGTAGTCCTGTTCCGGTGGAGCCAGCCGGGTCACCTCGGCGTGGTGGGCGAAGCTCAGGGCGTCGTGTCTGCGGTGGTGCTCGAACCGCCGTGCCACCCAGGCGTAGTTGCGCAGGGTCTGGTAGTCGAGCCCGGTGCGCTCGATCGCCTCCTTGTAGCGCCGCCAGCCGTAGGTGGCCTCGCCGTAGAGCAGCCAGTCCGCGAGCCACCAGGCCGAGGAGTTGGCCAGCTCACGGAGGTTGGCCCCGATCTGCTCCCAGGACCGCTCCGGCAGGTTCTGCGGAAAGGTCATCCCCGACTTCTGCACCGTGGCGGGCGTCCCGGCGAGGGAGGGCATGATCTGGTGCTGCGCCGCCGGCTCAGGGCCTCGCGCCGACGTCGCCCGGTGTGCGCCCGTGGTCCGCGCAGCGCCCGTCACCTGATTCACCCGCCTCTCGGATCGCCTTGCCGAAGACCGTGGTGTCAGCCCGCCGCCATCGCCTCGCGCAGGCTCTTGGGACGCAGATCGGTCCAGTTCTGCTCCACGTACTCGAGGCACTCGGCGCGGGAGGCCTCACCGAAGACGGTGCGCCAGCCGGCGGGCACCTCGGCGAACACCGGCCACAGGGAGTGCTGCTCCTCGTCGTTGACCACGACGTAGAAGCGACCGTCCGCGTCGTCAAAGGGGTTCGTGCTCAACTGGGGCACCGTCCTTGTCCGTCATGGGTCACTCATGGGTCACTCGCACTGCACGATCGCCGTGCCGGGCGCGTTGTCGCCCCGGTGCGGGCCGCCGGGGCGGCGGCCGTCCGGTCGACAGGACATCCGGCGCCGGTAGCGGCCCGGCGATGCCCCGTCACCGTAGGAAGCGGTCCGGCGGCGTGCCAAGCGCGGTCTTCTTCCGGCGTCCGTGGTGCTCGCCGCGGCCCGGATTCTCTGTACCGCACCCCTCGTGGTGTGCCACGATGCCGCGTTCACCGAGCGGCCGGCCGTACCCGAGGGGCCGTTGTCGAGCCGCCGTGGTGAGGGTCGCGGCCGAGCCGCCCTACCGAGGGAGAGCGATGGTGTCGTCGCAACAAGCCCTGCGTCTGTTCGTCCTGCACCATGCGGGCGGCTCCCATGTGACCTACCGGCACTGGCCGGCGGCCCTGCCCGGCCACTGGGACGTGACCCTGCTCGACGCCCCGGGGCACGGCCGGCGCATCGGCTCGCAGCCGCTCGACGACGCGGGCCGGCTCGCGGATTTCCTGCTGGGCGAGATCGAGCCCGAACTGCCCGTCCCCTACGCCCTGTTCGGGCACAGCATGGGCGCCCTGGTGGCGTACGAGATCGCCCGCCGGGCCACGGACAGGGGGCTGCCCGTCCCGGTGTGGCTGGGGGTCTCGGCCCGCCCGGCGCCCGTCGCATCGCCCGCGCAGGGCCGGTCGCCGGGATGGCACGCGCTGCCGGACGCCGCACTGCGCACCCGACTCCAAGGGCTTGGCGGTACGCCGGCCGGGATCCTGGACGACCCGTCCCTGTGGGCGCTGTACGCGCCGGTGATCCGGGCCGATCTGCGCGTGGTGGAGAGCTGGCGTCCCACGCCCGGCGCCGGGCCGCTGCCCACGGCGCTGTCGGCGTACGCGGGCCGCGAGGACTTCGCGGTCTCCCCGCTGATGTCCGGCTGGGAATCGCACGCCGAGCACTTCCTGGGGCTGCGGAGCTTCAACGGGGGCCACTTCTACTTCCTGGACGACCCCGAACCGCTGCTGCGCAGCGTCGAGCGGGACGCGGAAACGGCGTTGCGGATCCTGAGGGAACGGTCAACTGCCGTGCAATAGCGGCGAGTTGAGAACACCGCCGACAACGTCCGATGGCCGGATCACGCTGTTCCCGCACAAGACCGTCTGCCTACTCTGCCGCCCACGAACCGTACAAGTGCGGATCAAGCCAGGTACGGCTGACGCTGAGGAGCGGGGCAATGACGATGCCGATACGCAGATCAACAGCCGGTGCGAGCGCCGTGGCGGCGCTGCTGCTCACGGCCGCGACGCTGACCGGGACGGCGCACGCCGCGCAGGACACTCCCGTGGCCGGCGCTTCCGGGTCCAGCACGTCCGATGTGGCCCCCGGACACCAGGCCACCCTGAGCGCGCTGCAGGCCGCCGTGCAGGCCGGCGTCCCGGGGGCCGTCGCGGAGATTCGGGACAGGAACGGGACCTGGCGGGCCGCCGTCGGTGTGGGGAACCGCCAGACAGGCCAGGCACGCAGCCTGAACGACCGGTTCCGCATCGGCGGGCTCACCAACACCTTTGTGGCGACGGTCCTGCTGCAGATGGCGGCGGAGGGCAAGCTCGGCCTCGACGACACGGTGCAGCGCCATCTGCCCGGGGTGGTCACGGGCGGCGGCAACGACGGCAGCAAGATCACCGTGCGGCAGCTGCTCAACCACACCACGGGCCTGTACGACTACCTCGCCGACCCGACGTACTACGAGACGTACACCTTGGGCGACGGCTTCCTGCAGCACCGCTACGACACCCTGACGCCGCAGCAGCGCCTCCAGGTGGCCTTCGCCCACCCGCCGATCTTCCCGCCCGGGTCGCGGCACTCGTTCTCGCACACCAACGACCTGCTGGCCGCCCTGGTCGTCGAGGCAGTCGGCAGCACGTACGAGGAAGAGGTGCGCCGTCGCGTCATCGCGCCCCTCGGACTGACGTCCACGTCCCACCCGGGCACCGGCACCGCGCTGCCGAAGCCCAGCAGCCGCCACTACTCGAAACTCTTCTACGGCACCCAGCCGGACCGGATCGACGACGTCACCGCGCTCAACGGTTCGCAGAACTGGGGCGACGGCGACATGATCTCCAGCGCGGCCGACCTGAACCGGTTCTACGGGGCCTTGATAGGCGGAAAGCTCCTGCCCGCGCAGCAGTTGGCGGAACTGAAGGCGACGGTCGTCAACCCCGACTTCCCGTCCTCGTCGTACGGACTGGGTGTCGAGCGGCTCACGATGAGCTGCGGCACGGACATCTGGTACCACGACGGGGGCGTGGTGGGATCGCTGACCGTCAGCGCCTTCACCGAGGACGGCCGCCGCGCCCTCACCTTCAACTACAACGGCGACTGGGAGTTCTCCCAGCTCCTGGCCACCATGAGCGCCGAGTTCTGCCCCGCCTCCACCACCCACTGAGGCGAGACGCGAGCGGCTGCGGGTAGGACGGGCACAGGGCGCGTCGACCACGCGCCCCCACCACGTCATCTTCTGATCAGGAGAGCTCTATGACTATGCGGGTAGCCGTAGCCGGGGCCACCGGTTACGCGGGAGGTGAACTCCTGCGCCTGCTCCTCGGCCACCCCGAGGTGGAGATCGGCGCCCTGACCGGGCACTCCAGCGCGGGACAGGCGCTGGGCAGCCTGCAGCCGCATCTGGCCCAGCTGGCCGGCCGGGTGGTGGAACCCACCACCGCTTCGGCCCTCGCGGGCCACGACGTCGTCTTCCTCGCCCTGCCGCACGGGCAATCGGCCGAGCTGGCCGCCCAGTTGGGCGAGGAGACGCTCATCGTGGACTGCGGCGCCGACTTCCGCCTCGCGGACGCCGCCGACTGGGAGACGTTCTACGGCTCGGCGCACGCCGGTACCTGGCCGTACGGTCTGCCCGAACTCCCCGGCGCCCGAGCCCAGTTGGCGGGCACCCGACGGATCGCGGTGCCGGGCTGCTACCCGACCGCCGTGGCGCTCGCCCTCTTTCCCGCCTATGCCGCGGGCCTCGCCGAGCCCGAGGCGGTGATCGTCGCGGCGTCCGGCACCTCCGGCGCGGGCCGCACCCCGCGGGCGGATCTGCTCGGTTCCGAAGTCATGGGTTCCATGCGGCCCTACGCAGTGGGCGGCGGCCACCGCCACACACCCGAAATGGTGCAGAACCTCAGCGCCGTCGCGGGCCACCGCGTCGCCGTGTCCTTCACCCCGACGCTGGCGCCCATGCCGCGCGGCATCCTCGCCACCTGCTCGGCCTTGGCACGCCCGGGCGCCACGGCCGACGAGGTGCGCGCCGCGTATGAGAAGGCCTTTGCCGACGAGGTGTTCGTACGGCTGCTCCCCGAGGGCCAGTGGCCGAACACCGCGGCCGTGTGCGGGTCCAACAGCGCCCAGATACAGGTGGCGCTCGACACCTCGACCGGCCGGCTCGTCGCGATCAGCGCCATCGACAATCTGACCAAGGGCACCGCTGGAGGCGCCGTGCAGAGCATGAATGCCGCCCTCGGCCTGCCCGAGCCCATGGGGCTTTCCACGATCGGAGTGGCACCGTGAGCGTCACCGCAGCGCGAGGTTTCACCGCGGCCGGCATCGCCGCGGGCATCAAGGAGAACGGCGGCAAAGACCTGGCCGTCGTCGTCAACCACGGGCCGAGCCATGCCGCGGCAGGCGTCTTCACGTCCAACCGCGTCCAGGCGGCACCCGTCCACTGGTCACGGCAGGTTCTCGCGGACGGGAAGGTCCGTGCGGTCGTGATCAACTCCGGTGGTGCCAACGCCTGCACAGGCCCCAAGGGGATCGAGGACACGTACGCCACCGCCGAAACGACGGCCGGGCTGCTGGACGTCGACACCGAGGACGTGGCGATCTGCTCCACCGGACTGATCGGGGTGCTGCTGCCCGTCGGACGTCTTCTGACCGGCCTCGAGACGGCGATGGACCGGCTGTCCGCGGCGGGCGGCGAGGACGCGTCCCGCGCCATCATGACCACGGATTCGGTGCCCAAGACGTCCTCGGTCACCAGAGAGGGCTGGACCATCGGCGGGATGGCGAAGGGCGCCGGCATGCTCGCGCCCGGGCTCGCCACCATGCTCGTCGTCCTCACCACGGACGCGGCGCTCGACAGTGACGTACTGGACAAGGCGTTGCGCGACGCGACCCGGCTGACCTTCGACCGGGTCGATTCGGACGGCTGCATGTCGACCAACGACACCGTGCTGCTGCTCGCCTCCGGGGCGAGTGAAGTCACCCCCGAATACGCGGAGTTCGCCGCCGCCGTGCGCGAGGTCTGCGACGACCTCGGGCAGCAGCTGATCCGCGACGCCGAGGGCGCCAGCAAGGACATCGAGATCGAGGTCGTGGGCGCCGCGAGCGAGGACGACGCCGTCGAGGTCGGCCGGTCCATCGCCCGCAACAACCTCCTCAAGTGCGCGATCCACGGCGAGGACCCCAACTGGGGCCGGGTGCTCTCCGCGATCGGCACGACCAAGGCCGCGTTCGATCCGAACCAGCTGAACGTCGCCATCAACGGCGTCTGGGTCTGCAAGAACGGCGGCGTCGGCGAGGACCGTGAGCTCGTCGACATGACGGACCGCGCCGTGCGGATCACCGTGGACCTGTCCGCGGGCACCCAGTCCGCCATCCTGTGGACCAACGACCTGACCGCGGCCTACGTCCACGAGAACAGCGAGTACTCCTCATGAACACAACCCCCCCGGCGCCGGGAGCAGAGGCCGACGCGACACTGACCGAGCGCTGGAACAGCGTCATGATGGACAACTTCGGCACGCCGCGGCTGCCTCTGGTCAAGGGGCGCGGCACGCGGGTCTGGGCCGCGGACGGTACGGAGTACCTGGACTTCATCGGCGGCATCGCGGTCAATGCGCTCGGGCACGCCCACCCCGCGATACGGCTGGCTCTGACGCGGCAGTTCGACACGCTCGGCCACGTGTCCAATCTGTTCGTCGCCGAACCGCCCGTACGTCTGGCGGAGCGCCTGCTGCGGCTGGCGGGCCGCACCGACGGCCGCGTGTACTTCTCCAACTCCGGTGCGGAGGCGAACGAGGCGGCGTTCAAGATCGGCAGGCTTACCGGCCGGACCCATATGGTGGCGGCCGCCGGCGGCTTCCACGGGCGCACCATGGGCGCCCTGGCGCTGACCGGCCAGCCCGCCAAGCAGCGCCCCTTTGTGCCGCTGCCGGGCGAGGTCGACCATGTCCCGTACGGGGACGCCGAGGCCCTGCGGGCCGCCGTCACCGAGGAAACCGCGCTGGTGGTCCTTGAACCGGTGCAGGGCGAGAACGGGGTGGTGGTGCCCCCGGCCGGTTATCTGCGAGCTGCCAGGGAGATCACGGAGGCGACCGGCACGCTGCTGGTCCTCGACGAGATCCAGACCGGTATCGGGCGCACCGGGCACTGGTTCGCGGCGCAGGCCGAGGGCGTCGAGGCCGACATCGTCACCCTGGCGAAGGGGCTGGGGGGCGGGCTGCCCATCGGGGCGACCCTCGCTTTCGGCGCGGCCGCGGCGCTCCTGACGCCAGGCACGCACGGCTCCACCTTCAGCGGCAACCCCGTGGTGTGCGCGGCTGCCCTCGCCGTCCTGGACACGATCGAGGACACCGGTCTGCTCCCCCACGTACGACGCTCAGGTCAACGGCTGCGCCAGGGGCTCGAGGCCCTCGGCCACCCGCTGGTACGCGAGGTGAGGGGGGCCGGGCTGCTGTGGGGCGTCGTCCTCGACGGTGCCCGCGCGGCGCGGGTCCAGGAAGCGGCCCAGGAGCAGGGGCTGTTGGTGAACGCGGCGGTGCCGGACGTCATCCGGCTCGCACCTCCACTGAATGTGTCGGAGGACGAGGTGGACGCGTTTCTCGACCGGTTCCACGCGGCGCTCAAATCCGTCGGCTGAATTCCGTCGGCTGAATTCCGTCGGGTCATTTCCATCGGCTGGAGTCCGTCGGCTGACGGGCGGCGGACGACAGCCGGCCGAGAACGGACCCGCGTACAACTCGGGCATTCACGCCGTCATTTCCTGGAGGAGAATTCCCGCAGCGGAACGCCGGACTCATATCGACAGCTTTCCGTCAGTTCCCGTCGACAGGACAAACGCGGACGCCGCCCGGCTGTCAACAGCCGGGCGGCGCGCAAGCGTTCGAGCGGGCCTCAGGTGACGGCCGAGGTGCCCCTGGGAGGCTTCACGTCGGTTCAGTGCATCCTTCCCCTGGAGGCGTGATGGCGCACCAGACCGAACAGACCGCAGGGCTCGCCGGCTCCATGGCACCCGCGCTCCCGCAGCCACCGGCCCGGCAGCCGCGGGCCACGCCGGACGCGCCGCGCCGGGGTCAAGTCCTGACGACGCGGGTCGGCCTGCAGATACCGGCCAAGATGGCCTACGACGAATGGGAGCGCGCCGGACGGCAGCTCGCCGACGTCCTCGACTCGTCCTCCTGGTGGAAGGGGGACTGGATGGTCTACGGGAAAGACCACTACACCGACCGCTACCAGCGCGGCATCCGGGCCGTCGGGCTCTCGTACCAGACGCTGCGCAACTACGCCTGGGTCTCCCGGCGCTTCGACCACAGCCGGCGCAGACCGGCCCTGACCTTCCAGCATCATGCGGAACTGGCGTCCATGACCGTGCCGGAACAGGAGCTCTGGCTCGACCGCGCCGAGGAACACCGGTGGACCACCAAGCAGTTGCGCCATGCCATCCGCGCCGTCCACCAGGGCGAGCAGCAGCGGAGCGTGCCGCCCGCACCGAGCCGTCAGCTGGAGCTGCCCGGCAACCGGATCGAGCGGTGGCACCAAGCCGCACGGCAACGAGGCGTGGACTTCGAGCAGTGGGTGGTCAGCACGCTCGACAGTGCGGCGCACAGCACCCTGGACGAGGAGAGCGGCGAGCCCGATGCGGACCTCATCGAGCAGTCGGCCCGGCCCGCGGCAGCCGTGCATGCCTGACCGTACGGCCTGACCGCCCGCGTCCGGGCCGCTCCCGTCATCCTCCCAGCTTGCTCATCAGGGCCGCCGTCTCGCGCTGATAGGTGCAACCGCTCTGCCCGAACGACTCCCGCACCCGCTCGCGCACTTCTCCGGGCTGCTCCTGGCTCAGCTTGAACATGCCCTCGGCCTTGGTGACGGTGAGGCGGAAGGCGCCCACGGCGGGCACGATCTTGCGGAAGTAGTCGAGCGAGGCGGTCATGTCCCAGCCGTTGCCGAACGCTCCCTCGTAGGCGCTCACGGTGGCCCGCACGACCTCCAGCGTCTCCTCGATGGTCGTGATCTTCTCGATCACGCCGCGTACATGCACGGAAGTGAAGTTCCAGGTCGGGGCGGCCGGCGTCGTCTCGTACACGGTGGGCGACACATACGAGTGCGGGCCGGTGAACGTCAGGAGCAGCAACTGGCCGTCCTGCAGCGCCGACCAGTGCGGGTTGGCCCGGTTCAGATGCCCGAGCAGCGTGGCGCCGGGCAGTCCGCCCTCCGGGTCACCGACGGCCGCGGGATCGAAGATCACCGGCAGGTGCGTGGCGTAGGGCCCTTCCTGAGGGTCGCCGTTGGTCACCGCGAGCGCCAGCGGATTGCCACGGACCAGGTCCACCATCCAGGACGCGTCCGGCTCACGATAGAAGCTGGGTACGAACATCCGAATTCACCTTTCGGGAATAGAGTCGGGGACGGGGCCCTGATGCAGGGCAAGGGGAATCCAGAAGAACGCCGGTCACGCTACTGGCCGTCCTGGCGACGGGACAACCTTCTAGGAAATCAGGGGCGTTCGACGACGCCGGGGGCAATTCCACGCTCATTTCGGTTGCCCGCACGACGCCCGGAAGAGAACACTGCAAAACGGTCTCTCGAGCCAGCCGGTCGAGTTTTCCACACGCCAGCGGGAGAGTTTTCTATGGACACAACGGGTAGGCCCAGCGAAGAGATCTACGACGTCGTCGGTATCGGGTTCGGCCCGTCCAACATGGCGCTCGCGATCGCCCTGGAGGAGCACGAGGCCACGTCCCCCGAGCAGCCGATCAGGTCGCACTTCTTCGAGCGGCAGCTCATGTTCGGCTGGCATCGGAACATGCTGCTGCCGTCGACGACGATGCAGATCTCGTTCCTCAAGGACCTGGTGACCTTCAGGAACCCGGTCTCGCGGTACAGCTTCATCTCCTTCCTGCACGCCTCCGACCGACTTGTTCAGTTCGTCAACAACCAGGACTTCTACCCGACACGCCACGAATTCCATCAGTATCTGGAGTGGGCGGCGTCGAGCCTGAGCGACCGGGTCACCTACGGGACCGAGGTCACAGCCATCCGGCCCGTCGCCGACGCGGACGGTCAGCCGGGGCTCCTCGATGTCGAAGTGCGCGGCGCCGACGGAACGACCAGCGTCGTCACCGCGCGCAACGTGGCCATCTCCACGGGTCTGGTGCCGCGACTGCCGGACGGCATGTCGGCCGGTGCGCGGGTCTGGCACAGCTCGGAGTTCCTCAGCAGGTACCAGCAGCAGCCCCCGCATGAGCTGCGCAACGTGGCGGTGGTCGGCGCCGGCCAGAGTGCGGCCGAGATCACCCGGTTCCTCTACGACTCCCTGCCGCACGCCGAGGTTTCGGCGATCCTTCCGTCGTACGGCTACTCCGTCGCCGACGACACCCCCTTCGCCAACCAGATCTTCGACCCCAACGCGGTCGACGAGTACTACTTCGGCACCGAGCGCGCCCGTGACTCCTTCTGGCGCTACCACCGCAACACCAACTACTCGGTGGTCGACGCGGACGTCATCCGCGCGTTGTACCAGCGCTCGTACGACGAGCAGGTGCGCGGCAGCCAGCGGCTGCACTTCCGCAACCTCACACGGGTCGCCGAGATCGAGCACCTGGGCGACGCGACAAAGGTCGTCCTGCACTCCGTACTCGACGGCACACAGGAGCACATCGTCGTCGACGCGCTGGTGTTCGCCACCGGTTACGACGGCCTGGACCCGGCGAGGCTGCTCGGCGACGACTTCGACCGCAACTTCAAGCGCGACGAGTCGGGCAGGCATCAGGTGACCCGCGACTACCGCCTCGTCACCGCGACCGGTCTGACGTGCGGGGTCTATCTGCAGGGCGGCACCGAGCACACCCACGGGCTGTCCTCGGCACTGTTGTCGAACATCGCGGTGCGCAGCGGGGAGATCGCCGACTCCATCGTGCTGCGGCGCACCCGGGCGGAGCTGGCCGATGCGCAGCTCGCGCACTCGGCCGTCTGAGCCGCCCCCGCCCGCAGGCCCTGGCGCCGTCCTCCGGCGCCGGGGCCGCCCTGTGCCTCCGCTGCACCCGTTCTCGAGCAGTTCACGACGATTCGTCGAGCGGACAGTGAGTCACTTTCCTCAGAGCTCTCAGGCGGTCGAGGAACACCCGGCCACGCGTACCCCGAACCGTACTGACACAACTTCCCTGCTGATCAGGCCCGGCGCGCGTCCGGGTCCTCCACAGAAGGAATCGTGCCCATGAGCGCCCTTGTCCCGGTCGGTGAACTCATCGCTCCTCCTGCGAGGTTCTCATGACATCCCTGACACACCTCGCCCAGCTCAAAGCCAATGCCATCGACGACGCCCTGCCCTGG
This sequence comes from Streptomyces mesophilus, assembly GCF_011044995.1. GTDB lineage: Bacteria > Actinomycetota > Actinomycetes > Streptomycetales > Streptomycetaceae > Streptomyces > Streptomyces mesophilus. Next base: position 77,007 of record NZ_JAAKZW010000003.1, on the reverse strand, counting down.
CTCGCCCGCCACCAGGGCCACACACTTGTCATCAAGCTGGGCGGCCACGCGATGGTCGACGAGAGCCTCACGGCGGCGTTCGCCCGCGACATCGTCTTTCTGCGCTGCGCCGGGCTGCGGCCCGTGGTGGTGCACGGGGGCGGCCCGCAGATCGACGCCGAGCTCGCCCTGCACGGTCTGACGCGTGAGTTCAAGGCCGGCCTGCGGATCACCTCGCCGCTAGCGATGGACGTGGTGCGGATGACGCTCTCCGGCCGGCTCCAGCGCGAACTGGTCGGCCTGATCAACCAGTTCGCTCCGCTCGCCGTCGGCATGACCGGCGAGGACGCGAACAGCCTGACCGCCAGGCAACACCAGCCGTGGATCGACGGGGAGCCGGTGGACATCGGCCGGGTCGGAGAGATCGTCGAAGTACGGACCGACGCCATCGAGGACCTGCTCTCGGCCGGCCGGATACCGGTGATCTCTCCGCTGGCCCGCAGTGTCGAGGACGGCCATGTCTACAACGTCAACGCCGACACCGTGGCGGCGGCGCTCGCCACCGCCCTCGGCGCCCAGCAGCTCATCATGCTCACCGACGTGGCGGGCCTGTACGAGGACTGGCCGCACAGCGACAAGGTCGTGGAACGGCTCACGATCAGCGAACTGGAGAAACTCCTGCCGGAGTTGAGCAGCGGCATGGTGCCCAAGATGACGGGCTGCCTCGACGCCGTGAAGAGCGGGGTCGGCGCGGCTCGCGTGATCGACGGCAGAGTCGCACACGCGGTGCTCCTGCAGATGTTCCCCGGCGACGCGTTCGGGACGGTCGTCGTCCCCGATCCGGAGGTCGTGGAGCCACTGCGGGACAACCCGTTCCTCAAAGCGATGACTTCAAGTGCCGGTCGGTCTCACAGCACCTTTTGAGCATGTCCTCATGCGCCCGCTCGAGCCGGTCGATACGGGCCTGCAGCTCGGCGACCTGGGTCACCAGGCTCGGTGGGTGCGGGCGCGTGCACGTCAGGGCGGGTGAGTGGTTGAGGATCGCCTCGAGCCGATAGCGCAGGGCAAGGCCCGGCTCGATGCCGAGCGTGCCGATCAGACGGCGGCGCGCGCTCTCGTAGACGCCGAGTGCCTCGCTCTGGCGGCCCCCTCGATACAGGGCGACCATCAGCAGGTCGTAGAAACGCTCTCGCAGCGGATGGTCGGCGATGAGCCGCTCCAGGTCGGGGATGACAGCGAGATAGGTGCCCGTGTTCAGACGGGCCTCGTACAGAGCCTCCAGGGTGGTCAGTCGCTGTTCCTCGAGGCGGTCCGCCTCGGCCGTGCAGATGGGCCCGTGACAGCTGTCCAGCAGGGCGGGCCCGTGCCACAACTCAATGGCCTGGCAGAGGAGTTCCACCGCGTAACGCGGGTCTTCGGGCACGGCTGTCCGCCCTTGCGCGGACAGCCGTGCGAAGCGGGCCACATCGGTCGAGGCATGACCGAGGGTCAGCAGGTATCCGGTGGGCAACGTGCTGATCCACTCGTGGTCGCGTTCCGGAAGCAGCCGGCGCAGCCGTGAGACATGGGCCTGCAGCGCGTTGGGCGCGTTGGCAGGGGGCCGGTCTCCCCACAGCTCCTCGACCAGGCGGTCCACCGAAAGACGCTCCCCGGCATGGATGACCAGGGCTGCGAGCAGAGCCCTCTGCTTGGCGCTGGCGGGCGCGAAGCCGACCCCTGTCCGCACATCGTGCACGATCACGGGCCCGAGCAGCCGGAACTCCGTCGCCTCGCGCACCGCCGGTACGGCGAGTTGCTCGACGGTCATCGCACTGCCTGGGGCGACTCCTCGGCCGGCAGCAACGCGCGGCTCACGTCGTCGTGGATCCGCTGCGTCACCTCAGCAAGTCCGCTGCCCTGAAAGTAGAAGTGGCCACCCTCGAAGAGGTGGTGGCCGAGGAAGCGCTCGGACACCCCGGCCCAGCCCGCCATGCGCTGCGGCGGGGCCACATGGTCCTGGGCGCCGCCGAACAAGGACAGAGGTACAGGCAGCGGGGCGGTGAGCGGCGGGGTACGCCAGGTCTCGCTGATCCGCAGGTCCGCGCGGATGGTCGGCGAGAACAGTTCCCACAGCTCGTCGTGGTCCATGACCGAGGACGACGTACCGCCCATCGCCGTGAGCTCCGCACGCAGGTCCGCGTCCGAGAGCAGGTGGCGGCGTGTGGGGTCGCCGTCGGGGTGCAGCGTGCTGCGTGCGGACACCCCCAGCCAGACGGGCGGGGTCCGCCCGGCGGCCAGCAGCCGGCGGGTCAGCTCGTACGCCACGAGCCCGCCCATGCTGTGCCCGAAGAACGCGAAGCGGCCGCGCAGCCTGTCGTCCAACTCATGCTCGAAGTGATCGAGGAGCGCGCCGGTGTCGCTCACGGCGGCCCGCTCGTCGCGCGGACCGCGGCCCGGGGCATCGGGTACGTACACGTCCCAGTCCGCCGGGAAGCATGCCGGCCAGTCGCGGTACATCAGATGCGAGCCACCGGAGTGATGGAACACGAACAGACGCAGCCGGGGCTCAAGGGCCTTTAGCATGGCGGCTCCCGGGACAAGACACTCACGTGTCCGGATGGATGGCCTGGCCCTGGACGAAGGACTGGGCTTGTCGACGATAGCCGCGGCGCCCGGCGGACAGCCGTCCGCTCAAGTGAGGCTCGACGCGTTCTGGAGAACGTCTCCAGGCCGAACGAGCCTGCGTACAGGCCGACTCGAGCGCCGGTACAGCGTCGTACGAAGAGGACGCGAACCGTTCTATCTTTCCACGGACCCCCAGACCGATCTGGCTGGTCTCCGGTACGACCAACTCTCGTTGCGTACGGGGAGGAAACTGTGGAGATTCAGGTTCTGGGCCCGCTCACCGCCACCCTCGACGGCGTCTCGATCGTGCCCACCGCGAGCAAACCTCGCCAGCTCCTTGCGTTGTTCGCCTTTCATCCGGGCCGGATCATCCCGGTGGGCACACTCATGGAGGAGCTCTGGTCTTCCCACCTGCCGCAGAGCGCCATGACCACGCTGCAGACGTACGTGCTGCAGCTGCGCCGCCGGCTGGGCACCGCCATGGGGCCCGACGCCCCCGGCAATGCCAAGGAGATCCTCTCGACCCGGCACGGCGGCTATGTCCTGCAGATCTCGGCCGACTGCGTGGACGTGTACCGCTACGAGCAGTTGGTGGCCGACGGCCAACGCGCCTTCGAGAGCGGCGAGGACGCCCACGCGGCCGAGCACTTCAAGAGCGCGCTCGCCATGTGGAAAGGCCCCACTCTCGTCGATGTCCCCGCCGGCACGGTCCTCTCCATCGAGATCCTCCGGCTGCGGGAGTCCCGTCTGGTCACGCTCGAGCGCCGGATCGACGCCGATCTGCGCCTGGGTCGGCACGGCGACCTCGTCTCGGAACTCGCGGACCTGATCGCACGCCATCCGCAGCACGAGGGCCTGCACGCGCAGGCGATGGTCGCGCTGTACCGTGCCGGTCGCCAGGCGACCGCACTCGATGTCTACCGCAGGCTGCGCAAGCGTCTCATCGACGAACTCGGTGTGGAGCCCTCGCCGCAGTTGCAGCGTCTGCACCAGATGATCCTTGCTGTCGATCCGACGCTTGATGTGCTGTCGGGCGAGCGGCGCACCTCGACGTTCAACCTGTTTGCGGCCTGATCACGTCGATCGGCCCGTGGCCTTCAGCGAGGCGTGGCGGGCCGAGCGGAGGGTGCTCCAGCGACGCTTGAGCCGGCTTCGACTGATGCTCGATCACAGTCCCGGACACTGGCCGGACTGATATCGGGACGGATCCGGAGGCCGGGACCATGACCGTCGAGTTGATCGACACCCGTACCGAACGCCTCGGCCGGGCCCAGGAATTCGCAGCGCTGCACCGGCAGGCCGAGCAGTTCTACGCACGTCAGATGCGCATCCTCGATACGCACGATGTCGCGGCGTGGGGTGGCCTGTTCACCGAGGACGCAACCCTCGACCTGCCCTTTCTGCCCGAACCGGTGCCGGCGCGCACCGGGCTGACCCGTTATCCCCGCGCCGGTGCGGCGCGCCGGCGGCGGGCCGGCCATCGCCTCACCCACTGGGTGGGCCGGCTCGACCTGCTGCCCGGCCACGATCATGCACTGCGCACCCGCTGTTCGGCCCTGGTACACGCACCGTCGGACGAGAGCGAGAGCCAGGCCCTGCACATGGGCGGCGGCAAGTCGCTGTACGTCTGTGTGATGGAGGACGCCCTGGTCCCCAGCCGCGGCGAGTGGCGCATCGCGCACCGCCGGGTGCTCCGTGACGACCTGGCCTGAACTGCCGTGCAGCCCGCGCCGGTTGATCGGGACGTCAGGATTCTGTCAGGGGTTTGGTGATGGCCTTGCAGATGCTCGAGCGGCGCACCTCGGGAAAGGAGAGGGGCCTTCGCCTGGGCGCGCCCCGGACAGCCGATGACCACTAGCCGCTTCGCTCGTCCGCAGGACGAGCCGATCGCTGTCATCGTGCGCCTCGGTCCCGACGAAGCTCCCGTGGTGGAGTTGCGCGGGCCGATCGAGGCCACCCGGGTCAAAGCCGCACTCGATGCCCTCTCGGCACGCCGCCCGGGCACTCCTGCCTGGCTGGCCGACCTGCACCGCCGCGGGCCCGGGCAGCACACACTGCGCTTCAACCGCAGCGCACACCCGGCCCGGGAGCAACCGCCCCTGGGCGCGCTGGCCGACCTCCTCACCCGCGGCGGCCGCAGTTCCCTGCGCACCCGCCGCCTGACCGCGACGCCGCTGCAGCGTGAACTCCTCGCGGACGCGGACGCGCACCCCGGTTCCGGGCGCCAGGTCGAGCAGGTGGCCTGGGACTGGCACGGCCCGCTGGACGTGGCGCGGTTCACTGCGGCTTGGCACTCGGTCTTCGCCAGGGAGTCCGTGCTGCGCACCGCCTTCGACGGCTGGGCAGAACCCGGTCTTGTCATTCACGAGGAGGCCGAATCGCAGATCTTGCGCATGCCGTACGGCAGCACCGAATGGCCCTCTCTCGTCGAAGCCGAACGGCGCCGCGGCATCGACCCGCGCCGCCCGGCCCCCCTGCGTATCACCCTGCTGGGGGGCGGCCCGCGAGGACGGGCGCAGCCGGCCCGGATTCTCCTCACGTACCATCACGCGCTGCTCGACGGCTTCTCGATCCGGCTCCTTGTCAGGGAGTTCTACCGTGGCTACCTCGCCGGTGGAGTGCTGCCCGGCGGAGAGCGCCGTCCCGACATGACGGACTACGGGACCTGGCTTGCCTCGCAGCGCACCACACCCGCCGACGGCTTTTTCGCGGCTTCCGGTGACTCCGCCGCTTCTGATGACTCCACTGCTTCGGGTGACTCCACCGCTTCCAGTGGCTTCCGAGCCGGTGAACCGTTGTGTGTCCCCCCTCTGTTCACCCCTGGCGGGCGCGGCGACGGACGCTCCCTGCTGCGCCTGACCGAGCAGGAGACAACAGAGCTCAGGCGCTGGGCCGCGCGGTGGGGCGCGGGCGAGTTCATCGCCCTGCAGGCGGTGTGGTCGCTGCTCCTGTACCGCGCCGGCCGGGCCGAGGGGCGGGCACAGGTGCGTTTCGCCACCACCGCCACCGGCCGCACCGTCCCGTTCGAGGGGGCAGAGCTCACCCCTGGCGCCCTGGCCGGTCCGCTGCCGCAGTCCGTGCTCGTGGACCCGCACGCCACGCTGCCCGAACTGATCGCCGCGTTGCGTGACCGTTTCCTCGACCAGACCGCGTACGAATGGATGTCGGTGGGGCAGATCCACGAACTGGCCGGCAGGACGCAGCCGCCCGCCGACACCCTGCTCACCTTCGAGGCGGCACCGCGCATCCTCACCGATTCGCAGACCGAACTCGGCGCACTCGGTGTCGAGGTGGAGCCGCCGCAGAGCCTCGGCGCGCACACCGCCTACCCGGTCACCCTGATCGCCCAGCACGACCGGCAGGGCCGGCTGGTCCTGACCGCCACCTACGACCGGGCACACCGCCGCGAGGTCATGGAACTGCTCGCCCATGTGGTGCTGCTGCTGCGCGAACTGCCAAGAGGTGCCGGAGAGTTCACCACCGTCGGCGAGGCGCTCGAGTTGCTCTCCGGGCTGGGGATCGGAACCCCGCCCCGCGCGAAGGCCGCCGAGGCGCCGAGACCGAGCGAGGCCCCCGAGGACAGTGTCCCGCAGGCCGTGCTGCGCCTTCCGGCATGCGCCGGCGCCGGCACGATCGGTCTGCTGCAGGCGCCGGGCATCTCCCGTGCCTTCTACGGCCGGCTCGCGCACGCCTACACCGGGCCGGAGGAAATTCTCCTGCTGGGGCCCGTACCGGCCGGCGGCCCCGCGGCGGACACCGCCACACGCGCCGTGCACGCCACCCTCGGCGCCCGTAGCCGTTCCGGCGCGGGCCTGGCCCTGGTCGCCTTCTCCGGTGACGGCGAGGCCGCCTGCGCCATCGCCGCTCTCAGCGCGGCCGACGGCCACCGGCCGCTCGCCGTCGTGCTCGACGCGGCGGGAACCGCTCCCGACAGCCTGGCCCGCGCACTGGCGTCCGCCCTCGGACGCGGTCTGTGAATCCCCTTCGGCGCGACCACAAGGAGGCATCCGTGCCTGTTCATCAGCGCAAGGACGAGATCGTCTCCCGTGCCTGGGCACAGGCGGTGGCGATGACCCGCGGGGACGGCGACCGTGCGGAGTTGGTCGCCGCCGCACTCGAGGCGCACCGCGCGCTGTCGCGCGGGTTCAAGCAGAACGTCCCGGTGACGGCTCTCATACCGGACGGCGCGGTGAGCGGACTCGCCGCCTTCGTCGCGGTGTACGCGGCCTGCCGGCAAGAGCATCGTCCGCCCGGACCGAGCGCTGCGCTCTCGGTCGAGGAGCGCTGAAGACCCGCCTGGGAAGCTATCGGCCGTGCGGCAGCCCGAGCGCCCCGGTCTCCTCGCCGGCCGCTGGGCGCACCGGGAAACGCAGGATCGTGGCGCCCTCGTGCTGCCGTCGGGGAGCGACGGCCGCGGGGCTGCGGTAGGTCGCGGCCAGTACGTCGTCGAGCGCCTCGCCGAATCGCGCGATGTCCTGCGTGGTGGTGTCGTGGCTCAGCGAGACGCGTACCGCGGTCGTGATGCCGCGCCCCGGCAGATAGAGCGGGGTCTCCTGGCCGACCACCTTGCGTACGACGACACCCCGGTCCGCCAGCTCCTTGCGCATCCGCCCGGCGGACAGCCGTTCGTGGCGGAAGGCCAGCATCGCTGACTGGACGCCGCCGGGGGCGATCACTTCGACCCCGGGGGCCCGTACGACCATGTCGCGCACCGCATCGGCCAGCTCCTGGTCCGGGAAGACCTGGGGAAGTTCGGCGAGCGCCGCGTTCAGTGCGACGACGGCGGCGCCGTGCGGCTCCGGCCGCGGCCGCATTCCGTCCGAAGGCTCGTAGTAGCCCTTCAACTCCGGTGTGAAGCTGGCGAATCCGATGGCCTGCGGGCCGCCCAGGTAACGCCAGCCGTCGGCGGTGAGCAGGTCGCAGCCGATCTGCGAGACGTCCAGCGGCAGTTGCCCGACGGAATACGAGGCGTCGACCGCGTACAGGCCCCGGTGGGCCTGCAGCATGCGGCCGATGTCCTCGACCGGGTTGACGATGCCGCAGCCGGCCGGGACGTGCGTCACCGAGACGAGCGCGACGCTGTCGTCGAGGTGGGCGCCCATCCACTCCAGGTCCAGGTCGCCGTTCTCCCGCAGCGGGACGACGGTCAGGTCGCAGCGCGTACGGTCGCGCAGCGCGTACAGCGCGGTCAGCTGCTCGTGACCCTCGTACGGCGTGGTCCAGACGCGGTCGCCCGGGCCCAGCGGCAACTGCTCCGTGAACGCCGCGAACGCATCGGCCGCGCCCGTGAACAGGGCGGTGTCGCCCACAGGTGCCCGCAGAGCGGTGGACAGGCGGAGGGCGAGCTCGTCCCGCACCACGTCCTCGACGTACTCCTCCAGTTCGCAAGAGCCGTATCGGTCGTCGTGCCGTGCCCAGTGCGTGAACGCCGCACGGGCGGCGTCGGGCATCCGGCCCTGGCCGGCCGGGTCCAGGTGGACCCGTGTACCTCCGTGAGACGTCGCCTTCATGTCCGGGGCTCCCCTCGGCGCTTGGAAACTTTCTGCCTAACTTGTTGGCAAGATATTGCCTGGCGTCGGGAGATTTTGGCAACAAGCATTCCAGTGGGAATCTAGTAAGCGATTTCATCCGGGGGAAATGTCGCATTCCCCCCGCCGCGACCGCTCTTTGCCTTGTTGCCAGGCAGGAAGTTGCCGAGTTTTGCCAAGCGGCGCGGATTTCTGCCAAATTCTTCAACAACCCTGTATACGCAGGTCAGAGCGCTGCTTCTGGAGAAATGCGGGAAGCGGTCGACGCCCTGGAGAGAATCTGCCGGAAGGCTCTATTAAATCTCGACCGTTTTACGAGAGATACACAAGGAACTCTTGCCAAGCTTCTTGGCAGAAGGTTGCCAACGCCGAAGCACAAACTGACAAACCAAGGAGCCAGTCATGAACCGCATCGCCCGGATCGCCACCACCGCCGCCGCCGTCGCCGCCACCGCCTTCGCCGGAGTGGCCATCAGCTCCTCCGCCGCGTACGCCGCCGACACCGCGTCCTCGGTGACGCAGACGGCCGGCGACCCGGGTCTGCCGAGCACGCCGGTCGGCGACCCGGGCCTGCCCGTCGCCCCCGCCGCCGAGGGTGACCCGGGTCTGCCCGTCGCCCCGGAGGGTGACCCCGGCCTGCCGACCTCCCCCGCCGGCGACCCCGGCCTGCCGATCGCCCCCGCCGCCGAGGGTGACCCGGGTCTGCCCGTCGCCCCGGAAGGTGACCCGGGTCTGCCCATCGCTCCCGAGGGTGACCCCGGCCTGCCCGTCGCCCCCGCCACCGAGGGCGACCCGGGTCTGCCGACCTCCCCTGTCTCGCTCGCCGTCTGAGCGCGGTTCGGTCTCGGACGCAGCGCCACCGAGAAGCCCCCGCCGGCCTTGAGCCGCCGCGGGGGCTTCGGCCTGTCATCGGCGCCACGGTTTTGCCAAGACCGCCCCGGCCGACCGCGCGGCCCCTCCCCTGCCGAACTGTGCATCCAGCGCCGCTCAAGCGAGACGAGACGGCGCCACAAGACGTACTTGCCAAAGTGTTGGCAAGAAGTTTCCAAGCCGGAAGGCGTCGCCCCGAGGAGCGAATGATGTCGGTCTTGTCGGTCTGTGATCTTGTCGAGCAGCACATCCGAACCCGGCCCGACGCGCCCCGACTTCGGTCGGCCGCCGACCGTGTCGCCCTCCACCTCCGTACCCGCGGTGTGCGCGACGGCGACCGTGTCGCCACCACGCTGACGACAGGTACGGACGCGGTGGTCGCGCTCCTCGCGGTCTTGCGCGCCGGCGCCGCTCTCGTCACCCTCGACCCGTCCGCGCCGGCCGCCCGCCGCCGGCTGATCGTGCGCGACAGTCTCGCCCGGGTGGTCCTGACCCGGGGTGAGGGCGAAGGCGACTACCGGGGCCTGGACGCGCTGGTCGTGGATCTCGACGGCATCGAAGCATCGGCCGCCGAAGCCCCGGCCACCAAAGCGGCGGACTTCACCGCACGTCCCGGCGGGCCGGCCCAGGCAGCGGCGTACATCTGGTACCCGGCCGCAGGCACCGCGCAGGGCATCGCGGTCTCGCACCGGGAGCTCCTGGCAACAGCGGGATCGCCCAACCCCCTTGGTACGCAGGACCCTTGGGGCGCGGACCTCGACACCACACTGCGCCCGTGGCGCCGGGTCCTGGAGATCGGCGTCGGCGCGCCCGGACGCTTCGGCGCCCTCGGCGGCCTCCCGGAGTGCGAGGAATACTGGGCCACCGACCCGTGCGCACGCACCCTCGCCACACTCGCGGCCCGGGCGCAGTGCGGCCCGGCGCTCAGCCGGCGGACGCAGCTGCGCTGCCAGGAGCTCGAGGACGTCATGGGGCTCCCCACGGACCACTTCGACGCGATCGTGCTCGGCACGGCGGTGCACCGCTGCGCCTCCCCCGCCGCCGTACGCGGCCTCGTCGAACACGTCCTGCCGCTTCTTGCGCCGGGCGGTGCGTTGTTCCTCGGCGACGTGAACACCCGGTTCCTCGGCGACGTGAACACCGGCCGGGACGACCTGCCCACCGATGGTGAACCGGCGCTGCATCCGGACGTGTTCGCCTCGCTCGCCGATGAACTGCCCGCAGTACGAGCGGTGGACCTGCGCATCCCACGCACCATCCACCCCGACGAGCGGACCCGTCACTCCTACGACATCGTCCTGCACACCGCTGAGCCGGTCGCCGACCTGGCCACCGCACCCGTCCTGCGCTGGGGCACCGATGTCTGGTCACCCGCAGGCGCCACCGCGCTCCTTGAGGCGGCACGTCCCGCGACCCTGCGGCTGGCCGCCGTGCCCGACTCCCGTGCGCCGCACGGCCGGCTCGCCCCGGATCCGGAGGAGCTGTGCGCGGCCGGTGAACTCCTGGGGTATCTGGCGCTGCCGACCTGGTCGGGACAGGGGCGCGGGCTGCTCGACATCGTGTACGTCGACCCGGACCAGATCCCGGCCGGGCCACTGACCGGCGTATACGCGGCACCGGCCACCTCTGCCGGGGACCCGGCGGACAGGAACACCGAGGACGCATCCACCGACGAGGAGGCAGCCGCGGCCGACCGGACCGAGCCCGGCTCCCCGATCCAGGAGATCATGCGCGACCTGTTCGCCGAGGTGTTGCGCCTGCCGCGCAGCCAAGTGCACGCCGGGTCCGACTTCTTCGCCCTCGGTGGCGACGCATCCGACGCCGATCTGCTGCTGTCCAGGGTCCGCGCGACTATGGGGACCGATCCGGGTGTCCGGGCGCTGTACGAAGCATCGACACCCGCGGAGTTCGCCGCCGTGCTCGGCGACGGCCCGGCCACCGCCTGCGGGCCGGTCCGTGCGGGCACGGAGAGCACCGTGCTGCCGCTGCGGCTGCTCGGTCCGCTCGACCGTCGGGCCCTCGACCGGGCCCTGACCGATCTGGGCCGGCGGCACGAGGCGCTGCGCTCCTCACGTATCGGAACGGCCGGCACGCGACTGCGCGCGTTCGCCGACGACGACCACCTCCTCGAACTGACCCTGCCCGCCGACTCGGTCGACCTGTGGTCGCACCTGCCGCTGGCCGCGGAACTCGCCCGCGCCTACGAGGCCCGCGCCACCGGCGCCGCCCCGGACCACTCCCCCACCGGTCTGGACTGCGCGCCCCGGGCGCTGAACGGCGACACGGCACCCACCTCGCTGCCGGGCTGTGCCCCGCGCGAGCCCCGGCCGTACGACCCGTGCGCGCACGCCTCGTACGACCAGGTACAGATCGACCTGGACGAGCAACTGCACACACGGCTCGTCGCGTTCGCCGCCGCGCACGGCGCCACCGTCTTCACGGTGGCGCACGCCGCGCTCGTCACCCTGCTGAGCTCGCTCGGCGCCGGCGGCGGACGGGTGACGGTGGCCGCGCAGGTCCCGGCCCGGCACAGCCACGCCCTGCGCGGTGCGGTCGGTTTCTACGGGCGCACGCTGGCTCTGTCCGCGGACACCACGGGTGACCCGGCCTTCGGAGAGCTGCTGCGCCGGGTGCACAGCGCGGACCTGGCCGCCTTCGGGAGCCCCACCGGCGAACTCGCCGAACCCGGAGGTGTCGCCCTGGCGGTGCTCCAGGAAGTGCGGGGAGAACCATGGCAGTTCGGTGCGGCCGGGCTCACCGTGCAGCCCGAACGGCCCCGACTGCCCGTGGCGGATGCCGATCTGGTGCTCACGCTGACCGAACGGCAGACCGCGGAGGGCGGCTGTGCGGGCATCGTCCTCGGCGCCGCGTACCGAGAAGGGCTGATCGACCAGGAGGCAGCGGAACTCGCCGAGCAGTTCGCCGCGGTGCTCGCGGCGGTGCTCGACAGCCCGGAGCTCCCGCTGAGCCTGCTCGGCCCCCAGCCGCCGTCAGCCGATGCGTGCGCTCCCTGGGCGGGCGAGCGGAGCGCGCTGCCCGTCGACCGCACCGATGACGTCCTCGCGCTCTTCCGCACCCAGGTGGCCCGTGCCCCTCTCGCTCCGGCGCTGCCCGGTGTGACGTACAGCGAACTCGACGCTCGCGCCGACTTGTTGGCGCGCGCGCTGATCGGTCACAGCGCGGGACCGGGTACGTCGGTGCTGACGGCACTGTCCTCACCTGTCGCCTTCGCGGTGGCCGCGCTCGCCGTCCTCAAAACGGGTGCGGCACTGTTGCCGGTGGACCCCTCCACCGCCTTGACCTCCGATGTGTGCCCTGCGGTGCTGCTGCTGGATGAGACGGCGGATCTGGTACTCGGGCCCGTGCCTGGAGCGGCCCGCCTGGTGCAGGGCGAGGCGGGCCCGGCGTCGGCGCCATGGCCGGTCACCGACGCCGACCGCGTCCGTCCGCTCGCCGAAGGTGCGCCGGTGCTGCTCGCTCCCACCGCCGACGGGACGGTCCTGGTCGGTGCCGCCGCCATCGGCGCCGCGGCCCTGGCTCCGCCCGGTGACGCCGCCTGGCTGGTCCAGGGCTACCCGGACGCGGACACCGCGCTCGGCCTGCTCGGCGCCCTGGTCTGCGGCGCGCGCGTGCACGTGCCGGACGGTGCGCTCACCAAAGCCGTACCGCAGGAAGTCCTCGGCTGGCTGCAGCAGATGAAGGCCCGCACCGTGCTCGGCGGCGCGGACGAGACCCTGTGCGCGTTGCTCGCGCTGGCCCGCGGCGAGGACATCGAACTTGCTGTCAGCGGTGGCTGGGCGGAGGGCCGCCTCGTCGTCGAGCAGTCCGGCGACAGCCCCGTCAGGCCCGCCCCCGGATACCGCGTCTACCTGCTCGACGGCGAGCTGCGGCAGGTGGCTCCCGGCGAAGAGGGAGCGCTGTACATCGCGGGCGCGGGCGTGGCGCAGGGCTATGCGGGGGCGCCCGCCGCGACCGGTGAGCGGTTCCTGCCCGACCCGTTCGCACCGGACGGTGCTCCTGCCCGGATGTGGCGTACCGGTTGTGCCGGTCGTCTGGATGCCGGCGGTGCGCTGCGTGTGCTGGACCGCGGTGCGGGTGACGACCCGTTCGACGACACGCTCGCCACCTTCGTCGTCCTCGCCGACCCTCAAGGCCATCACGCGCTGTGGCCCGCGACGCTCGCCGCACCCGCGGGCTGGCACCGGACCCACGCCGAGAGTTCCTACGAAACGTGCCTCGACCACATCACCGCCCGCCTGGGCGGGCTTTTGTGAGAGCGGCGGATCGTCGCGGGCCGGTTCAGGAGCTGCCGTGCGCCGCCGCGGTCTGCACCGCGTCCGCGGCATCCTGCTGCATCTCCGTGAGCGCCTTGGCCAGGAGACGCCAGATGTGCGCGGCAAGGTCGAGATTCGCGTCGGCGTGCGCCTGCTCGGCGAGGGCACGCAACCCGTCCACTCCGCTCGGGTCGCCGCTGCGGATCCGCAGCTGGTTGCGGAAGATGTCGAGCCGGACCTGGTCGCGATGGCTCATCCGCAGCTGCTCCTGGGCGAGTTCGTCAAGGAGGGCGCCGGCGTCGTCGTACCGGCTGGTGAGGAACGCGTACTCGACCTTGAGCGAGTTGAGCTGCTGGCGCAGACCGTCGGTGCCGACGAAGGCCAAGGCCTGCTCGGCGCCGGTGATGCACGCCTGCACGGCCTGCGCGTCGGGCGGTGTCTGCACGACGAACGAGCGGCCGGCGGCAATCCGCAGGCGCAACCAGAGCACCAGGTCCTCCTTGCTGGAGAACCCGTCGAGTGCCTGTTGCAGCAGACGTGCCGCGCCCGCGTCGTCGCCCTGTCGCGCGCGGATGGCGGCCGCGCCCCACAAGGACTCCGCCCAGAGGGAGTCCGTGCGGCCCTCGACCAGCGTGATGAGCTCGTCGGCGTTCGCCTGTGCCTCCGTCAGCCGCCCCGCCTCGCTCTGTGCCGAGAGCAGGGCGAGCAGCACCCCGGCCAGGTCGTCGACGCCCAGAGCGTGCTCCCGCGAGAGCTGATGGGCCGTCATGGCAAGTTCCAGGGAGTAGGGAATGTCGCCCAGGGCGCGCACACAACGCGAGAGTCGGCTCAGGCCCCGTACCCTCAGCGGCACAAGGCCCACCTGGTCCCCGAGCCGGATCAGCTCTTCGAGATGGACCCGCTCGGCCTCGAAGTCGACCTGCCGGCGGCAGTGTTCGGCCAGGAGCCAGACGGCCTGCCAGCGCAGCACCGGTGACTCGTGACCTTCCGCGGACAGGGCTTCCTGCAGGGTGACGAGCGCGTCGTCGGCGCCTGTCGAGGCGGCGAGGCTGAGCGCGTTGGCCAGCGAACCGCCCGCGGGCGCCTCGAAGTCCGCCGGCTGCACACCGAGCCGCTCGGCGAGATAGGCGACCGCCCGATCGGTCGGCTGGCGTGCCCCGGACTCCAGGCGGGAGAGATAACCCGTCGACATGCCGTCTCCGGCCAGCGCGGTCTGGGAGAGCCCTTGGGCGGCACGCATCTTCTTCAGGCGCTGTCCGAACGCGGGTTGTCGAAGCATGGAGGCCTTTCGCCGGGTTCCCTTGTGTTCCAGGAGCAGGAACAGAAGCGGAATGCTCTGGCTGCCGGCGGGAAGGGGACCGGCGGGGTCACATCGAGGTTAGACAGGGCGGCAACTGCTCGGCAAACATTTGCCAGGACGCCGGCCTGCGCCTTTGCCGGCTCTCGTGTGTTTCTCGTGCGGTCCTCACGACTTCTTCGAGTGTTTGTCCAGCGAGAACGGGCAGGATCTCCGTGTTTAGGTCAGGTTCTCCGACAATGAGTGACGAGGTGTGTCAATTGCCCCCTCTCTCCCGAGAATCAGAGTCGTTCATGAACAGCCCGATTCCCTGTGCCACGCCTTGGGGCGCCGGCGCCAAGGCGATAGCAGCTCGGTGGGCCTCGCCCGGAGATGATGACCTCGACTGGCCGTGAGGTGCCCGAGCTGTTCGCAGCACGGGCGCCCTCGCCTTGAGTGACGGTCGGACAGGGCCGCACGGTGGGCGGCCCGCCTGGCAGGGAGGACGTGCGGTCCGCGTCCCGCGGGCAGGCCACCCACCGTGGACGGGTGAAGGTCAGGGGCCGCACGGCCGCAGGCGGCCCCGGGACATCAGGCAGGCCGCTGGGCTGCGGCACATGTCACCGCTGGAGCAGGCCCACCGGGTCCGGCAGCGTGACGGGGCGCGGAACCGCCCGCGCCCAGGGGAAGCCGAGGTGGAGCTGCAACTCGGGCGGGCGGGACGCGGTGGCCTCGTCCACCGGCAGGGCGATCGCGACCAACACGTCGGGCGTCGGCTCCAGTTCGAGGAAGTGCCACCGCGGGAACGGATCCTGGGCCGGTGGACGGAACGCCAGGACGCCGCGCTCGTCGGCCAAGGTGAAGACGAACTCGTCGAAGGGCAGCCCGAGTCCGAGGCCACGCGCCTTGGAATAGGCCTCCTTGAGCGTCCACAGGCGCAGCGCCCGCCGGTCGCGCGCTGGGCCCTGCCCGACGCGCGCGATCCACTCCTGCTCCTCGGGGGCGAAGGTGGAGGTGATCGTTTCGATGGCCTGGGCATCACGGTCGAGGACTTCCACGTCCACACCGATGCGGTGCCTGCGGACGATGCCGAGCAGGTTGTAGCCGCTCGCGTGCGACAGGTTGAAGTCCAGGTGACCGCCGCCGCGGGGCAGTCCGCCGGGCATGGGCCGCAGGAAGGGGCGCCCGCGTGGGGAACGCCAGATGCCCAGTTCCGCCTCGACGAGCCCGGCTTCCAGCGCGAGCGCACGGCGGACCAGGTTGTGGGCAACGAGGTATTGGCGCCGGTCCCGTTCGAAGAGGAAGCGGTCCGCGGTCTGCTGTTCCTCCTCATCGAGCCAGTGTTCGGCCAGTACACTCGCGAGCTCGGGCGGCAGCTCGTCGTTGGAGCACAGCCACACCTTCACCGGCTCCGGCGGCGAGGCGGTCTCGGTGCGGTGCGCCCGCGGCGCTGTGGTCACGTTCATGCGTCGCAGCTCTGCGGCCGGCGCAGCATGGCGGTACCGGGCAGCACCAACAGCTGCTGCGACGTGGGCTGTTCACCACGGCTCACGTCGACGCCTTCCAGCCACAGCCGGGTGAGCGCCTCCAGGTGACGTCCTCGCCACAGCGCTGCCAGATAGGCACCGGTCTCCTCGAGCTCCTCGAGGAGAGGGGGCCGGCCCGACTGCTTGCGCAGATCGGCGTGGCGCACGGCGGGATCCTCCGCGCCCTCGGCGAACCCCTCCAGCAGGCGTGCGAGTTCGCCGCGGTGGCGTACGGTCACAGCGAGGCGGCAGGCCATGGCGGCGCGGCCGATGCGCAGTTCATGGGCGACGGCGGCCAGCGACGGGGGCGCGTCGGCCCGGTCGGTCAACCGACCTGCGATCAGCCGGGCGGTCTCCGTCAGATGCCGCGGGGTGGGCGCCGACAGCAGGAACAGTTCGTCGCGGTCCTCGGCGTCCGGTGCGGCGGCGGGTGTCGCGGGGCCTGTCGGCAGATGTTCTTCCAGGATCACGTAGCCGCTGGTCCCGCTCGCATCACGTACCCGAAGGGCGGCGGTCCGCGCGGGTTCGCTGCTCTGTGGATCACGCCGCTGTGGCGGGGCTACGCCGTGGCCATCGCGTCCGGGCGGCGGCGCGCCGGGGGTCAGCTGTCGGACGGTGCGCGCGAACGCCGGGAAGCCGAGGGCGGCTTGGGCGTCACCCGCTTCGCCTTCTTCCACGATGATATCGGTGGTCTCCAGGTCCGCGGCTGCCCGCGCCTGCCCGGCGAGACGGGCGTCGGCGTGTGCCGGCCCCTCGCGTCCGGTGTGCCCGGCGGCGCTGGCGCGGATGACCGCGAGCACGGGGTCACCGCTGCTCAGGGCTGCCGTGAGCGGCTTGACGAGGATGCTGCCCCCGCCGCTGCCGGCCTCTGCGAGCACGGCCGCGGCGCAGTCGCCGGCCCGCAGCGTACGCAGAGCAAGATGCAGAGCGCTCAGGAAGGAGGTCGCGCCGCTGTCCACGCAGTGGCTCGGCCCGCGCAGGTCGATCAGTGCGGAGAGCCTGCCGGCCAGCGCGCCGCCGCTGCCGACCGCGCCGGCGAGGTGAACGCTCACGGCGCGGGGGGATCCGTGCGCCGTGGTGAGGGCATCGAGCCGGGCGCCGACCTGTCCGGCCTTCTCCATCATCTGCCAGACGGTCTCCAGCAACAGGCGTTCCTGCGCGCCGAGTCGTGCGGCGTCCTCCGCGTCGAGGCCGAAGAACTCCGCATCGAACACGTCGAGGCCGTCGGCACTCGGCGCGCACGCGTGCAGGGCCGTGATGGCGTACCGGTCGACGCCCGAGTCGTCGATCGCCTCTGGTGCCGCAGCCCGCTCGTGCGGGTTCCGCCCAACCGGAGTGGAATCCGCCGTGGCCCCGGTGGAGTCGGCGACCACCGGCTGAGGGGTCGGGGCGTCGAACGGCGTCCCGGTCAGCAGGGCCACGGCCTGGTCCCTGGCCATCGTGCCGCCCTTGAACCGGGTCAGGATCTCCCTGGTGTCCATGCGTGTCCTCGGGTCAGGCGGGCCGGAATGCCAGCAGGGCCGCGGCTTCGTCGACGGTGAGCATGTCGGCGCGCACTGCATCCAACAGCGCGCCCACCTCGTCCTGGTTCATCTCAGGGCCGGCGAGGGCGTCCTCGGCGTGGACCGGAGCCGGTTCGGTCCCCGCTCCGTAGGCGACAGCGGTGACATGGGCCGCCATGGTGGCCAGGTCAGGGTGGTCGTACAGCGTGACAGGCCGTTCGGCCAGGCCGTACGTGGCGTTGATCGCGGCCATGAACTCGGCCGCGCGGATGGAGTCCAGGCCGAATGCGTGGAAAGGTGCCTCGGGGTCGATCCGTTCCGCGTCGCAGCCCACGATGCCCGCAAGCCGATCGCGCAGCGCCTCGCGCACCTGGGCCGGGGACTGGTCTGCGGCCTGCGGCGCGGGGTGGCTCTGAGCCTCGACATGGCGTGCGAGGGCGGCCGGGGTCGGGTGGTCGTACAGGGCGTCGGCCGCCACTGTGACACCGAAGCGGGCGTTGAGCGCGGCCATCAGTTCAGCGGTATGGATCGAGTCCAGGCCCAGCGTCCGGAAGCTCTGTTGTGGATCGATCCGGTCGGGCACTGTGCGCAGCACGGCGGCAAGCGCCTGGATCACGCCGGCAAGGCCATCGGTCAGCGGTACGCCGGTCATGGCTGCTGCCTCCTGGGTTATGGGTCGTTGCGCTGGGACTGCTCGCCGTCTCATGCGCCCGACGGACGCCACCAGCGCGCGGAGCGTGCCCCCGATGTGCGACGGATCGTGGACTCACCCCGTGCGCGCACAGCGAGCAACGCGACGGTCAGTGCGGCCAGTTCATCGGCGTTCGCCTGGCCTCGTTCGACGCGTACGCCGAGCTCCGCCTCACTCGTATCGGGCATGGTTCCTCCTCGAGCCTCCTGGACACGTTCCGCCACCACGCTCGACGGACGCTTTCGTCCCGCTGGAGCGCACTGCCCGGGCCACGGCCCGACCCGCGGACACACCCGGCGCGCGGACACACCCGGCGCCGCTCGCGTCCGCTCGCGCGGTTCAACGGCCTGATCGCCCAGGGAATGCGACAACCTGGCGAAGCGGCTCTTCTCGTCCGCGCTCCGCTACGACAGCATCCGGTGACGGGGGCACTGCCGACGCGGCCGGCGGTCGGGTCTCCAACGGGGTCCGGCGATGCGCCTGGCTCACCAGATACCGGCCGTGTACGCAGTGGGTGGCGAACGACCAGTCGTCCACGAGCTCGGCCTCCTCGTCCAGCACCGGGTGTCCGTCGGCGTCCCAGTGGAAGCCCACGGCGCTGAACCGGCGTCGCATGCCCTGCCCGAGGGCCTTGGTGTAGGCCTCCTTGAGGGTCCACAGACGCAAGAGGCGTGCCATGCGCTCGCCGTCCGGCAGTGCGTCGAGCACATTGGCCTCCCGCTCGGTGCAGACCTGGGGGCGCAGCAGGTCGTACGACATCTCTCGCGTGCTCACCTCGGCGTCGACTCCGATCGGTCCGTTCAGGCTGACCGCGGCGACGATGAGTTCCTCGGTGTGGGCGAGGCTCAGCTGCAGTTCCTCGCCGAAACCGCGCAACGTGGGCCGGCCACTGGGCTGGTAGGCGATGTCGAGGTCCCCGGGGGCGACCTCGAGGACCGCCGCGGCGGTGTGCTTGACGACCAACCGCGAGACCGCGAAGACAAAACGGCTGGGCGGGGTGGGCGCCTCCCGGTAGCGCGGCCAGTCCCGGCCGAGCAGGGTGCGCAGTTCAGGATCGAGGAGCGCGGCTGTGAGCCACTCGCCCCATGATGTGTGCACCACGACGTGCCCCGTGGTCTGGGCGCGTTCGGCCACCTGGTCCCACGGATGCTGGGGTCCGGCCACATGAATGGGTTCTGCCACGGTCCGGTGCACGGTCAACTCCCCGACCTTTCCTCCCAGGACCGCCCCTGGGCGTTCACTCCTGGTTGCTTTCTCGGTGTGCGGCCCTACGTGCTCACCACAGCAGCCGCGTTGCGTACAGGTCGCAGTCGACGCGCTGTTGTACGCGCTCGGCCAGTTCGGTCCAGACGGCAAGGCTCGCGCCGGCGGGAGAATCCGTGCTGACGGGCAACGGCAGGCCGAGCCGCCGACCGATGCGGCGCAACGCGAGCAGCGCCCATTCGGGCCGGCCGAGGAAGCCCTCGCCCGATTGGGCGGCGGCACGGGCCACTCCGAGGACCGCGCTCGCCTGGAGCACCAGGGCGAACCGGTCGGCAAGGGCACGCGCCGGCGCGCCGTCCGGGTCGGCGGCGGCCGCGGCCCGGAGTGCGCGGTGCGCATGGCGCTGCTCGGTCGCCAGCCTGCGCCCCAGCTGGGCGAGTTGGGTCGCCATCCCATCACCGTCGTCTGTGCCGAAACAGTGAGCTGCCGCCTCCGGCAGTACGGCCAGGAGCGCCTCGGTGCACCGAGTCGCGCCGACGCCCGGTGCCGGCCTCGCCAGGCGGAACAGTTCGGGCATCGCGGCCGGCTGTGCTCGCATCGACGGCGCACGAACCAGCTGCTGCTGTGCCACAAGAGCGGCCCGCCCATCGACGCCTGCCGTGGTCCGGTGTCCCTCCAACGCGGCGAGCACCCGGCGTTCGGTGCGGTCCGGTCCGAACCCGCTCTCCTGCAGGACCAGCTCCAGATCCGCCAGCAGGTCACTGACCAGATGCGGGATGAGGTAGCCGGTCGCGGCGACCGGCAGCGCCCCGGCGTCATCCGCAGGGGCGAGCCCGCGCAGCGCGACCGTGGTCAGCGCCTCACAGGCGAGCAGGTCCGCGAAAACGGCTGCGAGAACGGGCAGCCACTGCCGCGCCGCCGGGTCATGCCGGGCCCGGCCGTCCACGATCGCGGCGGTGGTGTGCAGCACTCCACCTGTCGCTGCGAGCAGCGCCGCAGGTCCCAGCAGACAGGCGAGTGCCTGAGCCGGTTCGTGACGCAGCGGGTGCAGCACCCAGGCTTCGGCAAGGCCCAGGTCGCGCCGGAGCAACGGCCGGAGCCCGCGCACGAATTGCGCCGCGTCCGGCCAGGCGGCCGGCTCGTCGCCGATGCCGTCAGGGGCTGCTGTACGAGGCGCTGTGCCGCTCATGCCTGCGGCGGCCGCGAGCGCGGCTGCGCCGTAGGGGTTTGCGGGGTCTTCGGGGTTTCCGAGCAAGGCCTCCAGTCGTAGCGCACGCTGCGCCACGTCCACAGGAACGGGAACGGCTGCGTAGCCGCGCGCCCCGGCCGAGTGTCCAGGCCCCTCGGTCGCGTTCGTTGTCCTGGCTGTCTTCGCCGTCATCGCAGGCGGCTCAACTGACTCTCCGCACGCCACTTCGCAAGGCTGAGCGCCGCCCTGCCGTCGCGGCCGAACCACTCCCGCACGTAGTGGCGGGCATCGACCAGGCGGGCGTCGGGGCCCAGGACATCCGCCACGGCCTGCGGCCTCAGCAGTACCTGGTGCGTGGAGATCAGAGTCACTCCGGACACCCCGGGTTCGATGGACCACTCACCGGTGTGGGCAGCGACGAGGTCCACGGGCAGCGTCTCCTTGTAGACGATGCGCCCGGCGGCGGGAAAGCACAGCCGTACGGTCTGTGCGGTGACCGAAAGACCGGTGTGCGCGGCACAGGTTTCCAGTACGGCGATCTGAACTCCGGGCCGTTCCTCGCAGACCTCCGCGGCATCGATGTGCGGCAGGAGATCGGCCCAGTCCTGGACTCGGTAGAGAAAGTCGTAGACGAGTTCGGGAGGGCCGTCGATGCGGGTGGTGTCCTGGAAGGACAGCAAGAGTTCGTCGAAGGCGTCCCACTGTTCGGCGATGCGCCGGAGCCCGTCGAGGCGCAGCAACACATCCGTGTCGAGTTCGCCGGGTGTCCGGGTCGAGGACTCGCAGCGCAGCGTCAGGCTCGAGCGCGCTGTGTCCTCGGGTGCGACGCTCCAGGTCCCGGACGCCACCGCGCCTGGCCAGGAGGTCTCGCCCGCCGCGAACTCCTCGTAGTCGACCGACCGGTCCTCAGGCCGCAGCACGCGCCTGACCCGGGTGGAACGGACCCGGCCGGCGACGAGTTCCCACACCCACAGGTGCTCCTCGACGCCGTCGAACTCCATGCGTTCCACGTGCATGTATGAAGGGAGGAACAAGGGCCATCGTGGAGCGTCGGTCAACAGGCCGAAGACCGCCGAGGCGGGGGCGGCTACAGAGACCGTGTGCTCGACGAAGTGTGCCGACCGCGACGACATGAGCGGGGCCTCCTCCCAGTCCGCGCAGATACGCCGAGCCTGAACGGCACACCTGGAGCGGTACTTGAGCCCGGACGGAGGACCCGGTTCACGTTCTTCGGTTTCCCGGGTGAGTGGTGCTCAGCCGGTCGGGGTCAGGCCGCGGTCGGCGGCCGTCCCGTTGAGGCCGGTGCCGCCCGAGGCAGGGGCGCTGAGCGGGCCGGAGACGAGGATGGAGCGCTGCAACTTGACGAGCGCGGCCGAGGGTTCGAGGCCCAGGTCGCGCACCAGTGTCGTACGGAGCTGCTGGTAGGCGTTGAGCGCCTCGCCACGGCGGCCGGAACGATGCAGGGCCACCATGAACTGTCCGTACAAGCTCTCGTGGGTGGGGTAACGGCTGATGAGCACGGTCAGTTCCGCGAGGAGTTCCCGGTGCCGACCCAGCCGGAGGTCGGCGTCGATGCGCTGGTCGAGTGCGCATAGCCGGCTCTCCTCCAACCGTTTGATCTGCGGCTTGAGATGGGGTCCGGCCTGGATGTCGGCCAGGGCTTGTCCGGTCCACAGGGCCAGTGCCTCGTTCAGCCGCTTCGCTGCCTGCGGGTAATCCTCTGCATCCATCGCCCGGTAACCGGCCCCTGCGATCCGCTCGAAGTCCCGCACGTCGCTGCGTCCTTCGCCGGTATTGAGCAGATAACCGCCGGGCACGGTCATCAGCACGTCCTTGGCACCGCGCGACGTTTCATCGCCCTGGCGCAGTGCCGCTTCGATCAGTTCACGCAATTGCAGGATGTACGTCTGCAGAGTGGGGCGCGCACTGCGCGGGGGCTCGGTGCCCCAGAGTTCTTCGATCACGGTGGCAACCGGGAGGACTTGGTCGGCGTTGAGCGCGAGCAGAGCAAGTACTTGTCGCGGTTTGGGGGCCGTGGGGGTGACCGAAACACCCTGTTCCCGTACGGCCAGTGCACCGAGTACGTCGATGTCCACGCTGTCTTCCCGTCGTCTGTGGAATGTTCGTCGAGCGCGCGACCAGACGGCGCGCGGCTGGGCCCGATGGGCCTCGTTCGACCCGTCAGCCCCAGGGGTTGTTCGGGTCGGGCTCGACTTCGACGGGCTGCTCGCCATCGGCCGGTCCGGCGGACGTCACCGCGGGCGCCGCCGGCGCCGCCGAGTCGGCGGCGGTGGTCAACTGCGAGGTCGTGCCTGCCACGACCGCAGCGAGGAAAAAGGCGCAAGAGGCACGAAGCAACCAGTTCTTCATCATGTGCGCTGGCTCCCGTTTCACGAAGTCCGCCCTGGTGGCGGCGCTTGAGGATGCCTAAAGGCTGGCAAGTCGCGCCATCGCGTCACGATCGACCAACCGCCCGTGACGATAGAGGAACGATAGAGGCCGCATCGGGCCATGCTCCGGGACCGTCCAGAGGTTCGCCGACGCCCTGCTGCCCGGGAAAACTCCAGGTCGGCGCGGGTTCACGGGCGGGAGCGGCGCAGCATGTAACAGGCCACCGATCAGTGAACACCCCAGACAGGTGGCCGAAATTGATCCGTGATAGCCGAAAATCGCCGATCCATAAGCGCGAGAATGCTGATACAGAGGGCCCTCACTTGGCCATTCCAGCCGTATGCCGCTTTACGGAGCGCTTCCCCGCAGAATGGCACCTCGGCGCGATAGGGCGTTAAGGACTCGTCAAGACCGTTCGCCGATCCCGGAACTCCCGAACCTCGGGGCCGAGGTGCCCGATCCGCGTGCGAGCCTCTCGAACCAGGAGTTCTTGTCGGCGGAGCACGGGAATGGACGCCCGACCCCTGTTACATACACGTGTTTCACGCGTTGACTGGCTCATCAGCGGATCTTTAGAGTTCATCGAGCGGCGCACGTTCCTTGGGGGGGAAACTACGTGGGGCAGCAGACCATGTCCGGGGACGGCAGCGAGTTCTGCTCATCGGGCCTCGCGTTCCGCATTCTCGGGCCTCTCGAGGCGAGCGTCGGTTCCACACCCCTGTACCTCGGCGGTACGCGCCAGCGGACTGTACTGGCCGCGCTTCTGCTCGACCCCAACCAAGTGGTGAGCACCGACCGGCTCATCCGCGCCGTGTACGAGGAGAATCCGCCACCGACGGCACGCGCCCAGCTCCAGATCAGCGTGTCGGGTCTGCGGCGCCAGTTCGTGGCCCACGGCGCCGACGACGTCATCCGGACCCATCCCAGCGGATACCTGCTGCAGACCGATGAGGCGGGCCTCGACGCCCTGCGCTTCCACTCGCTCGTCGACACAGCGCGCGAACTGCGGGACGCGCGGCAGGATCAGCAGGCGGCGGCCGCCTACCGTGAAGCGCTCGCACTGTGGCGCGGCGCCCCGTTGGAAGGGCTGCCGGGCGAGGTGGTCGAGTCCGGGGCGCGCCGGCTCACCGAGCAACGCGTCACCGCCGCCGAGGAGCACCTCCGCCTCAGACTTGCTCTGGGTCAGCACAGCGTCCTGGTGAGCGAACTCTTCGACCTCATCGAGGAGTTCCCCCTGCGCGAGCGGCTGCGAGGCCAGCTCATGCTGGCGCTCTACCGTTCCGGGCGCCAGGCGGAGGCGCTCAGCGTCTACCGCGACACCCGACGACTCCTGCTCGACGAGCTGGGCGTGGAACCCGACATCCGGCTCCGTGAACTCGAGCATTCGATTCTCACCACGGACCCCCGTCTCGACCACCCGGACAGCCGGCTTCCTCCCGCCGACGACGGCGGGTCGACGGTTGCGGCGGACGTTCCGGAGATGCTGCCCGCCGCCCTCGCCGACTTCACCGGGCGGGACAGCCTCATCACCCGCATCCGCGAACTTGTGGTGGCGCCCCGCGACAGCTCCCCGCTGGCAGTGCCGCTGGTCACCCTCGTCGGCAAGCCGGGTATCGGCAAGACCACCACGGCCATCCACGTGGGCCACCAGGTCGCCGCGGACTTCCCCGACGGCCGGCTCTACGCCGAACTGCACGGCACGACGTCCGCTCCCGTGTCGCCCGCCCAGGTGCTCGAACGGTTCCTGCGCGCCCTCGGCGTCCAGGGCACGGCGATCCCCGAAGGCCTGGACGAACGGGCGGAGATGTACCGCGCGCTGCTCGCGCAGCGGCGGGTGCTCATCATCCTCGACAACGTCGCCGAGGAGAGCCAGATCAGACCGCTGCTGCCCGGCAGACCCACCTCCGCAGTGATCATGACCAGCCGTCGCCATATCGGCAGCCTTGCCGGCGCTGTACGGGTCGACGTCACGACCTTCGCACCGCGGGAGTCCGCGGATCTCCTCGGCCGCATGGCAGGGGCGGAGCGCGCCGCGGCGGAGCGGCAGGCCACGACCGCCCTCGCCGAACTGTGCGGGCATCTTCCGCTCGCCCTGCGCATCGCCGGTGCCCGGCTGGCCGCCCGGCCCCACTGGGAGATCGCCGAACTGGTGGAACGCTTCGAGGACGAGACCCGAAGACTCGACGAGATCAAATATGCCGATGTCGGCATCCGGGCCGTCCTCAGTCTCGCGTGCGAGGGCCTGAGCGAGGGCGGACGGCGGCTGTTTCGGCGGCTGGCGCTCCTGGAGGAAGGGCCGTTCTCCCTGTGGGCGGCGATGGCGCTGCTCGACCAGCCCGAGGCAGCGGTGCGCGACTTGATCAACGAGCTGACGGACTCCCAACTCCTGGACGCCGCCGGCGCGACGACCGGGCGTAACCGGCAGTACCGGCTGCACAGCCTCATCGTGCTCCTCGCCCGCGAGCAACTGGTCGCCGAAGAGAACACGCACGACCGGGAGGCCGCTGTCCTGCGGGTGCTGGGCTGCTTCCTCTTCCTGCTGGCGCAGGCGCGCGATCGCGAGTACGGCCGGGACGCGCTGATCAAGAGCGATGACGTGTTCCTGTATCCGCTGCCCGCCCCTTTGGTGGACCGGATCCTCACGGAGCCGCTGCAGTGGTTCGCCAGGGAACGCTCTTCACTGCCCGCCTACGTCCGGCGGGCCGGCATGATGGGACTCACCGAGCACTGCTGGGGACTTGCCATGACCTCGGTGCTGTTCCTGGAGACGCAAGTGCGCCTGGACGACTGGCGCAGCACGCACGAGACAGCGCTCGCCGCGAGCCGCAAGGCGGGTGACCGGACCGGCGAGGCGGCCATGCTCCAGTCGCTCGGCTGGCTTGCCGTGACCCGGCAGCACTTCGCCCAGGCCGATGAACTTTTCCGCAAGGCCACAGCGCTGTTGGAGGAAATGGGCAACCACCTCGGTATCGCCCAGACCGCGCGAGGACTCGGCTTCTTGGCCCGGATCGACGGCCGCCTCGATCAGGCCACCGCACACTACGAGGCCGCGTTGAAGATCCTGCGCGAGCGCGGCGAGACCGTCGACATGGCCTACTGCCTGCACCACTTGGCGCAGATCCAGCTGACCAAGGGTGATGACGCCGCGGCCGGCCGGCTGCTCGACGAGGCGCTGCGCCTGAGCCGGCAGGGCAACGGCCGGCGCGTCGAGGCCCAGGTGCTGCACCGGTTGGGCAAGACACATTTGGCGCGCGGCGACCTCGAGGCCGCGCTGGACGCGTTCGAGCAAGTCCTGCGCATCGTCCGTCTGATCGGCGATCACACCGGTGAGGCGTATGCCCTCCACGGCCTCGGCTCGGTACTGCTGCTGCGCGGGGACGTCAAGGAAGCCGCGAACGTGTTGCAGGAGGCCCTCGCGCGCGCGGAGGAGAACCATGAGCGGCTGATCATGGGTCACACCCTGGTCAGCCTCGGGGAACTCTCACTCGCCGCCGGCGACGCCAAGGAGGCAGTCGTCAGATTGCGGCGGGCGCTGGCGCTGTTCCGGCTCGTGAACATGCCGGACGAAGAGGCGAAAACGCTCTGCCGGTTGCACGCGGCCCATCTGGCCGCCGCGGACACCGATGCCGCCGAGCAGTGCCGTGCGGAGGCGCAGGCGCTGATCGCCTCGATACCCCCGGAGGTCGCAGGACATGTCCTCGACCGCCTGCGGGAGATGGCGGGGTGGGTCCCGTCAGGTGATGGTGAAGGCGGCGAAGTGATGGTGGAGCGAGAAGTTTAAAGTCACCCGGCAGCGCGCCGGTTCGCCGGAGATGCGGAACGTGGTGGTGACCTCGGGACAGGTGGGTGTCATGCCGAGCCCGGAGAAGTACCGGTCGACGTCGAACACGATCTGGTAGAGCCCTTGGCTCTTGCCGTGGTCGTCCCAGTCGTCGATCCGGCCGCTCTCGTCCGTCTTGCGCGCATCGAGCACGACCCATTCCTGGTCGACGAGCGCCTCAAGTCTCGCGTGCAGGCCGACGGCGCCGCGGCCGTGGACGCTCTCCAGCGTTTCTACGGTCAAGTTCACCATGACCAACCCTCTGCTCGAACACGGTCGGGGTCGAGCTGCCGTGACCTGGGTCAGAGGATCAGCACCCCTCTATTTGCTGCCCCTAAAACGCTACGTTGCATTCACTCCACTGACAACCACACTTTCCTCCTCAACTAACGCTATACGCAAAGAAGTTGGGGAGATTTAATGGGATATCAGTGGATTCAAACGCAGTGCTTTCCCTCTCACCCGTTGCAACGAGTGAGAGGGAAAGCAACACCGCACGGGCATGCGACACGGATGCTTCTCTCCGCGCCATCATGGTCCCCCGCGGGCCTTGACTGGCGCTGGAGTTTGGGTCGAATACCCAAAGCGCATATGCCCTGGGGTACTTGGTGCGGCAACGGGCTGCGACCGGCCGGGGCAGCGGACGTCACAGATCGGGAGAAGGTGCGGCCTCCCGCCGGCGCGCGGCGTGCGCTCCGCCTTCCGACCGCGCGGTCTTGCGTCCCTTGCTGCCGGGCGACAGCGTGCCCGGGTCGACCGCTTCCGCAGGCGCCCCGGTGGTGTACAGGCCGTCGGGCACCGCGTCACGGTCGTGCGGCAGCAGCCAGAACACGCGGCGCCGGAACGTACCCGAGGTCCGTGAGGGCTTGGCTCCGGTGCCGAGCACCGCGTAGCCGACCATGCGGCCGTCGCGATGGTAGGTGGGGCGGCCCTTGCGTGTCGGGAGCCGGTCCAGGCTCTGGCGAACGTAATCGAGCCCATGGATGTCCTCGAGCCAGACCAGCTCGACCTCGTGCACCAGTTCGTCGTCCGCGATGAGGGCGCTCACCCGGTCTCCTCGTCGGCAGTCAGCCCGATACCCGGGTAGTACTTTCGCTGGTTGGAAAGGATCATCTGTTTCGGTGACTCCAGACCGAGTGTCTCGCGGACCCGGGCGGCGAAGGACCGGGATGAGACGGCCGGAGCGCCTTCCTTGTGGCACCAAGAGCCGTAGGCCGCGTAGAGACCTGCCTGTTCGGCCCGCAGGCCGTGGTCCAGGCGGCACGACTCCGCGAAGAAGCGACCTATGTGGTCCTCGGTCTCGGCGTACGCGGTGGTGGCGATGCGCACGCGCTCGGGACCGTGCAGGTCCTTGTCACCGCTCAGGTACCGGCGTGCTCCCATGATCAACCAGTTGAGGATGCCGGGTCCTTCCTCGCTGACAAGAATGTCCGCCAGATTGTCGACCTTGTACTGGTCGGCGACGACGCGCTCGAACGGGATGAGCCGCATCCGGCGCCAGAACGCGAAGCCCCCGGTCCCGACTTCGGGCTGGTGGTTGCCGAGCAGCCAGAGCTTGTGGGTGGGCCGGAAGCTGAAGAAGTCCTGCCGCATGCGACGTGCCTTGATGCGGTCGCCACCGGTCAGATGCTTGATGCGTGCCTCGTCAAAACGGTCCCCGGGCCTGACCTCGCTGCACACGATGAGCCGGCGGCCGTGCAGTTCGGCGAGGTCGGTGGGGTGCCCTTCGTAGGAACGGGCCATCAGGAAACCCGGCGGCGCGGCGTCCGCGTAGTCCCCCACGAGTCGCATCACCACGTCCAGGAGCACGGACTTGCCGTTCTTGCCGGAGCCGAAGAGGAACGGCAGGACCTGCGCGCCGACGTCGCCGGTGATGGAGTACCCGAGCAGCAGCTGCAGGAAGCCGATCATCTCCACTCCTGCGGGGCCGTCGCCGAACGTGTCGGTGAGAAACCGGTCCCAGCGGGGCACAGGGATCGCCTCGGGAGCCGCGGCGGTGCGGCGGGAGTGGAAGTCCCGGTCGGGGTCCGGAGGGCGGACCAGTCCGCTGTGGAGGTCGACGATGCCTCCGGGAGTGCACAGCGCGTACGGATCGGCGTCCAGGAGCGCCGCGTTGAGCACCATGCCCGGGGCGGTCCTTGCCTGGGCCAGCATCGCGTTGATCCCGGCGGTGCTCAGGGCGCGGCGCCGGTGCTGCTGCAGAGCGGACGCGCTGTGGACTCCGCGCGGGTCGCTCGGAGCAATGGCCTCGGCCAGGTCACCGGCGGCCCACAGCACGGTGTCGTCCTCGTCGATCTGCCAACACGTGCCGTCCCAACGGCACCAGCCGAGCCCGGGGACGTGCCGGTAGTCCCTGGCGTAGAGGCTGACGAACAGTTTGGCGTTGCCGCGGTCGGACAGGGAGTCGGGCAGCAGTCCGCGGGCGGTGGTATCCGCCCCGCCGCCTGGCACGGCACTGCCACCGTCCAACGGGCCGAGAACCGGCGCGGTTTGTACGCGCTGGGCAAGGATCTGGGCGGCGACCGCCTCCGCGTCGAAGTCGAAGAGCGCGCTCTCCTCGGACGTCATCCGGTGCCTCGAAGGACTAAGGGTCTGCGCGTGCCGGCCTGCAGGCCGCCGCGGATGATCGCGGCGTGGCGTCGCAGCCGGCCGGGACGAGCCGCCTCGGCAGCCTGGTTGAGCAGGTCCAGGACCTCGCCCATGTCCAGATGGCCCGCGGCCACCAGACCACCTGCGGTGTAGGCGGCCCGGTTGAGTTTCTCGGAGAAGCTCGCACCTTCGGGTACGGCGGCACAGCCGTCCACCTCGGCCAGTACCGCGGCCAGAGCTGCCCGCGCCGCCGCGTGGCCGCCGCCGGCCGCGGCCACGGCGGCGCGGGCGCGCGGTGGCACCGGACGGGTCGCTGCGGGAGTGTCCTGCGGCAGATGCCCCGTGCGCTCGAGTTCCCGGGCCAGCCAGCCCGGCAGCGGCGCCGGCCGGGTGCCGGGGCCGACCACCTCGTAAGCGCCTGCGCGAGTGACAGTTCCCGGGGCGACGATGTATCCCCCGCAGGCCCGGATGTCGACCTGCCAGGCCAGTGAACGCCCCGAACCCGAGCCGGTGGAGCATTGCCAGCGGCGGGCGCGAGGCACTTGGTACCAGACGTGCAAGCCTCCGGAGGGGGTGCGTACGCGCAACGTGGTGGTGTCCTCGGCGGGACTCGGCGCACCGCGCAGCGCGGCCAGCACCGCGAGGGTGTGGAATCCGTTGCTCAGTCCGGTGAGATCCACGCTGTCGGCAATGCCGATACCGGGCAACAGCCGCTCCCGTGCGGGGATTTCGCGTACGTGAGCGTCGACGTCGACAACGAGCAGACCTGCCGCGCCACAGGCGACCCCCACGCCCAGGTCCGGGTACTCCCCCCACCAGCGGTCGATCCTCGCCGAGTCGAGCGTGGCCGCGTAGAAGCCGTGACACCACCGTCCGGCCGATGCGCAGCCGCATCCCCGGTGCGAGTGTCCGGGTCGGCGGCAGGCCGCGCAGTTGCCCGACGGCGTCTTGCGTCCCGGGGCCAGCGGATGCACCGGCCAGCCCTGCGCGGCAGACCACCGCGCGATGGCGAGCGACGGCAGGTTGGCTGCCCCGGGTATGGAGTAGCCGGCAAAGTCACGCAGCTCAGCGGCCATTGGTACCCCCCATCAGCGACCGAAGCGACCCGGCGATGAAGCTAGCGCAGAGCACGAGGTGTGGTGCCAGAGCCTTCCCGAGTCCTCGAGTGACGGCAATCCGGGCGCAGCGACCCGCGACGCCGGGGCAGCGACCCGGGCTCGTCGGTCGCCAGCCCGTCTGTTCACAGGGAAAGCGCAGCTCACAGGTGGTACTTCTGCGCAGCAGCGACTGAAGCGACTGAACGTTGTCATCTGTGACGCCAGGAACTGCTACGCACCAGTGAATTGGCTGCACATATCTGGGATGTGGGTCGCTTCAGTCGCTCAGCGGGCTCTGTGAAGTCTGTGACCTGGTGCTTTGTCGAGCTACTGAGGAGCGACCCGCCGCGCCCCAGGTAGCTGCGCGTCGGTCGCCGCCGCGCACACCGTCTGCCGCGCCGCGAGCGTGGCTCAAGTGCTCCTTGAGCGTGTCTGGTGCGCTTCGCGAGGCGGC
The DNA here is from genome assembly GCF_011044995.1 of Streptomyces mesophilus. Taxonomy (GTDB): domain Bacteria; phylum Actinomycetota; class Actinomycetes; order Streptomycetales; family Streptomycetaceae; genus Streptomyces; species Streptomyces mesophilus. Next base: position 46,014 of record NZ_JAAKZW010000003.1, on the reverse strand, counting down.
GGTCCGACTGGGCGTCCAGTCAGTGGAGATGAGGCCTAGAGGGCCTCGCTCGACTCCAAGTCATCTACTTGCACGTGAAGTTGGCGTGCGGCCCGCTCCAGCGAGTCGGCCTGGTCCGTGCGGCCTTGCGTGCGCAGGGTGGCCGCGGCCGCGGCGAGGTCGCGGGCCGTCTGCACGAGCAGCGCCTGATCCGCGGCGTCCGCGGCCGGTCGCGCACCATCGGCGATCAGTGCGAGCAACGGAGCGGCCACCGCGGTGGCCGGGGCCTTGGCCGTATGCAGAGCGTGCGCCACCCGCAGCCGCAGCCGGGTCAGCTCCGGTGCCTCACAGTCCGCAAGCACCCCGGCCAGGACCGCCGGCTCCCGGCGGCCGAGTCCGTCGAGGAGTCCGCAGGAACGCAGCGCGTCCAGGGCGCCGACGACCACGGGCGCGCCGCCGTCGATCAGTTCGGCCAACAAGGGCGGGTCGAGGGGGTGTCCGCCGAGGACGGCGAGGGTGTGGGCGGTCGCACGGGCGGCGGGACCGCTGTGGCGCAGCAGGCGGGCGACGCCCTGTACGAACGGCCCTTCGGGTACGGGATGGCAGGTGAGGGCGTCTTCGGCCAACAGGGCCTGCAGCAGCAGCGGATTGCCGCCGCTGAGCCGGTGCAGCCGTGCCGCCGCGCGCGGGGGGATACGGCCGGTCGCGGTGGCGTGCGCGGTCACGAATCGCTCGGTCTCCGCCGGGGCGAGCAGGGCGAGTCGCATCCGGTGCACCTGCGGGCTGCGCAGGGTGTCCGCGGGAAGCAGGGCGCGCCACCGGTCGCCAAAGGTTGCCGTGGCTGCCACCACCGTGACCGGGGCCGGCTGCGCGGTCCGCAGCACATACTGCAGGGCCTGCAGGGACTGCACATCGCAGTGATGCACATCGTCCACGCACACCGTCACGCTCCCTCGGCGGCCGAGGTCGCGCAGCTGGGAGCACAGGGCGGCGCCGATGTCCGTGGCGGAGCGGTCGTCGGTGGTCAGCAGACCGGACAAGTCCGGCTCGGAGCTGCCGGCGAGGAGCCGGGCCAGCATGCCGAAGGGACGTTGCCGCTCGCCGGCGGCCGCGGTCAAGACGGTGCCTGTCACGGCAGCCTGGTGCGCGACCTTCTCCAACAACGCGGTCTTGCCGAGCCCCGGCGCTCCCTCGATCAGCACGGCCACGGACCGACCCGGAGCACACGCGGCGAGCACCGCCTCCTGTACGGCAGCCGCCTGTGTCTTGTCCCCCTGCGCCATCCCGCGCCTCCTTCGCCCTGCTCGCTGTCGTCCCGCGCTGTCCTGTCAGCATGGGAAGCGCGGCTCTACCGGCGCTGGAGCACAAGTCGACCCGGCTTTCCTCAAGTCGGGCTGTGGCGTCGCTCGGGCGCCGTCCGTCACGCTGGGCACTGCAGCATCCGCTCCACGACCAGGTCGGATGCCCCCTTGTGCGGCCCGCCCGGCTCCCCCTTCCAGGCGGGCCGCCTCCGCGCGTCCGCACCACCTGACCTTGCTCGCGCGTGCCGCCGAGCAGTACGGATTCCCTCGACGCCAGGGATGCACCGGCCACATGAGTGGGACCGGCATCGGTCAACGGTGGCTGGAGTCTCCGGATCCGTTGGGAGGCGTCAGTCGACGCTCGGCAGAATGTGCGGCTCCGCGAGGTCGTCCTCGTATCCCGCGAGGCGGATCGGCGCGGACCGCGCCCACACCTCAAGGCTCCCAAGCTGGCCCCGGCGCCGGTCGGTTGAGGACCGTTGCTCGCTCTTCGACTTCTCTGGTGTCACCGCGCGCGCTCCTTCTGTGTCGGGTAACCCTCGGCCGCACCGTCGAGCCTGCCCCGGGACGCCGCGGCCGCCCGATGGGGCATGGATGCGCACGACGAACCGAGGCGGCTTCGCGCTGTCCGCCGGCAAGGACGCCGTCAGGCCATGATCCACGGGGGCTGGACCCGCGGGGCGCCACCCGTCGACGGTCGCTGCGATCCCCACGCAGGCTGCTGCGCGGCGACCACGATCCCCCACAAGTGTCCTGCGGTCAGCGAGCGCACGGGAACGGCGAGCTGACCGGCGAGGCTGACCCCCCAGGCGGACTCCAGGGCGCTGACGATCTGGATGAGGGCCATGGAATCCAGCCCGTACGCCTGCATCGGGACAGCCGCATCGAGCGGGTCGTCGCCACCAAGGCCGGGCAGGACCTGGCGCAGGATCTTCTCGAACTGCACGTTCCACGGGGCTTGAGCCATGGGTACGCATCCCTTCCGACAGACAAGGCGGACGTGCCCACCTTGCTCGTCCCGGCTCGAGCCTCCGTCGACGCTGGTTGGACTCCACCTCCCGTTCAGCCAGGGGGCAGCCCTCCCCGCCATGGCGCCACACAGTCGTCAGGTGGCGCCATTTCCACGGCAGCCGCCATGCATTCGACAGGCCAGGCAGCCGCACCACACGAGACGCTCGCCAAAAGCTGACCTCAACACCGGAAGCAGAGATGTGCCACACTGACACCGAACGGCGCCATAGTGGCGCCACGCGTACGGAAAGGAAGAACCATGAACCAGGCACCCCCTCCCCCGCACGGCCTGCCCATGGACCGCGACGCAGGACCCTTCGACCCGCCCCGAGCCATCACACGGTTACGCGGAACCAGCCCCGTCAGCCCGATGACCTTCCCCGACGGCCACCAGGGCTGGCTGGTCACCGGATACAGCGCGGCCCGCACCCTCCTGGCCGACACCCGGTTCAGCTCCCGCCAGGACCTCGGCCCCCTCCACATCCCGTACGAGATCCCGGGCATGCCGCCTGTCACCGAGCCCTCCCCGCAGGAGCCGGGCCTGTTCATCAGCATGGACCCGCCGGACCACACCCGGCTGCGACGGATGCTCACGGGAGCTTTCACCGCCCGGCGCATGAAGCAACTCGAAGAGCACATCGGCGACATCGTCGAGCGGCGCCTCGAGGACATGGCACAGATGACGGGAGAGGTGGACCTGGTCAAGGAGTTCGCCCTGCCGGTGCCCGTGCTCGTGATCTGCGAAATGCTCGGGGTCCCCTTCGAGCACCGGGACAAGTTCCAGGCCGACACCACCAAGTTCATGGAGAAGGACGTGGTGATCGAGGAGAAGATCGCCGCATACGTGAGCCTGACAACGTTTCTGGGCGAACTGGTCGCACGCAAGCGTGCCGAACCCGCCGACGACCTCCTGTCCGACCTGGCCGGCCGCGACGACCTCGGCCTCGACGAAGTGACCGGCGTCGCCTTCTTGTTGCTGCTGGCGGGCTACGAGACCACCACCAACATGCTGGGGCTCGGCACCTTCGCTCTCCTCGAACACCCCGCGCAGCTGGCCAAGTTGCGCGAGCACCCGGAGCTGGCCCCCGACGCGGTCGAGGAGCTCCTGCGCTACTGCTCCGTCGCCGACATCTTCTACCGCTACGCCACGCAGGACATCGAGCTCGAAGGCACCACCATCCCGGAAGGCTGCACGGTCGTGGTCTCCCTGCTGGCGGCCAACCGCGACCCCGAGCGGTTCGAGAACCCGGACGCCCTGGACATCCGGCGCACAGCCCGCGGCCATCTCTCCTTCGGCCACGGCGTCCACCAGTGCCTCGGTCAGCAACTGGCCCGGATCGAGATGCGCGCCGGTTTCGCCGGCCTGCTGCGCCGATTCCCCGACCTGCGCCTCGCCGTCCCCGCGGACGATGTGCCCCTGCGGACCAACATGAACATCTACGGCGTCCATGCCCTGCCGGTCACCTGGACCCGAACCGCCCCCTAGCCGACGGCGGTCCAGGCCGTACCGGGGAGGAAGTCACCACCTGGTACGGCCGCCGCGCGGCTCACGCACGGCCCGAGACCCGCATGCTGTCCCGGACCCACTCCGTCACCACATGAGTGGGCGTGCCGGGGGTGAACAGAGCGGCCACCCCCATCCGGTGCAGTGCGTCGATGTCGGCCTCGGGAATGATGCCGCCGCCGAACACCGTGATGTCCTCGGCACCTTCCTCCCCCAGCAGCCTCAGCACATCGGCGAACAGTGTCATATGCGCGCCCGACAGCACGGAAAGACCGATGGCGTCGACGTCCTCCTGTATGGCCGTGTCCACGATCTGCCGTGGTGTCTGGTGCAGGCCGGTGTAGATGACCTCCACGCCCGCGTCCCGCAGCGCCCGGGCGATGACTTTGGCGCCACGGTCGTGCCCGTCCAGGCCCGGCTTGGCGACCACCACGCGGATCGGAACGGCAGAGGTCTCGGTCGGCATCTGAATCCTCGAAGCATTGACGGGATACGGGACGAGCTCAGTACGAGCTCAGTACGTGTCGCCGGGGACGTAGGTGCCCCAGATCTCGCGCAGCGCATTGCAGACCTCGCCGACGGTGGCCCGGGCGCGCAGGGCGTCCTTCATCGGGTAAAGGAGATTGTCCGCCCCCTGTGCGGCCTTCTGCAGCGCGGTCAGGGCCTCGTCGACGGCGGACTGGTCGCGTCGCGCGCGCAGTCGGGCGAGGCGTTCGGCCTGCTGGGCTTCGATGGCGGGGTCGACGCGCAGCGGCTCATAGGGCTCTTCTTCATCGAGCTGGTAGCGGTTGACCCCGACGACGACGCGTTCGCCGGAGTCGGTCTCCAGAGCGATGCGGTAGGCGTTGCGTTCGATCTCGTCCTTCTGAAAACCTCGTTCGATGGCGGCGACGGCACCGCCCAAGTCCTGGATCTTTGCCATCAGTTCGACGGCTGCCGTCTCGACGTCATCGGTCATCTTCTCCACCACGTAGGAGCCGGCGAAGGGATCCACGGTCGCGGTGACGTCCGTCTCGTAGGCGAGGACCTGCTGCGTGCGCAGGGCCAGACGGGCCGACTTGTCCGTGGGCAGGGCGATGGCCTCGTCGAAGGAGTTGGTGTGCAGCGACTGCGTGCCGCCGAGGACCGCGGCCAGTCCCTGCACCGCGACCCGGACCAGGTTCACCTCGGGCTGCTGGGCGGTCAGTTGCACGCCGGCCGTCTGCGTGTGGAACCGCAGCATCATCGACTTCGGGTTGACCGCCCCGAACTCTTCACGCATCACCCGCGCCCAGATCCGGCGCGCGGCACGGAACTTCGCCACCTCCTCCAGGAGGGTGGTGCGCGCCACGAAGAAGAACGAAAGCCGAGGCGCGAAGTCGTCCACATCCATACCGGCGGCCACGGCGGTACGCACGTATTCGATGCCGTCGGCGAGCGTGAAGGCGATCTCCTGCGCGGGCGAGGCCCCGGCCTCCGCCATGTGGTAGCCGGAGATGGAGATGGTGTTCCACTTGGGAATCTCCGCCCGGCAGTACTGGAAGATGTCCGCGACCAGACGCAGCGACGGCTTGGGCGGGAAGATGTAGGTGCCCCGGGCGATGTACTCCTTCAGCACGTCGTTCTGGATCGTGCCCGTCAGCTGATCCGCGCCCACCCCCTGCTCCTCGGCGACCAGTTGGTACAGGAGCAGCAGCAAGGCGGCGGGCGCGTTGATCGTCATCGACGTCGACACCCGGTCCAGCGGAATGGAGTCGAACAGCACCCGCATGTCCTCGATGGAGTCGATGGCGACCCCCACCTTGCCGACCTCACCGTGCGCGATCGCCGCGTCCGAGTCGTGGCCCATCTGGGTGGGCAGATCGAAGGCCACCGACAGACCGGTCGTGCCGTGGGCGATCAGCTGCCGGTACCGGGCATTGGACTCCGCGGCCGTACCGAACCCCGCGTACTGCCGCATCGTCCAGGGACGGCCGGTGTACATCGACCGATACACACCACGCGTGTACGGATACGCCCCCGGCTCCCCCAGCTTCTCGGCCGGCTCCCAGCTTTCAAGGTCCTGCGGCCCGTAGAGCGGCTCGATGGGCAGTCCGGACTCGGATGTTCTGACTTCACCCATCAGTCATGGCCCCCGGGGCGTCATGCCGGCCGTAGCGCCGCGCCCGTACAGCCTGAGCGATGTCCCTCGAGCATCACTAGCGTGCGGCCGGGGGCGTGGTCCACTGATCCACTGATCCACTGGCGTCTCGCACACCACGGTCCGGTCGTTCCCCACGGTACGGATCCGATCCCCGCCCCCTGGAACACGCTGAGACACGCGGAGGCGCGAGCAGCGCCCGAGCACGAAGGAGCGGGCGGGAGCGCGGAGCGCTCCAGTTCTCGTTTTCGGAAGGCGGAGCCTTCCCCTGCTCCGGAGCGCGGAGCGCTCCTCAAAGGGCACCGCGGAGCGGTGCTGTGATGGCTGATCCGTCGCGTAGCGACGGCGCTGCGAGTCTGCGGAGCGGACCGCGCGCCGGGTCATGTTATTTACCAGAGCCTACGGAGCCGGCCATGGGCTCGACGGATATCGCGCGGCGGACCTGCTCCATGCGGACGGGCATCGGCTCCCACCCCCGCTGTCCGGCCATCACCCAGTTCAGGGCTCTCATGCCGCGCGCGAACGCCTGCGTCAGGCCCTGAGCCCGCAAGGTGATGCCCGGCGGCCCCGCCTTGGTGGGCACCAAGGTCACCCACAGCCCGGGCTCGCCCCCCTCCAGAGAACTGGATTCGATCAACGCCTTTCGGACCGTGAGCCACTGCCGCACGGCCACCCACGCCCCCTCCCCCATTGCGTACCACTCGACTTCGGGCAGAGGTGCGAGCGCGTCCCGGGCCGAGACGATGCGGCGATACGTGGCCTCGGAGACCCGACGGTGCTGCCCCCACAGCACGGATCGCACGGTCGACGGTGAAACACCGGCCACCTCGGCGATCTCCTCCGCTCGGTTCGGCGATGCCTTCTGCTGCCGGCGGCGCACCGCCACGGCCCGCTCCTCGGGTGCCAGATCGGAGAGCCGAAGCGCCGCGAGTTCGCCGGAGCGGGGTGCGGCATGGAGGAGGATCGCCACCATCGCAAGCAGACGTGCCCGGTCCTCGTACGAGAGCCTGATGCCGTCTCGTTCGAGTGGCCCTTTCGCCGCCAGATCTGCCAGCCGTCTGTACAGCGTGGCCAAGGGTTCCGTACGTACCGGTGTCTTGAGTTCGGGCTGCTGCACCGACGGCAGCCAGACCTCCCGGCGAGCGGGCGCGGCCAGAGGGGCAAGAATCTTCAGACAATCCCGCACGATACGCAGCGTCGCCAGGGGCAGTACCGGATCACGCCCTGCCTCCGGTGCGAGCGTTCTCAGCTCCCCCGTCTGTGCAAGCTCCCAGAACCTTCGCAGCGCACGCGCCGTGAAAAGCTCCGCTGCCGACCGGCGCGCCCGGGCCGGAAACTCACTGTGCTCCAAGGCGCGGTCCCACATGGCGACCACCATCCACAACTGCCGGGCCCGAGCTCGGGAGACCTTCGTCGGCAGCCCCAACGTGCCTGCGATCGGCTTGCGGTCCTCCCAGGCCACAGGGTCCTTCGGCGCCACCCTCTCCACCACCTCGGCCAACTGCCGCACAGCCACTGCCTTGTACCGATGCACACTCACGATGCACACCCACCCCTTCGGTACCGTTGACCCCGACCGCCGAACCACACAGCGGCGGGCAGGGTCATGTTATTTACGAGGGCTCAATCGTGTGACCGTTCGCGTGATCCTGACGAGACCCGCGCAGCCGCGGGCCGTCGGACCCGGTGCTCGGTCCGGCACTCCATGGCCGGATCCCGCTCTGCGGGTAGCTGATACGGCCGGCAGCGCGCGGATCGTGATCCGGCAGCATCCATCGCGCTCCGAGTTTCATGAGTGCAGCGTTTGCGCTCCGATGATCGACAGCGCCATTTGCCGGCCAGCGGACGGTATCGGTCATGGATGCGGACACCGGGTGCGGCCCAGGTCGGACGCCGCCGTAGACTCCCCGGGGTCCGTCGCCCAGCGCGCCGGCCACCAGCATGTGAACCAAGGAATGGAAACCGCAGTGAACGCCAGCACCGATGCGCCGATCTACGAGGAGCTCGTCAAGGAGCTCGGAGACGTCCCCGGCGACGTACGGTCGGCCGCCGAGGAGGAGCTGAACAGGCTTCAGGACGACTTCGGCCTCGAGCGCCCCCGCAGGGCGTAGCAGCTCGACGCCACCGCTCCCCCCGCCCCCTCAGGTGGGGAAGGAAAAGTAGAGCGCGTCGCTGTAGAAGGACGCGAAATGCTGCTGCCAGTCGGTGCGAATCGAGACCAGCCAGTCGTCGTTCTCCCCGGCGATCGCTGCCTCGGCCTGGGCGACGGCGTCGGGAATGTCCTCGGCCACCAGACGCCGCACGCTCGCTGCCGGATCGTCTCCCGTCATCGAGACGATCTCCCCGGTCTCCAGGACGAAGTACTTCGCCTCCTGCTTGTCGAGGTGGGCTGTGGTCCGGGCGACGCAGTCCGCGAACTCGGCGTCGTCCCCCAGGCCCTCGCCGACAGTGTGCAGGAGATCGCGGAGCAAGGAAGCCCCGCCGGCGTAGTCCGCGGCGATGCCGATCGGTGGGTTCCAGATCATGGACGGGACGATCGTCGTTCCGCGCCCCGCCATGAGCTTGTGCGCGAGCGGGATGTCCCAGTTGTGCTCGGATATGCAGCGAATCCGCTGAGGGAGCTCTGCCTCGTTCGGCATCGAGTCGGCGGCGTAAAGATACGAACGATTAGCCATGGCGGCGACGCTAACACCGGGCGCTGACAAGCCCGTGACCGCACCCCTTGCGCCCACGCTGACCCACACCTCACAGCCTGATGAAGGCCTCAAGAGGAAAGGTCTCACGGGGAAAATGCCCGCGCGCATACGGCAGGGCCCATGCCACGATGCTGCTGCTCGGCCAAAGGGCAGGGCAGGGGCTTCGGGGGCGCGGCATGGGACTTGACTACAGCTACGAGATCTTCGTGCCCGCGCGGAACGTCGCCACCGCGCTGACCACGCTCACCGAGCTGGCACCGCCCGAGCGCCACGTACCGCCGCTCTCCCTCACGTTGCCCGGCGGCATCGGACTCGAGGTCCCTTACACCTCGCAGTTCAAGAGCGATCCGGTCGACTGCTCCACTGCCGCCACGCTCCAACTCGACACCAGCATCATGGTCGCCCCCGACGACGCCGTCCTTGAGGATCGTGGCGGCCGCCCCACCGAACCCGACGAGCTCGGCCGCATTCAGGTCGGCTACGTCTACCTGACGGTCACGTTCGCGTCGCAATTCCACCCGGGATACGCCTCACTGAACTTCTGCGCGGCCACCTCCTCCATGAGCCGGATGTTCGAGCGCTCCCCCAACATGCGCGCCGTGTTCACCGACCTGACCGCCGCCGGCGGTGGGGTGTGCTGCCTGCTGGACACCGAATCCGACCACTTCACCATCTGCTGGCTGAACGGCCGACCCGTCCATGACACGGTCCCCGGCCCCCGGTTCCCGGACGACCGCGCCCTGGCCGACACCTGGCCGGACCCGCACCCGTAGCCTGCGTAGCGTGGATCAGGAAGAGGGGGACGGCGCCGTGGAGTTGAAGACCGTGGGGATGTACCGGGAGATGTACGGGGGCCGGCACGACCATCTGCCGTCGTTCTACGACTCGGTGGCCACGGAGGAACTGCCCGACCGGGACGCCGTGTTGAGTTACCTGCGCCGCGGGCCCGGTGTCTTCGACGTGATGACCGCCGAGCCGCACTTCTTCGAGGAGGACCGGCACATCCCCGGCGGTCCCTCGCTGCATTCGGACGGAGTGTGGCTGTGGCGCGTGGACTCCATCGAGTATCTGACGCAGCAGCCGCTGGTGATCCCGGTCGAGTTCGTCGCGCATGTGCGGGCTGCGGGGTATGAGCCTCCGGCATCCGTTGAGTGGACGGATGAGTTGAGCGCAGCCGTGGATGCGTATTTCTGAGGAGCGTGCGCGCAGCTGCCGCTTCCGGGTGGGGATCTCCGGGGATTACGTGGCCTGCTCCAGCGCGATCCGGAAGTCCGCCGCACTCCGGAAGCCGATCTCCGGGCGTTCCCGCAGTGCCTGATCGATGACATCCGCGAGCGGCACCGGAACACCGGGATCGCGTCGGCGAATGGGTACGGCCGGCTCCTGCAGGACGACCTGCCAGGGGTCCTTCCCCGGAGGGAACTCGCGGGGTGTCTTCCCGGTGAGCGCGTGGTAGAGGCAGGCGGCGAGAGCCCAGACGTCCACCGCGGGCGGCGCCTTGCGGAAGTTGACGACCTGCCGGCGTGGCATGAACATCGGCTTGCCCGCCGTGGCACCGGTCCGGGTGAGGCCGCTGAGGCCGGCCTGGTCGAAGGCCTTGCCGATGCCGAAGTCCGCGATCTTCGCCGTCATGGAGCCGTCCAGCAGAATGTTGGACGGCGTGAGATCGCGGTGGATGACGCCCTGTTCATGAGCGTGCTCCAGTCCGCGCAGGGCCTGGAGGGCCAGTGGGACGGCCGCGTCTGCGGGGAGGCGGCCGCCGCGTTTGGCCAGGAGGTGGTCGAGGCTGCCGCCGGTGCAGTACTCGGTGGTCAGATAGAAGGTGCCGCCTGCGAAGCCCGCGTCGTGCAGCGCCACCACATGCGGATGGCGCAGCGCCCGGGTCAGCCCCACCTCGCGCAGGAAGCGGGCCCGGGCCGTGGCGTTCGCCGCGACCTTGGGCAGCATCACCTTGAGCGCCACCTGCTCGCCGGTCGACTCGTGCCGCGCCAGATACACCGCGCCCATTCCGCCTCGGCCGAGCTCGCGCAGCACCGTGTATCCGTGGATGGCCTTCAGGTCGGCGCGCCCGCCCTTCGCCTGCTCGAGCAGCTGCCTCAGCACGGCGGCGGGTTCCGACTGGCAGACGGCGCACAGCACTTCGCCGTCCCGGCCGGCGCCGCCCACCTCGCGGCCGCATCGGGCACAGGCCCCCAGGACCCGGGTGGACTGCGCTTGCGTGACACCGACACGCAGCACGGTCTCGCCGATACGGATCTCGTCGCCGTCGGCCAGATCGTGTTCGGGGTAGGAGTCGCCCGCGGCCTCGGCGGGGGTGAGCCCTTCACGGCGTTGGCCGATCTTCTCGCCGTTCACGTAGGTCCCGTTGAGGCTGCCGAAGTCACGTATGCGGATGTCGGGCGGGTTGATGTCGATGAGGCAATGGTGGCGGGAGACGGTGCGATGGTGCTCGTCGTTCGGCAGCTGCGGCGAGCAGTCGGCGGCGCGGCCGATGACGCAGGTGGCGCGGCCGTCGTAGACGTACTCGGCCGGATCGAGCCGTCCCTTGACGACCGTGAGCTTGACGGTGGCGGGTGGCGGCGTCATCAGGGCTGCTCCGTTACGAAGGTCAGTGCCTGGCCCGCGGCGTCCGCACGGACCAGCGCTCCGTCGGGGATGTCGCCGCTCAGGAGGGCGCGGGCCAGGGGCTGGACGAGAAGGCGGTCGACGGACTGTTCCAGGAAGCGTGCGCCGGCCCGGCGGTCGCTGCCGTGGCGCAAAAGCAGGGCACGGGCCGCGGGGGTGAGGGTCAGGGTGACGGCGCGGGCGGCCAGGCGCGTGTGGACGCGCTCGAGGATCTTGTCGAGCACGGGTTCCAGATCGGCGCCGGACAGCGGGGAGAACACGACGATCCGGGCGATCCGGCCCAGGAGTTCGGGACGCAGGTGCCGGCGCAGGGCGTCGAGAACCGGCCGGTGCGCGGGGTCCTCGTGACCGGGTCCGTCGGCGCGCGGGCCGCCCCCGTCTGCGGGCGCGCCCGTTCCGGCCGGGGACGCGACGGCGACCGGCGGCGGCCCCGCGAATCCGAAGCCGCCCGTCGGCCGCGCGGCCACCCCTGTGCCCAGATTCGACGTAAGGATCACGACCGCCTCGGAGAACGGCACCCGCCGCCCGCGCGCATCCGTCAACCGACCCTCGTCGCAGATCTGCAGCAGTACGTCCAGGACTTCCGGATGCGCCTTCTCCACCTCGTCGAAGAGCACCACGCTGTGCGGATGGTCCCGGAGCGGACCGCTCAGCTGTCCCTCGCGGTCATGCCCGACGTATCCCGGTGGCGCACCGAGCAGCCGTGAAACGGCGTGCCGTTCCTTGTACTCGGACAGGTCGATACGCACCAGCCGCCGCTCGTCGGCGAAGAGGAACTCAGCGAGTGCCTTGGCCAGTTCCGTCTTCCCCGTGCCGGTCGGCCCCGCGAAGAGCAGCACCCCCACAGGTCGCCGCGCATCGCCGAGACCCGACCGGCCGGTGCGCACCGCCTCGGCCACGGCCCGTACGGCCTCGTCCTGCCCGACCACGCGGCGGCGCAGATGCTCCTCCATCGCGAGCAGCCGGTCCGCCTCCGCACGCGCCACCTGGTGCAGCGGCAGCCTGGCCCGTTCGGCGACGACCGCCGCCACCTCGTCCCGGCCGATCGGCTGCGCCGGCTCCGGCTCGGCGTCCGGACTCAGCGTGCGGATACGGGCCGCCGCGCACGCCTGGTCAAGGGCGTCGATGGCCTTGTCCGGCAGTCGCTGATCGGGCAGATGACGGATGGCCAGATCCACGGCCGCCTCCACCGCCTCCGGCTCGATCCGTACGCCGTGGTGCGCGGCGAACGATGCGGCAACGCCGTTGAGTATCGCCACCGCCTCGTCCCGGTCGGGCTCGTCGACCCAGACGACCTCGAAGCGACGCTGCAGCGCCGGATCGTCCTCGATGTCGCGGCGGTATTCGCCGGGCGTCGTGGCCCCGATGCACCGCAACTCGCCCCGGGCCAGCGCGGGTTTGAGGACGTTGGCGGCGTCGCTCGCCCCGCGTCCTCCGGCCCGCAGGACGGTGTGCAGCTCGTCGATGAAGAGGATCACGTCCGGCGCGTCCCGCGCCTCGGCCAGGACTGCTTGCATCCGCGCCTCGAACTCGCCGCGGTATTGCGCGCCCGCCAGCAGCGCCGACATGGACAGCTCCACGATCCGCGCCCCGGCCAGCTCGGCGGGGGCGCCGGGCGACACGAGCCGCTGGGCGAGGCCTTCGACGATGCCGGTCTTGCCGGTGCCTGCGTGGCCGACGAGAACTGCGTTCGCCTTGCGCTGTCGGATGAGGATGCGGGCGAGGGTACGCAGCTCGGTGCCGCGGCCGATGAGCCTGGGCAGCTTGCCGGCCCGGGCCAGGGCGCTCAAGTCGCGTCCGTAGAGGTCGAGATGCGGGGTGTCGGGCACCTCGGGGAAGAACGCCGCGCTGGCGTTGCTGATCCCGTACGTCTTGAGGACGTGACGGCCCACGGGCGTGAGTTCGTCGAGCACGGCTTGCAGCAGATGCACGGCGCCGGCCTTCTCCGGGCCCGCCAGTTCCGTGGCTCGGCGCAAGGCCCGGCGGGTGGCGCGGCTCAGCGGGCGCTCGCCCGCGCCGGGTCCGCCCTCGACGACCAGTGCCTCGCGCAGACTCCGGCGCAGCCTGCGGGGACTGATCCCGGCGCGGGCGAAGGACTCCATGACGCGCTGCGCATCGGCCTCGATCGACTCCCGTACCGCCGGCTCCTGCTGACCGCGCGCGAGGATCGCCGCCAGATCAGGACGGCACAACGTGCCTATCCCCACCAGCAGGTGGTCCGGCTCGACCTCGCGCGCCCGGCCGGAACGCGCCTCGACGAGCGCCCGGCCCAGCACGAACAGCACACTGTCGGCGTAGGCGGAGTCCCCGCCCATGCCGCCGCTCATGGCGCACCTCCATCTGCCGCGACCAACGGATCCTCATCCCCCATCCCGAACGCGACCATCGGGCCCCGCCCCCGTCCCGCACCATTCACACACGCCAACGCCGCCCGCTGAACATCACTTTGCGGCCGTCAGCTCCCAGTCCAGCTCCCACAACCGCACGCTGCCGTCCTCGCTGCCCGACAGCAGGTAGCGGTCGTCCGGTGTCAGCGCCAGGCCGTTGACCTGCCCCGTATGACCTTCCAGGGTCCGGATGTGCCGTCCCGTGGCGATCTCCCAGATCCGCACATCGCCTTCCTCGTCCCCCGAGAACGCGAACAGCCCGTCCGAGCTGAGCCGCACCGTCCATACCACGTCCTCGTCGTCCCGCTCCTTGCTCAGGCCCCGCACGAACGCTCCGGTCGTCGCGTCGGTCACCCACAGCGTCCAGTCCCCGTGATGCCCGGAGCTCAGCACGATCCGGCCGTCGGCGCTCAGGCACACCGACGTCACCCAGACACCTGGGTGCGGGGCGGTCACTTCCGTCCCGGACTCCATGTCCCAGATGTGCAGCGTGCCGTCGAAGCCGGCGGACACCGCACGCCGCGCATCGGCGCTGAGCCACACGCTGTTGGACTGACCGCCCGGCAGCGTCCGTATCAAATCGCCGGCCGCCAGGTCCCACAGCCGCAACTCGCCGTCCAGGCAAGCCGTCAGGACCAACCCGTCCGCACTCACCGACGCCGTTCCGCGATCCCCCGTCGCCCCCGTACCGCGACGGCCCCGCAGGCCGTCGCTCGGATCCGTGTTCAGCACTACGGGCCAGTGGCCGTGCGGAGCCGACCGCATGACGATCCGCCGATTCCCGCTGGCCACCACCCGACGCCCGTCCGACAGGAGCGCGACCGTGCCCGTGCCGTCGTCCTTCCAGGCCGCGAGCTGCACCCCGGTCGTCGTGTCCCACAGCCGGACCTGCCCGCCGCCCGACGCACACACCTTCACACCGTCCGGGGAGATCGCCACCGACCCCACCGACTGGATGTCCGTCAGCTCCCATGCCGCACGCACCGACCGCACCCCGGAGCGCACCGTCTTGGTGCCGAGGACCCGCCACAGTTCCATCGCCCGCGGATCACTGGCGTGCCCGGGCACGGCCCTGGCGCGCTGCACCAAATCCACCGCCACCGAAGTCCGGCCTGCGGCAAGGGCCTTCTCGGCGCCGGCCAGGAGGGCGGCACTCCAGCGTCCGTGGCGGTCGAGGTCGGCCTGGCGCCGGGGCCTGCCGAGCACCGGGGTGGCGGTGAACGTGCCCGGGGGGTCCCACTGCAGCCACCGCGCGTCGTCCAGGTCCATGATCGTCGCCTCGCGGTCGCCGAGTCGCAGCCGCAGTTCCCCGAAGCGGGTGTTGTGGCCTTCGAAGGTGCGCAGACAGCGGCCTCGGTCCAGATCCCACAGGCGTACGCGGCTCTCGTCCTCGACCCCGGAAAGCGCGTAACGGCCGTCCGGGCTGAGGGCGAGCGTCGTGACCGTCCAGCCGGGGGCGGTCATCGTGGCAATCTCACGGCCCTGGTCGATGTCCCACACCTTGAGCTCGTGTCGCCGTGGGCTGTTGATCGCGGCGACGACGGCACGTCGGCCGTCGCGGCTGAGGGCGACGGTGTCGACCTGATGACGGTGCTGCGGCATGGTCCACAGGAGGCTGCGTGAGGCGAGGTCCCAGGCCTGAACGACGCCGTCGCCGGTGAGGGTGAGGGCGCGGTCGTTGCTCACGTCGAATGCGGTGAAGCCGTCCTGCGAGGTGATGACGTAAGGCTGTCCGTCGGGGAAGTCCCAGGCGGTGAGGCGTTCGCCGGCCAGCGCCACGACGGTGCGGGCGTCGGGGGTCAGGCGCACCTCGCCGACCTGCGGCAGCCGCTTGACGCCGAGCCGGCGGTCCTCGGGCAGATCCCACTGCCGTACGACGCCGCCGGCATCGGCGGTGACGGCTCGGCGGGACGTGGCGTCGACGGCGACGATGTCCGTGTCGTGGCCGGTGAGGGTGCGGTGGGCTTCGCCGGTCGGCAGGTGCCAGAGCTGAACCTGGCCGCCGGGTCCGCCGGCCAGCGCCCAACTCCCGTCCGGGTACAGCCGCACGCGCCGGGGCCTGCCCGTCCAGATTTCCTTCCAGGGCAGCGGTTGGGAGCGGTCCGTGGTGCCCTGGCCGGCGCCGAGCGCGGAACGGAGCGCCGCGGCCTCCTCGGTACGGGGGCGGGCACGGTCCATTTCGTCCAGGAGCGGCTCGACGCTGCCGTGATCGCCGCGCTCCAGGTGGACCTGGGCCAGGAGATGGCGGGCCTGCCAGGCGTCGGTAGCGGTATCCGCACGCAGGCTTTCCAGTGCGGCGACGAATTCGTCGTCGAGCAGCTTGCCCTGCCGCCACTGATGCAGGCCCTGGTTGTACGTCGCGACAAGATGACGCGGGTCCGCGGCGAGCGCGGCCGCGAAGGCCTCCTCCGCGTCGGCGGAACGTCCGAGGTCGAGGAGCGACAGGGCACGGTTGTTCAGCTCGTCGGCGCGCAGATCGGCCCCGGCCGGTCGTGCACGGGGGTAGGGGGCACCGGTCATGTCCTCGTACAGGCCGGTCAGTACGTCCGCCACGTCCGCCAGCGAGGCCGGCCGGCGGGCGGGGTCCTGGCGCAGACAGCGGGCGAGGAGAGCCCCGATGCCGTACGGCATCGGCGGCCCGTCCTCGTTGTCGGCCCGGTACGCGGCCAGGGCCTCTCCCGCGGCGGGACCGGCCAGCCAGGTCACCTCGCCGGTGAACATCTCGAGGACCAGGACGCCGAAGCTGTACACATCGGTGCGGCGGCTGACGCGTTCGCCGGCGGCCTGTTCGGGCGAGGCGTAGGCGAGGGTGAGGCCGGCGTGGGTGACGAGGAGGGAGCCCTCGTCCTGCTCACCTCCGGGCTGGGTGCTCGCGGCGGTGCTCGCAAGGGCCCGGGCGAGACCGAAGTCGGTGACCTTGACCGTGTCGTCGAGGTCGACGAGTACGTTGCCGGGCTTGACGTCCTGGTGCACGAGACCGCGGCTGTGCGCGTAGTCGAGACCCCAGGCGACCTGGATGGCGAAGTCGGCGATACGGGCCAGGACTTCGGCGGGCCGGCCCTCGTGCAGCCGCCCGTCACCGATCCAGTCGGCAACGCTGCCGCCGCTGACGTACTCGGAGAAGACACGCGGTACGCCGTCGATCGTGCGCACGTAATGGCAGCCGCACACATGCGGATGCAGCCCGAGGGACACCCAGGTCTCGGCCTCGGCCACGAACCGGTCGAGGAAACCCGCACCGGCGAGCAGCTCCGGGCGGGGCGACTTCATGGCCAGCATGACGCCCCACTCGAGGTGCTTCACGCGGTGGACCAGGCCCATGCCTCCCTGCTCATGGACCATCCACACCTCGTACTGCCCGTCCACGACATACGGCTCCAGCCAACGCCCCTGCACCACAACTCCCCCGTGCCATCGCGTACTCCACTGGTGATCAACCCTGCCACCTGCACCGCTCGCAAGGCATCCACTCCGCGGAACCCGGCGTCCCCTCAGGCGCCCGGCACGCTCTCCTGTCCTGCGGTGTCCTCGGCGTTGGTGGCGTCCCGCACGGCAGCGGCATCCAGTACGGCCCGAACCGCCGCGCACAAGGCGTCGTCATCGCGGACCGCGCCCCATTGGTCATGGCGTACGGGACGTTCGTCCGTCTCGAGGAGGGTGTGCAGGACAGGTAGGGCCGGGGTGACGGACGCCGGGTCGACGGCGGCGACCTCGGCGAGGAGGTGCAGGGGGTCGAGGATGGTGGGGCGGGCGCTGCCGGGTGGCGGGCAGATGCCGACGAGGTCGATCAGAGCCTGGACGACCTGCTGGGGGTCGGAGGTGAGCTGCCACAGGCTCCGGACGGCCTTCATCGCGTCGAAGCGGTTGCCGTGCCTGATCCGCGCCCTGGCGGTGGCGGACAGCTGCCGCGCGACAGGTGCCGCGACGGGAGGACGCATGGCGGCGACCTCGGCGAAGAGCAGCAGGGCCTCTACACCGCCGGGGGTCGGGTAGACATCGGACGCGCTGCGCGCAGTCAACTCCTGCAGTCCGGGCAGCACTTCCTCCGGATCACCGGTGACCCGCCACAGCGCCCGGGCCCGTTCCACGGCGCCCTCCGGCGCATCGGACCAGCGGTCGGGCTTCCTGCTCAGCGCCTCGCGGAACAACTCGCGCAGTCCGTCTGCCGCCGAGACCCCGAGCGAACCGCCGAGAGTGACGCAGGCTCGGAGCAGGGTGGGCTCAGGCAGTTCGGGGCCGGGTTTCGGGAAGCCGCTGGGGTCGGTCGAGCGCAGCAGGGCGCGTACGGGCTCGTCGTCCCCGGTGAGGGCGTGGTACTCGAAAGGACTGATGGAGGCGAGGTCCGGGTACTCCGAGGCCGCGGGGTCCCTAAGTCGCCGGCGCAACCGGTCACGATGGGCGACGGCGACGGCACCGCGGTCCATCCGGAGCAGGGCGTGCGCGGCGGCCATCAACGTCTCGTCGTCATCGAGGAGTTCGATCAGCCGCGGGACGACCCGACCTGCGTCCCGGTGCCATCGGCGCAGGATCGAGTAGTACGAGTGCGGGTGCTGCGCCGAGGCCGCAAGGCGGGCCAGGAGCGGGTCGAGGAGTACGTCGGTGTGCGCGGCGAAGGGGGCGAGCGCCTCGGCGAGGCTCAGGTCGCCGGCTTTCCAACCTCGCTCGGTCGAACCGCCGTGGCCGCTGGTGAATTCTCCGCGGGCGGCGAGCAATTCAGCGAGGGAGGGCACGCAGCGGTCGTCGCCGATACGGCTCAGCGCCCAACTGGCGTGCTCCCGCACCGATGCGTGGGCCTCGTCCGCCGCGGCGAGGTGGGCGGCGATGCGGTCGGCCCACGGGTGCGCAGCCGCGCCGCACATGGCGAGCACCCGCAATGCGAACAGGCGGTTGTCCACATCTGTGTCGTCCACGAGCCCCGCCACGGCCGGCACGAGATCGGGTTCCGCGGAGCGCCAGCGGGACATCAGTGCGGCAGCGACCCTCAGGCCGCCCGCGCGCGTTGCCGCGTGGTCGTGTCCCAACAGCACGTGGGCGAGGGCGAGTCGTCCGGGGAGGTCCGCACCGAGCCGTCGGTCGGCTTCGGTGATGACGTCGATCCGCGTCGCGACGTACTGCGCGGGAAGATCGACAGAGGCTCCGGCGGAGGCAAGCAGTGCGTCGGTGGTGACGCGGGCGTAGCAAGGGTCGGTATGGCCGGGCAGCGCGCGGCGCAGCGCCTGAACGGCGTGAAGCCGGACGTCGTGGCGGACTTCGTCGTCCCACGCGATCCAGGCGTCGATGTCCTCGTCGAAGTCGGGCTCCTCGCCCTTGCCTTCGTCGGTCGTACGCGACCGCAGCCATGCCAGGGCCTCTTCGCGTTGCCGGACGGCGTAGCGGGCGAGCTCGCCGACGGCCAGCACGAAGCGTTCGGCCGGCCACAGGTCCGGTTCGTTCTCGAAGCGCGCCTGCAGGACGGGGATGAGGGTGTCCGCGTGGGCGCCCGACTGTGCGAGTGCGCGGACCGCTCCTGCGCGGATGAGGCCGTCCTCTTCGTCGAGCAGCGGCAGCAGCCCGTCGGCGGCGCGCTCCCAGGCGGGCGGCCACGCCGGGTCGACGGTCGGACGCCACTTGCCCTTGAGGAGCGGGGCGACCTCCGCGGTGGGGGTGGTGTTGCCGGTCTCGGCGATCTCGGCGATCGTCTGCAGGATGTCGGCGCGCACCGTCACGGCCGGATCCCGGGCGGCCTCGACGAGGAACGGCAGTATCTCGGCGGCCGCAGCCCGCACCGAACTGCCGTCGCCGACGGCCACGTAGTACAGACTCGTGCACATCTCGTCGGCCGTGTTGCGGTCGGCCGACCAGAGCTCATCCAGCACCTGTGGGCCGTACCGCTCGGTGCTGTAGGGATCGACCACCTTCGCCCAGTCGACCTGTGCGGCGAGCCGCGCCAGCCGTCGCACCTTCGCGTCCTGTGCGGACATGGCCCCGCTCGCCGCCCTTCGTCAGGTCTGCGGGGTCAGGCCCAGGCGGGGCAAGTTCAGAGAACGATTGCCCCTGCGCCCGTCCCATGCCTCGTAGACGAGCGCCTGCGGTCCCGTGATCCGCAGGCCGTCGCCCAACCCGGTCACGGTCATCGCCGCGAGTTCGCGGTACGCGGCCGAAGGCGACGGCCAGGGCAGCTCCGCCCACCAGTTGTGCCCGTAGACGGTGTCCTCAGGCGGCTTCCAGCCCGCATCGGCGATCAGCCTGCTGCCCGATTCCCCGGCGCGCAGTGCGGGGTCGAGGTGATGGTCGCCGACCAGTTCGGCCTCGACCGTGGTGTCACTCTGCAGGAACTGCGCGTACCTGCCTGTCTGCCCGGCCTCTCTGATGATCAGCACCGAACCGGAGGACAGCGACGCCAGCTCCTCGGCGAGAGCCTCGCCGAACCCGTCCCAACCCGTCACAGCAGCCCCTCTTCGTACGCGTCCATCTGCCGAAGTTCCTCGTCGAGGGCCAGCCGGTTGTTGGTCGCCAGCTCCAGGTACACCGCGCTTCCCGCTTTACGCAGTACCACGGTGGTGTCCGCACCGGCCCAGTGGATCTCGGCATCCGCACCCGGCCTGCGGTCCGTCGGCGCGCCCAGCGACGTGCCCAGCGCGGCGGCCATCCTCACGAACGCGTCCAGCGGCAGGTCCCATTCGACCGTGTAGTCGGTCAGGCGCAGCTGCACGCGCTCCACCAGCTGCCCGTCCTGCGCACTCCCCCTACGGGTGGCGGCGCGTGTGGTCCTCTTGAACCCGGTGTCGAGCAACTCCCAGCGCGGCCGGATCATCAGCGCCTGACGAGGGAACTGCGCCGACCGCCTCGCCATGGGCGTGCCGCCCAACTCCCATGTGCAGTCCAACGAGCGCAACCGCGCCGCGAATTCGACCACTTCGGCATCACTCAACGTCCGCCATTGCGTCATACGCCCCCAGAGGCACGGCACCCTCATCGGCCCGCCCCCTGCCCTCCTCACGCTCCACGCGGCCATGCCGCACCGGCTGACACTTCGCTGTTCGTCGAGGCACTTCCTCACGTGGAGGACAGAGGCCACACGAACCACGTGCAGGCCCTCGCGCCGAATGATCCGTCACAGATCGGGCCCTACAGGCTACTTGGTCGTCCGGAGGCCGGATTGGCCAGGCCACAACAAGGGCGGGAGGAGAGTCTCACTCAGGACATCAGCGCGGGTGGCTACGGGGAGCGCGCCATTGGCCAATCACCCGGTCCCGCAGTGGTTTTTGCCGTACTCCGACGACTCACCAAAACTTGACCCGAGCGACGACGGCGACACGCTCGGGGGCCTCGGGGGCGCCCACTGCGTAAGGACCGAAGACCACGACGTGCTGTGTACGGTCGAGCAGGTCCCACCAGCGGGCGGTCAACGGGACGGGCTTGGCGGCCTCCCACAGCACGAGGTCGTCGCGCCCCTCGTCGTCGACGCGGACGATCGCCTTCAACGCCCGGGCTCCGAGGCTGACCCGCACCTCCCACCTGGGGTCCATGACGGGCTCACGGTCCCCGTCCGAGTTGGGCAGGCCTACCTCGCGCAGGTGGGCCAGCCCTGCCCGGCCGGCCTCGTGTCCGAGCCCGAGCGCGGGCACCTGGGGACTGCCATCCTCCGCGGACGCCACGGTCACTTGATAGCGGGGTTCGCCGTCCCAGGCATCGCCGAAGTCGCTGTGATGAACGACGACAGGCCACTTGATGGTCCGCACGCGGAGCCCGTCCTCGAGCAGCCCGTACACCTGTGGGACCTCCATCGCCTCGACGGCCTCCCACACCGCCGAGGCGGCCGCGGAGTCGCCCCGGTCGGCGCGTGCGCGCCGGGCCAGGACGGCCCATCGCACGGTGGAGTCCCGCACCCTCCCGGCCTTGGGCAGGAACCCGAACACGCTCCCGGCGAGGGCGGCCACGGTAGGCCGGTGGTCCAGGGCCTCGACCGACCACATGATCTGGCAGTGGCGGCACCTGTCCCCCGCGGCTCCGACCACGCGGGCGGCGAGGTCGGTGTCCACGGTGTGGCCGCCGCTGTAGGGCTCACGGGTGAGGAAGGCCATGTTCGGCGACCCGTGCCGGTGGTCGCGGGCCGCAGTGCGGGCGTCGTCCAGGCGGCGCAGGGCCTCGGCGAAACCGATGCCGACGCAGTCGGCGAAGAGGCGAGCCTGACGGTGGCGCGCGACGGAGTTGTCCTTGGGCACGGTCCCCCGATCCGGGCGAGGCCCGCACGCTTCTCGCTCAACCTGGGCCGTAGGCGCCACTGAACCGCGTGGTCCGCCCCATCGGGAGCATGAACACCCCGATCCCGCCACGACCTTAATCCACGCGCGCACGTGGACGATAGCCGTCCGGCGGAGCCGGACAGTGCTTGCAAGTCGTCTCGACAAGGCCATGAAGAGCTGCCACACAGCAGTGAAAAGGCACCAAGTCCCGGTCATTTCCCGCAAGTTCGCGCGGCCCCGCGGGCAGGGCGGCGTACAGCGGAGGGTCCACAGATGAACGCCTACTCGTCCGCGAAGGCGTCCACATCTCCCGCACGTGCCGCGGTGAGTGGCTCCGTACAAACTGCCGGGACAGCGCTCGCGACGGTTGGTCGCTCGGGACGGTTCTGTGTCCGGGTGTGTGGGCGGTGCGGCGTCGGGTGGGGTCGGATTGCCGGTAGCGTGCAGTGTCCATGGCGTCGCATCAGGGGGCGCCGGAGTCTGGAGGCACCACCGCATGCTGATCGCTCAGCGCCCTTCGCTGACCGAAGAGGTCGTCGACGAGTTCCGTTCCCGGTTCGTGATCGAGCCCCTCGAGCCGGGCTTCGGCTACACGCTCGGCAATTCTCTGCGCCGTACGCTGCTGTCCTCGATCCCGGGCGCCGCGGTCACCAGCGTGCGTATCGAGGGCGTGCTGCACGAGTTCACCACCGTGCCGGGCGTCAAGGACGACGTCACCGACCTCATCTTGAACATCAAGCAGCTCGACCTGTCCTCCGAGCACGACGAACCGGTCGTGCTCTACCTGCGCAAGCAAGGCCCCGGCGTCGTCACCGCCGCGGACATCGCCCCGCCCGCCGGCGTCGAGGTCCACAACCTCGACCTGGTGCTCGCGACGCTGAACGGCAAGGGCAAGCTGGAGATGGAGCTGACCGTCGAGCGCGGTCGCGGCTATGTCTCCGCCGTGCAGAACAAGCAGGTCGGCCAGGAGATCGGCCGCATCCCGGTCGACTCCATCTACAGCCCGGTCCTCAAGGTCACCTACAAGGTCGAGGCGACCCGAGTCGAGCAGCGCACCGACTTCGACAAGCTCATCGTCGACATCGAGACCAAGCAGGCCATGCGCCCCCGCGACGCCATGGCATCCGCCGGCAAGACGCTCGTGGAACTGTTCGGTCTGGCGCGGGAGTTGAACATCGACGCCGAGGGCATCGACATGGGCCCCTCCCCCGTCGACACCGCCCTCGCCGCCGACCTCGCCCTGGCCATCGAGGAACTGGACCTCAGCGTCCGCTCCTACAACTGCCTCAAGCGCGAAGGCATCCACACCGTCGGCGAACTCGTCGCCCGCTCCGAAGCCGACCTCCTCGACGTACGCAACTTCGGTGCGAAGTCCATCGACGAGGTCAAGGCCAAGCTGGCCGGCATGGGCATGGGCCTCAAGGACAGCCCGCCCGGATTCGACCCCACCACCGCAGCCGACACCTACAACCCCGGCCCCGACACCTACGGCACCCACACCGACGACGCAGACACCGGTTTCATCGAAACCGAGCAGTACTAAATCAACCGAAGATCCGCCTGTGCGGACGGCCGTTCACCACACCGTCCGCACCCACCACCGCTGCGGGCACGAGCCGCCCGTGACCGAACGGCCCGCCCTGCTGGAACGACCTTCACCTCAAGCAGGGTGAGGCGTCTACCGGATCCGGTAGACGCCTCACCTGGTTACCTTGATGACGATCAAGGTCGTGGTACCGCGTCGTTGGGCAGGCCCGCGAGGATTGCCGCGACGGCCTGGCGAGGACGTCAGCTCGATCGGGAGCTGGTGACCCACGCGATCAGCCACCGCCTGCAGCGCGTTCTGCAAGGAACCCGCCTGAACCACCTCGGGATACAGCGGCACGTACTCGCGCAGGGGATCGTCCGGCGCTGCGTCGCCGGCAAGCTGCTCGGACATGGCTTCGAGCCTGCCAGGCCCACTTATCGACGGGACTCCCTCGCCCAGCGCGCATAGGGCTTGATCATCGCAAACTGTTGGAACGTGTCGAACCCGGCCGATATGTCCATGTTCCAAGAGTCGCTGTAATGCGCGTTCGTGATCATCGGGCGTTCCCGGCGCACGTCGTCCAACCGGTTCAGCACCGAATAGGACGTCCCGTCCAACTGGGCGAGGAACTGCCAGAACAGCGGTTTGCCCGACGCCTTCTCCAACTGCCTGGCAACACTCCTGTCCTCACCCTCCATCGACTCCACGTGGAAGAGCACAAGGACCGGCACCCGGGAGGTCTCATATTCCTTCCGCAGCACCTCCATCGCTCCGGCGACACTGCCGCCTTTGAACAACCCGTACTTCCGCACTGAACGGGCCAGCGGATTGCCGCTCTCCGTGATCTCGCCGAATACGGGGCTCCTCGCCAGGACTGCCCAGTCCGCGATCCACGTCTCAAGAGCGCCGCTCTGGATCGCAGGGAGACGGTGGCAGTCGGCCCCGTAGATCCAGACGTCCGGCAGGCTCGAATCCAAGGCCTCTGCGATGCGTACTGATCGACGCACCGTTCGCCGGATCCGCTCCCCCTCGAACGGATGCCGGTAATCCCCGGACAACACCAGGACGACCTTGGACTGCCCTTTCCTCAGACGGCAAGCCCGAGCCGCCAACCTCATCACTTGCGCCACCACGGTTCTCAAGACCGCGTATGGGGTCGACTCTGTTGAGAACCCGCCACCTTGGCCGGGGGAACGAATACGCAGAACTCGTTGCCTTCCGGATCGGCAACCACGATCCAGCGAAAGCCATGTTCGCTCTGCTCTCGAGAGATTCTCCGGGCACCAAGTAGTTGGAGGCGCTCGACCTCGGCGTCCAGGTCCTCGGTACCGAAGTCGAGGTCGAGGTGCATCCGGTTCTTGCCCTCCTTCGTCTCCGGGACCTGCTGCAGGAGAAGGGTGGGTGCGGAAGCTGGGCCGACCAAGCTCAGATAGGGCGGTCCAGCGAATCCGCGCCGGTAGTCCAGCGGGGCGAGCGCCGCAAGCCAGAATCCCGCCTGCGATTCGGTGTCACCACAGTCCAGCGTCACGACGATCTGCATGACGGAACGGTAGAAGACTCCGCCCCGCCGTGGCGATCGGATTTCGACAGCTCCAGCTTCGCCTCTGGAGTTCAACTCCCGCCACCGCGCCTGCTTCTGTGACCTTCTCCATCTGCGGCCACGGACGTCCACGCCTCAGGTCAGACCTGCTGTCCCGATCACTTCGGTGATGCGCTGACAGCAGTGGCGTACCGGATCTGCCTCGGGTGGGATCTGGCCCTGCGCGCGCATCCGGCGGGTGATGCCGAGGAGGGGGACGGCCAGGAGGAGGGCGGCTAGGACCTCGTTGTAGGGGAGGTGGCGGACCTGCAGGCCGGTCAGGTCCTCGTAGTGGCGGACGGTCTCCTCCCGTGTGGGGGTTCCTGCGGCCGGAGTTATCCCGCCCGCGGTGGTGTTCATCCAGTCGAGGAACAGCATCCAGGCGAGATCGCTCTCGGGGTCGCCGAGAAAGGCGACCTCCCAGTCGAGGACGGCGCGGACCTCGAAGTCCGCGGTCGGTGCGTAGAGGATGTTGCTCATACGGGCGTCGCCCCAGCAAAGCGTGATGCGCTCGGATGTGTAGCGGTGGGCCCTGAGCCAGGCCACGGCCTGCTCGAGTACCGGTTGCGGCTGTTCTCCCTCCTGCGAGAGTGCCCAATGCAGGCAGTGCTCGAGGTAGTTGATCTGCTGGTTCAGCTCCCCTTCGCCGTAGTCGGGCCGGGCCAGGAAGGACAGGCCGAGCTGTTGCCAGTCGAGCGCGTGCACCTCGGCGAGGGTCTCCACACAGCGCCGCCACATCGTCTTTCGGCCCTCGGGCGTCGCCTCGAAGTAGGTGCCGTGGACGTGGTAGGTCGGGAAGTCCGATGCGGTGACGCAGCCCGGGATCTCGTCCATCACGTAGAAGGGGCGGCCGATGACGCTCGGGTCCGGTTCCAGCCAGCGGGTTCCGGGGACGGGCAGCGGGGTGCCGGCGAGGGCCCGCATGACATCGAACTGCCGGGCCAGGTCGTAGTCGGGGAACAGAGGCGAAGCGGGCGGGCAGCGCAGCACGAGCCGTTCGGAGCTGCGCTCGCCGTTCTCCTGCCAGGTCAGGGTGAAGTGGCGGGTGTCGGTGGACATGCCGCGCTCGGCCGGCTGCGGTTCGGACACCGTGAGGATGTGCCGCTCGGGCAGCTGCTCGCGCAGCCAGTCGGCCAGGCGCTTCGTCAGCTCCGGGAGCGGCGGGAGCTCGGGTGTGTATGTCGTCATCGTCGCCGGCCCCTCACGCGCGTCCGGTGGCGGCCCGGAAGCCGTAGCGCGGGTAGTTTCCTACGCACACCATCTCGAGCAGGCCGTAGCCGACTTGGCCGTCGCACTCGACCTGACACAGGGTCTCGGTGAGCATGCTGACGCGTTCGCGTACGGCCGGGTCGGTGATGTCGGCGGTGAAGCCGTCGATGAAGGAGGGGCCCTTCCACATGCCGGACATGTAGTCGCGGTAGTGGTCGTAACCCGCGAGTCCCGGCCAGAAGTCGGTCATGGCGCGGAGGGATATCTCGCGGGTCGCGCCGTCCGCGGTGGCGACGCTCACGGCGCCGGAGTCGATCAGCCGAGTCCCGTCCCGGAAACGGAAGTCGTGCTCCACGGAGACCACCGGCTGCTGGTCCCCCGGTCCGCCGAGCGCGGGGTGCACACCGCCCTCGAAGTGGTACCGCTCGCCCGCCGAGGTCTCGCGCTGGGCGAAGTGGACGAGGTGGTCGCCGAAGTCGAGGATGCCCATGAAGTAGATGCCGCCGTCGCGGACTTCGGCGGGCTGGAGGAACGCGCCTTCGGGCACGCTGCCGCCCCCGCCCCCGCGCCGTACACCCCACGAGTGGTCGCGGCCCACCCGCCAGGTCGCGGGATCGATCTCGTACTCCTGGCCCCCAGCCTTGATCCAGCCGCTGAGCCGGCCGTTCTGGTAGAAGCGCCGGGCGTCCTCGAGGACTCGGCCGCGCGAGCGGAAGAAGGCCGGGGCCTGCTCGTAGGCGGGGAACGTGGCGTCGAAGTCCAGCTGGAAGCTGAGGTCGTGCTCGTTCTCCGCGAGTGAGGCGCGGATCTTGTGGAGGGGCTCGATGATTTCGTACGTGTAGGGGCCGACGGTGTTCGACGCCAGCACGCCGGTCTCGGGCCGCAGCTCGCCCGACACGCGGACGACGTGCGCGTTCTTGTCGCCGACGGTGACCATCCCGTACGCGTCCAGGATGTTCCGGTTGGGGTAACGGGCCATGCCTGTCATGAAGTTGACCCCCGAACCGGCCCCCTTCGAGGTGTCGAAGCCGTACAGGACGACGCGCTCCGTCCAGCGCAGATCGCTCTGCCCGACATGGTCGAAGGTGGTGGTGTTCTGGTGGCACAGCAGTTCGTCGTACTTGGTGAGCATCGCGACCTCCGGGTGACCGCGCCGACATCTGACTGTTCTCCGGCCGGCTCAACAAACTGAGACTCTGACTCAGTTGGGACACCGTATAGTCCTGACTATGCATCAGAAAGTCAACGAGGCAAGGGGCGTTGAACCCTCCGGCCTGCGCGAGCTGAAGAAGCAGAGACGGCGCGAGCGCATCGTGGCGGCGGCCACCGACCTGGTGCGCGAGCGCGGCATCGACGAGGTCACCGTGACCGACATCGCCGAAGTCGCCCAGGTCGGACGGGCCACGTTCTTCCGGCACTTCGACTCCAAGGAGTCGGCGGTGGTCATCGGCTTCTACGAGAACCGTCTCGCCGCGCTCCTGGCCGCGCTCGCCGAGCAGCCCGAGGACATCGACCCGCGCCGGGCCATGGCGGAAGCCATACGTACGCAGATACGCGGCTTCCAACAGAGCCCTGATCTACGGGAGTTCGATCTTCTCCAGGGCCGGATGGTCGCCGCCTCGCCATCCCTTCGCTCCCGCGGCCTGGAGTTCCAGGAGACCTACACCACCGCGCTCGCCCAGCTCCTCGCGCCCCGCTTCGGCCCGCTGGCGCCGACCGACCTGCGGCCGCGCTACCTGGCCGCGCATGCGCTGGCCGTCCTCCGTATCGCGGTCGAGCAATGGGTCGCCGAAGGCGGGACGGGAGATCTGCCCGCCATGGTGGAGAGCGGTCTCGAGTGGCTGGAAGGAGGAAGGTCGTGACGCGTCACCTGCCGGTCGACACCCAGCTGGTGGCCGCGCTCGGCGAGGAGGGCGTCGCCGCACGGCGGCTCAAGGAGCAGGGGTTCGACGGCGCCTTCACCTTCGAGGGCGGCCACGATGTGTTCTTCCCGCTCGTGACCGCCGCCCGGGAAGGCGTCGGGCTCGACCTGATGACCAACATCGCGGTGGCGCTGCCCCGTTCGCCGGTCCACCTCGCGCATGCGGCCTGGGATCTGCAGCAACTGTCCGGCGGCCGCTTCCGCCTGGGACTCGGAAGCCAGGTCAAGGCACATGTCACCCGCAGGTACGGCTCCCGGTTCGACCCGCCGGTCGGACGCATGCGGGAGTGGGTCCGCGCGACCAGGGCCGTGCTGGACTCCTGGGCAGGCGGCGAACCCCTGGCCTACGAGGGCACGTACACCAGCCACACCCTGATGCCACCGACCTTCCGGCCGGAGCCCTCGCCGCACCCCGTCCCGCCGGTGCTGCTCGCGGCGCTCGGCCCGCGGATGACCGCGGCCGCCGGGGAGGTGGCCGACGGACTCCTGGTGATGCCGTTCAACAGCGCACAGCACGTACGAGAGCGCACCCTGCCCGCTCTCGCCGAGGGCCTCGCGGCAGCGGGACGGCCTCGACTCGGTGCCGCGGGAGACACGTTCGAGGTGGTGGGCGAGGTCATCGTGGGGTGCGCACGGGACGAACGGGAGCTGGCTCAGGCGACGGCGGGGGTACGGCGACTGCTCGCGTTCTACGCGTCGACGCCTGCGTATCGGCCCGTGCTCAATGTCCACGGCTGGGGTGAACTCCAGCCGGAACTGCAGAAGTTGACCCGCGCCGGACGTTGGGATCAGCTGCCCGAAGCGATCGACGACACCATGCTCCACACGCTGGCCGCGGTCGGCTCACCCAAGGACGTGGCCGCCGAGATCCACGCGCGTTGGCAGGGCGTGGCCACCCGGCTGGCGTTCTACCAGCCGTACAGCGCTCAGCCCGACACCACGGGCGAGCTCTTGGCGGCGATCCGTGCGGGAGGTGGGTGACGTGGGTGACGTGGGTGACGTGACCGAAGTCCGCGTCGACGTCGACTCGACCGGCGTCGCCGTGATCACGCTCGACGGACCAACGCGCCTGAACGCGTTGTCCGGCTCCACCCTGCGTGCCCTGGGCGCCGCCTATCGCCGCTGCGACACCGACGACGCCGTACGGGCCGTCGTCCTCACCGGTGCCGGCCGTGCCTTCTGCGCCGGTGCCGACCTCTCCGCACAGGCGGGCGCCTTCGATGCGCCCAAGGGCGACTTCACCGCGTCTCCCGTGCAGCCGCCGGCCTGGCGCGTGCGCAAGCTGATGATCGCGGCGATGAACGGTCACGCGATCGGCATCGGGCTCACCGTCGCGCTGCAGTGCGACGTCAGGTTCGTCGCGGAGGACGCCAAACTGGCCGTGCCGCAGGTACGGCGCGGCATGATCGGCGACTGCCAGTCCCACTACACGCTGCGGCGTGCGGTCGGCCTCGCCGTCGCCGCCGAGCTGCTCCTTACCGGACGGACGCTGACCGGCCGGGAGGCCGCCGACCGCGGAATCGCCGGCCGCGCCCTGCCGGCCCCCGACGTGCTGCCCGCCGCACTGGCGCTCGCCCGCGATACGGCGGCCGAGGCCAACCCCGCTTCGGTCGCGCTCAGCAAACGGCTGCTGTGGTCGGACCTGGACGCCGACGCCGTCGAACGGGCAGAGACTCAGGCCCATCTCGCACTCCTCGGCACCGACGACGCCGCAGAGGGCGCCGCGGCCTGGCGGGAACGCCGGTCACCGCGGTGGAGCTCCAAAGCAGGTGACCACGTGGACCCCGCGTGAACCTCGCGCGGGGCCACGGGGCTTGGGGCACATGTCGGCTCCCACGCCACCGGTCGGACCCTCACCGTCGTACAACCAGCTGCTCGGGCCCGCCCGTTCGGTCAGACGGCTGCCGGAGAGCCGAGCAGCGCGGAAGCGTTCTGCAACGGGCTCAGGGCACGGGTGGGCGCGACGGTTTGGGAAAGGCCGCGGCAGGTGAACCCGAGTCGGGTCATGGCCCGCAGGACTTCACCGGCGCTGAAATCGCGGCGGTCCTGGCGCGTGATGACCTGCCCGACCTGCTTGAGCGGGTAGGTACGGCGGCCGATGATCACGGACTCGCCGATGACCTCCTCGGGCTTGATGCCCTTCATGGATTCCAGGACTCCGCTTCTGGTGAGCTCGAACGGGAAGCGGGCGATGACGCAACGCATGATGCCTCACAGGGAGAAGAAGGGGATGGTGGCGCCGCGCTGAGGGGATCAGCGGGCAAAGGCGAGGATGCCCAGGGCGCTGCCGTACTCATCGACGACGGGCAGGGCGGCGAGGCTGCGGTCGCGCATGGAGTGCTCGGCTTCGGCCATCGTGGTCACGGGCGAAGCGAACGGCCCGCGGTCGTCGAGGATGTCGCGGAGCTGGATGCGGTCCGTGTACGCGGAACTGTCACGGACCGCGGTGAGTTGAGCCTGGGTCACCAGTCCGGTGCACAGGCCGTCGTTGTCGCAGATGAGCAGGTGTTCGGTGCGGGCGCCGACCATGAGGGACAGGGCCACCTCGACGGTCATGTCGTCACAGACCTGGGGTCCGGCCGGTTCCATCGTGTCGGTCACCGTCCGGGGTACGGGGATGGCTCTCGCCGGGCGGGGTTGCATCTGATCCAGCGTCAATGGTGCCTCCTGCGAAGATGGGCCGGCTTCCTGATGCAACGGTGCTCAGGCGGCCGCGTCGAAGGAGGATCGCCGGGTGCTCGTGCGGCGGGCCGCCGAGGCGGGGCTGCGCCGGCCGCGGGAGGCCGTGCTGCTCCGGCGCCGCTCGGCCACCGGCGCGGTGATCGTGACGGGGATGCCGGACGGGGCCTGGGCGCCGGTGATCTCGCTGAGGGCCGCTTCGCCGGAGCGGACCTGTGTGGTCTGCGGGACGATGCCGGCGGTGGCCATGAGGCGGGTCATGTCGCGACGCTGGCCGGGCGTGACGAGGGTGACGACGCTGCCGGACTCGCCGGCCCGTGCGGTGCGGCCGCCACGGTGGAGGTAGTCCTTGTGGTCGGTGGGCGGGTCCACGTTGACGACGAGGTCGAGATTGTCGACGTGGATGCCGCGCGCGGCGACGTTCGTCGCGACGAGCACGGTGACATGCCCGGACTTGAACTGGGTCAGGGTCCGGGTGCGCTGCGGCTGCGACTTCCCGCCGTGCAGGGCGGCGGCCCGCACCCCGCTGTTCAGCAGGTCCTGTGTCAGCCGGTCGACGGCGTGCTTGGTGTCCAGGAACATGATCACCCGGCCTTCGCGGGCCGCGATCTCGGTCGTCGTACGGTGCTTGTCGGCGCCGTGGACGTGCAGGACGTGGTGCTCCATCGTGGTGACCGCGCCGGCGGACGGGTCGACGGAGTGCACGACCGGGTCGGTGAGGTAGCGGCGGACCAGGAGGTCGACGTTGCGGTCGAGGGTGGCCGAGAACAGCATCCGCTGGCCTTCGGGACGGACCTGGTTCAGGAGCGCGGTGACCTGGGGCATGAAGCCCATGTCGGCCATCTGGTCGGCCTCGTCCAGGACGGTGATCGCGACCTGGTTCAGCCGGCAGTCGCCCCGGTCGATGAGGTCCTTGAGGCGGCCCGGCGTCGCGACGACGACGTCCACGCCACGGCGCATTGCGCTGACCTGCCTGCGGATCGGCATTCCACCGACGACGGTGGTCAGCCGCAGCCGGACCGAACGGGCGTAGGGAGCAAGGGCGTCGGTCACCTGCTGCGCCAGCTCGCGCGTCGGCACCAGGACGAGGGCGAGCGGCTGGCCGGGCTCGGCGCGCTGTCCGGCGGTACGGGCCAGCAGCGCCAGGCCGAACGCGAGGGTCTTGCCCGACCCGGTACGTCCCCGGCCGAGGACGTCACGGCCCGCGAGGGTGTTCGGCAGGGTCGCGCCCTGGATCGGGAACGGGACGGACATCCCTTCCGCGGTGAGCGCGGCCAGCAGCGGCTTGGGCATGTCGAGGTCGGCGAACGCCTCGACGGCGGGCAGCGCCGGAGTGATCGTCTTCGGCAGCGCGAACTCACCCGACACCGCCGCGGGCCTGCGGCCCTGCCCACCGGGGCGGCCTTGCCCTCCCCCGGAGCGCCTCGGGGTGGACGAGCCGAAACGGCTGCGGGAAGAGCGACTGTTCGTACGTGCGGGGTTCATTCAGAACCTTTCCTTGATACGGCGCCTGGACTCGACCTCACGTATCAAGGAATTCACGCAGCGAAACAACAGCGCAGAGAATCCGAGAACGGGCCGAATAGCATGCGGAAGCAAAATAGGCTTGCAGTGAATTCAATGCGCGGGTGATCGCGGGGCGATGAAATACGACGTCGTATCGACGTGAAAGAAACCCGCAGGAAATGTCCGCAGCTGGGGCCCGCACCCCGAGGGATGCGGGCCCCAGCTACGAAGTGCGTGTGAGCGTCAGACCGGAACGATGTTCTCGGCCGTCGAGCCCTTCTGGTTCTGCACGATGTCGAAGGTGACCTTCTGGCCTTCGAGCAGCTCACGGAAGCCCTGGGCGGCGATGTTCGAGAAGTGGGCGAACACGTCGGGTCCGCCGCCGTCCTGCTCGATGAAGCCGAAGCCCTTGGCCGGGTTGAACCACTTCACGGTGCCAGACGCCATGTCGAACTCTCCCTTGGGGCAGTACGCCGGTATCCGCGATCCGCGGATACCGGGTCGCCGCGATGATGCCCCGCCCGGAAGATGACCGGAAATGCAAAACGCTTTACGCAGCAGAAAATGCCAATGTCAGCGTTTAAATTTTTTGGGAACCACGACTGCAACCTGAGATCGACAGTAGCATGCGGTAGCAGCCCGTGTACGGCCTTTTGATTCCACTCAGTTCGCTGCGGCACACACGCTGTCCGCGCGGCGCGTCAAACTCTCGTCTCGCCGTCATAGATATTCAGCCGGCGGCCGCCGGGTGCCCCGATTCTGCGGCGTGGCGGTATTCGGCGTTGAGGCGCTGCGCTTCTTCGAGCTGGTCCTCGAGGATGATGATGCGGCAGGCGGCCTCGATGGGGGTGCCCTGGTCGACGAGTTCGCGGGCCCGGGCGGCGATGCGCAACTGGTAGCGGGAGTAGCGCCGGTGGCCGCCGGCGGAACGCAGCGGTGTGATCAGGCGCGCCTCTCCGATGGCGCGCAGGAAACCTTGCGTGGTGCCGAGCATCTCGGCGGCCCGGCCCATCGTGTAGGCGGGGTAGTCGTCATCATCGAGCCGCTCGAACGAGTCGTCAGCTGTCACTTGCACCTCTCTATGCAAACGCGCGGAGGGGCCCGGGTGCCATACGGCACCCGGGCCCCGGAGGAACTACTACACCATCTGTCGGCCCTGATACTGCGCCGACCATCTACGTCCGCCAACCCGACCTGTAAGGCTTCGGGGGCGCTGGGATCGCGGTTGCTTGACCGGAGACCACCTCACTATCGATGTCCTGCGGTACCCGGGCTCAGGCTTCCACCCGGGCGATCCTGATGGCGCTCGGCTCCTCCGTTTCTTCCCTCTGGGGGTCGATCACTTGCCTACTGCTGGTACTGCTTTCCTGCGTACTGCTGGTGATGCGAACTGCTGGTGATACGTACTGCTCAGTGGCCTGCGGTAGCGCCACTCTTCGGCAGCCAGCCCCGTTGCCCGTCCTGCGTCTGCTCTGGCTTGGAACCCCACTGCCGAACTTCCCGGTGCGCGCGTCCGCAGCCGACGCCTTCACACGAGGTGCTGCTCACTGACTCACTGCTGGGTACTGCGCACTGCACTTACGGGTACTGCCACCTGCGGTCTTGCCTATGGCGGCCCCTGATCCCTGCGGGCCACCCGGTCCGGTCGTCAGTCCCGTCGCCGTCCGACAACCACCCTGGCTTCGAAACTCCACCACCGAACCGTCCTGCGTACTGCAACTGCGGGTACAACTGCCCCGCAGTTCGTCCCTGCCGGGCTTGCTCGATCTCATCTACGAGAGAAACCATACGTGGATCGGCGCCCAATGTCTACTCTGGCCAACATAGATTTCTGTGAGCGAGGCCAGAAGATAGTCGACCTCGATCATTGGCAACGCAGCGGTCACCGGATCGCAGTAGGCGCCTGCGCGGCACGGGACGTCTGTTCTTGCGCCGATGTTGTTGCGAGCGCTGTCCCGAGGTCGGTCCTTCCGTAACGGACCACGCGACCTCGGCGGTGGCGGTCGACCAGTCCCGCCCGCAGCAGAATGCCGAGGTGGTACGACACGGTCGCGCTGCTCCAGCCGGTCCTGCGGCTCAACTCAAGCGTGGACGCGGGCACGTCGAGCGTGGTCAGCAACGCGGCCCTGGTCACGCCCACGAGTCCCGTCAGTGCCGACTCCTCCGCACCCGCCGGGCGCTCCCCGAGAGCGCCGATGCCGCGCGCCCGATAGAACAGCACCGGCGTGTGCGGACGTTCGGCAGCGAACAGCACCGGGCCGACGTGCGTCGTGGTCGGCACGAAGAGCACTCCTTCGTCAGCCCAGTCGATGATCCCGGAGTAGGTGCGCTCCAGTACGAGTTCGGTGCCTGTCCACCGCATCCGCTCGCCGAGATCGTCGAGTACCGCCGCCGCGCCGTGCGCGGCCATCCGGTCGGCACGGTGGCTGATGTCGGCATCCAGTACCGCTCGGACCCGTGGCCAGTCCGGTGCCAGTACGGACTCGAACAGGGTCGCCATCGCTTCGGCGGCAGCAGTCGCCACAGCGGCACCACCGTCGCGTGCCACCCGCGCAAGCGCCGGGGGCATCGGTCGCCGCCACCGCTCGTAGGTTGCCTCGCTCCCATGCAGCGCGAGGACGTGGGGCCACACATGCCGGCCACGTATCGCGATGTCGAGCTGGTAGTCGACCTCCTCGCCCGGGGTCGCCGCGATACGGGCAGCCACGTCCGGCATCGACTCGCCGTGGCGCGGCACAGGTGTCAGGAAGTCCGGGGCGTAGCTGTGATCGGCGGGCACCAGAGCCTCCAACAGCGCCCACTGCCCCGGCGGTAGTGCCCGCCGGGCACGCGCATGCCACTCCCGAGCGTGAGCGGCCGGGTGCCGGCCGCGGTGCCGCAGCACGCCGAGAACCTCCATGGCCGCGGACGTGGCAAACCGCGATCTGCTCCAAGCCCGTGCGTCCAGCAGCACCCTCATCGCCATCCCGGGAGTGTCCCATCGCCGCCGGGACGGGCTGATGGATTCGAAGAGCCTCGAATGCATGGAAGCCACTGCCGCCCCCACCGCATGGTGATCCGCGACCGTGTCCCCACGACCGAGGAGGCGCCTTGAGCTCCCGCCGAACCCCGATGAACTCCGACCTCAGCCGGCCTTCCGCCGCCGTCAGCCGACGCGGCATCATGCGCGTTGGCACGGCCCTCGGCGCGATGGGGCTCCTGGCCACAGCTGCCCCGGCGTCGGCAGCCGACGACGCTCCGGACAGCAATCCCGCACTGCGCAAGCCGATTCTGGTCGGCGCCAACCCCGGCCTCCAGCTCTTCGACACGTCGGGCTCATGCACGGCCTACGTCTCCACCTGG
Organism: Streptomyces mesophilus; assembly: GCF_011044995.1. Lineage (GTDB taxonomy): Bacteria > Actinomycetota > Actinomycetes > Streptomycetales > Streptomycetaceae > Streptomyces > Streptomyces mesophilus. Next base: position 10,403 of record NZ_JAAKZW010000003.1, on the reverse strand, counting down.
CAGGTGGAGTGGTCCACCCATGGCGCGGGGAACGCTCTAGTGCTCTGGCGGCCGGACGGAGTGAGGGTCGTCGGGGAGGACCCGCACCTCGCGCTCTGGCTGGCCGATCACTTCGTCCGCCACTTCCCCGAACTCGAAGGCCTGCCCTGGCCGTCCCCCCGATTCCACCGGTCCACGGTCCAGGTTCGGCTCGACCTCGCGTCCGGGTTGCAGGCTCGGGGCGGAGGCATCGACGTACGCATGGCCGAGGTGCTCGACCGGCGCGCCTTCGCCACCGACCAGTTCCCACTGGGCGGCGTGGAGCACAGCCTGAGCCTGGTGCTCGGCCCGTGCGGACGAGCCCGAGCAGTCGTCGACGGCCGTATCCAGCCTGGCGAGATCAGTCGGGGAGGAACTCCGGACCGCCCGTCGTCATCGGCGTTCCTCGCCGCGGCCGAGGTGTGGCGCGCCTGACCCCGGCCGAGGCGGTGGCAGTGCGAGGAAGACGTAACCACGCTTGTCGATGCGAGCGGCAATCGCCCGCGACCGGCACGGGCATGCGTGATTTCGCGACTCGTTATGCGGCGAAGCCGATCGCGGTGCAGTACTCGTACGCGCCGTATTCGCTGCCCAGATCGGGCAGGACGTGGTCCGTCCACGCCGTATCCAGGCCTGCCGCGTCGCCGGCCGCCCACGCCGCGACGATCGCGTCCCAGCGCCGCACGTTCATGTCGCGGAACGGAACAACGCGCTGCTGGGGGCGACTGACGCCGGACTGGTTGAGCGGGTGGATCTCCACTCGCGTGCCGCGCCCCGCACGGTTGAGGCGCTTGAGGAGATGCGCGGCGACGTTGTGGCGGCGCACCGTGCGATAAACGGCCTCGATCTTCTGCAGGTTACGAGCGCTGGGGCTGCGTTTCCCGTCCAGCCAAGCCTTAAGGGTGCGGTCGGTGACGGTCAGGCCCGCGGCGCGGGCGGCATTGCGGGCGTTGGCAGTTCGGGTCAGATAGTGCAGGCGTGCCATCAGACCGCGGGGGGCGGTGACGGGGGTGGCGAAATAGCCGGCGAGGTCATCGAGTTTGCGGCCCACCAGCTCACTGCCCTTGGCCCCACGGGCACCGTATTTCCCGAACTCCTGGGTTCTCTCCGGCACCTACCCGACGCCCCGCTTCCCGATCGATCCCGCACTCAACTCCCTAGCCTATTGCGGTCGGTCCGCGGCTACGCCCCAGACCTACGCCACCCGCGTGTCTCCACGCACCGCTCCGCGCCACCCGTTCATCGACTCCGGCGTCCTCGCTCAGACGCCGAGCGGAACTGTTCACGTCAACCTCGCCACGGTGAGTGCCGACCTGGCTCGCCCGGGCTGGCGCAGCACACGCCGAGCACGGTGTCGGCTATGTCGCGGCACCGGTCTTCGGCCGTGTTCCAGTCGCAGAAGCCGGAGCACTCAACGTCCTTGCGGCCGGTGAGCAGCCGCTGCTCGAGCGGGTGCAGCCGTTCTTCGACGCGATCGGCTCGCGGACCTGGCGCATCGGCGACCGGCCGGAGCAGGCCAACATCGTGAAGATCCTCGGGAACTACCCGATCGCCTGCGCAATCCAGTCGATGGGCGAGGCCGTCAGTGTCGCGGAAGGCGCCGGAATCGACTCCGGGCAGTTGGTCGAACTGCTGACGTCCACGCTCTTCCCGGGAGCCGTCTGCACCGGCTACGGCTCGATGATTGCCGAACTGCGCTACCAGCCACCAACAGCCGTGACGTCGCCTCGTCGCATGCTGCAAGTGGGCTTTGTTCACGGGAACGAGCAGCGAGCGTTTACCGGTTCGGGAGGCGCCCGCGCTGCTCTCAGAATCGAACATCGTCACGGCGGCTCTCTGACCAGTCAGGCGCGGTGGCCGAGCAGGAAGAGAAGCACGTGCTGGTCGCTGCTTTCGTCGCAGCGTGCAGACTTTGGCGTTTCCGCAGCGCGGCAACGCCACGCAGTACTGCCCCCGCCCCTGTTGGGGACGGGGGCAGTTGCGCGTGGTGGGTGTCAGCAGCTGCTGGTGGTGTCGCCTGCGTCGGTGGCGCAGGTGTCGGAGCCGAAGCCGCCGTTGGCGGTGTCGCCGCCGGTTCCGTCCTGGACGTCGATGGTGTCGTTGCCCAGGGCGCCGCTCATGGTGTCGGTGCCGGTGTGGTCGTAGATGGTGTCGTTGCCGTTTTGGCCGTCGAGGTCGTCGTTGCCCGGGCCGCCGTCGATTGTGTCGTTGCCGTTGTCGAACAGGTAGAGCAGGCTGCCCAGGAGGGTCTCGCCGTAGTTGGTGTCGTTGCCGGGCCCGCCCAGCAGGGTGTCGGCTCCGTTGCCGCCGCCCATGACGTCGTTGCCGTAGTCGCCGTAGACGGTGTCGTCGCTGTTGCCGCCGTCGACGGTGTCGTCGCCGGACCCTCCGGAGATGGTGTCGGCTCCGTTGCCGCCGTTGATGGTGTCGTTGCCGCCCAGACCGCAGATCACGTCAGCCCCGGTGGTGCCGTTGAGCGTGTCATTGCCGGCGGTTCCGGTGATGGTGCAGGGCGGCACGGCCTGCGAGTTGATTACTACGGTGCCCTGGGGGTTACCGTAACCGGCCCACCAGCCGTCGACACGAATCCAGTACGTGGTGGAGGCGCCGGCGGAGAACGTCAAGGTCGAGGCCCCGCCGGCTCCGAGCCCGTCATCGTTGCAGGCGACTTCGGTCAGCGTGCCGAGGGTGGCGCCGGTGTAGGCGGTCAGCACGGTGTCGAAGTTCGACCCGGCGGTATCAACAGTGAGAGTGGCGGCGGCGGTGGTGGTCACCGAGTACCAAACTGTCTTGTACGCGGGCGTGCCACAAGAGGCGCCCGGTTCGCCCGCCTCGACGGTGGCCTCGACGTTGCTGGTGACATCGCTGAAGGTGACGGGCTCGCTCTGGGCGTTCGCGAAGTTGTCGTTGGCGGGTGCCGCGGCCTGGGCGGGGCCGGCCAGTGCGAACATCCCCGACAACGCGAGCAGCGTTGCGGAAACAAGAACGGTCAGGCGGCGGGGCGATCTGTGCTGCCGTAATCGGGCAGCGTGAAGAGTGTTCACGGGTGGGACTCCATCCTGCTGGCCTGCCCCGAGCCCAAGGCACAGGAGCCCAAGGGGTGTCGGTCGGCAGAGCAGCGTTGGATCCACGTACCTGAGGCCGGCCCTCAGGGGGCCGGCAGGAGCGAGGCGAAGAGCGCCCCGCAAAGACGTCCCGTGCACCGCCGCAAGAAGAAGGGCGCCGTGCACGGGGGTACGGAAGCGCCAGTGCGCATACTCGTCGGGCCTCAGACCACGGGCAACGCCCCGGGACGTAACGGCAAGAAACGCTCCCATTGAATCCTCGGCCGGGCGGCAAGCCGATGTCCTCCCGGCCCTGGGGCAGTTGGGTCACGTTCTGCACAAGAGCCGCTAGTTGCTGACCTACGAGGACAGTGCTCCCCAGAGGGAGCCGAGTGACGAGCGCACGGAGCTCTTCGATCTCCGCGCGCGCCGGCCGACAACGGTCTGCTTCAGGCCACCGATGATCTCGCGTAGTCGTTGAACATCTGCTGCTCGATCACGGGACCTCAGCCTCCTCGCCAGCCGACCCGAGGGCCAGCGCCGGCTACGCCTTCGGCGGCAGCGGCTCACCCGTGGTGGAAATCGACGCGTACAGCCTGTCGAAGTAGCCGCGCAGTCGTTCCGCCATGTCGACCTCGTCCGGGGTGAGGGCCCACTGGAGTTGGTGCCCGTCCATGACGGCGACGATCTCCTGGGCCACGGCCGTGCAGTCGGTGTCCGCGGCGAGTTCGCCCGTGTCGGCCGCGGCCCGCAGGGTGTCGGTGAGCCGGCTGAGGACCATGGCGTAGCGCCGCTTGAAGAAGGCGTGCGCGGGGTGTCCGGGCTCGCAGGATTCGCCGATCAGGACGTTGAACATCCTCGTGCGACCGGGGCGGCGGCTGTTGTACTCCACGAGGTCGGTCAGGCGCAGGAAGCAGTCCGCGGCCGAGTCGAAGTCCACCGTGAAGAACTGCTCGATGTCGTGTTCCTCGCTGTGCTCGAGGACGGACACGAGCAGGTCCTCCTTGCTGCGGAAATGGTGCAACAAGCCGCCCTGGGTGACCCCGACTTCCTTCGCAATGCGGGCCAACGAGGAGGCGTGGAAGCCCCATTGGGCGAAGTGCTCGACCGCCACGTCGAGGATGCGCCGGCGGCGCTCGTCGCCCACGGCGTACGGGCCGCGCGCCTTGGCCGTGTTGCGGGAGTGGCGGCTGTTCGTCCGGTCCATGTGGATCACCGTAGCCCGGCCCTCGTACGGAGCCGGCAGTGACCTGTATCACTTTCCGAAAACCTACTGGCCACTCGGGTTTCGTGCTTTTCTGTGCTCGCCCCGATGGGCGATCCCCCCTCTGCGTCAGCTGTGTTGACACGTGTCAACACAGGCCGCTTCTGTGCCCCGTCCCCGTACAGCCGCACCTGAGGAGTCGGACATGAGCACTGCCAGTCCCGAAACCCGCCCCACGCCCGATGCGCCACAACCCGCCCCGGCCGGCGAGGAGATGACTCCGCAGCAGGCCGGGCGACTCGGCCCGCTGCTGTGCCTGCTCGCCGTCGGCAACACCGCGATGTTCATGATCTACATGGGTGTCGGCCAGGTACTGCTTCCCGTGCAGATCGAGGCGCTCGACCCCGCGAACAAGGTCGCCAACCTCGGCCTCGTCTCCGGTGTTTCGGCCGTGTTCGCGACTCTGTTCAACCCGCTGGCCGGGCTGCTCTCCGACCGTTCGGGACGGCGCAACCCCTGGATACTCGGCGGCGGAATCGCCGCGCTCGGAGCGCTCGCCCTGCTGGGCGCCGTGCGCAGCGTCCTGTTCGTCACCATCGGCTGGTGTCTGGTGCAGGCGACGATGAACGTCTACCAGGCGGCCATCACCGCCGTCGTCCCCGACCGTGTGCCGATGAAGCGCCGCGGCCTGGCCTCCGCCATGGTCGGCATCGGGACACCCGTCGGCACGATCATCGGCGTCACGATCGCCTCGGCCTTCGTGTCCGAAGACGTCAGGACGGGGTACCTCGTGCTGGGCGCGCTCATCGCCCTGACGGCCGTCCTGTTCACCACGCTCGTACGGGAGACGAAGCAGCCGGTCGTCCAGCCGGAGTCCGTGGGGCGTCAGCTCACCGCGCTCGTTTCGGCCCTGCGCACGCACGACTTCCGTTGGGCCTTCATCGGCCGATTCCTGCTGGTGCTCGGCTACTTGTCCATCGTGCTCTACCAGCTGTACATCCTGCAGGACCACGTCGACCTGCCCGACGGCCTCTCCCCGGCCGGCGCCCTGGCGATCCTCTCCCCCGTCAGCGCGGTCTGCACCCTGGCGTCGACCGTCGTCGGAGGAGTCCTGTCGGACCGCGTGGGGCGCCGCAAGCCGTTCATCGCCGTCTCCTGCGTCTTCACCGCGATCGGCATGATGATCCCGGTCCTCAGCCCGACCTGGACGGGCATGCTCGTCTTCGGTGTGGTGACCGGTCTGTCCTTCGGCTGCTTCATGGCGGTGGACACCGCCCTGGTCACGCTCGTCCTGCCCAGCGCGGACGACGCCGCCCGCGACATGGGCGTCCTGAACGTCGCCAACGCGGGCCCGCAGATCATCGCCCCGTTCATGGCCTCGGTCGTCGTCGGATCGCTCGGCGGCTATCCCGCGCTGTTCATCACCGGCGCCGTGATCACCGTCCTGGGCGCCCTCTCGGTCCTCCCGATCCGGGGCGTGCGCTGACCCCTGCCCGCCGTTGCCGTGCCCTCGCACCACAGCACCTCGTGCCCTCGCACCACCTTCGCCACCGGAGAAACACATGCCCCCCGCTGTACGCAATGACGGTCACCCCTACCAGGATCCGGCCCGCTCCGTCGACGAGCGCGTCGACGACCTCGTCGCCCGGATGACCCTGGAGGAGAAGGCCGGACTGCTCTTCCACACCGTGCTCCCGATGCATCCCGACGGCCGCCCCGTTCAGCTCGGTGACGAGGCATTCGTTCCGGCGGACACCACGGGCGCGATCCGCTCGAAGCTGATGAGCCACTTCAACCTCTTCGGTACGGCCGCGCCCCGGCAGATGGCGCAGTGGCACAACACCGTCCAGGAGTTCGCCGCCGGTACCCGGCTCGGCATCCCGGTGACGGTGTCGACCGATCCGCGGCACTCCTTCACTACGAACCTCGGCGCCTCCATGAGCGCCGGCGCGTTCTCCGCATGGCCGGAGCCGACCGGCCTCGCAGCGGTCCGCGACCCCGAACTGGTGCGCCGTTTCGCCGATATCGCCCGCCGGGAGTACCTCGCGGTCGGTCTGCGCGTCGCCCTGCACCCGCAGATCGACCTGGCGACCGAGCCGCGCTGGTCGCGCCAGTCCGCCACGTTCGGCGCCGACGCCGTGCTGACGGGCGAACTGGTCCAGGCGTACATCCTCGGCTTCCAAGGGGAACGACTCGGCGCGGACAGCGTGGCCACCATGGTCAAGCACTTCCCCGGCGGCGGACCTCAAAAGGACGGCGAGGACCCGCACTTCGCCCACGGGAAGGAGCAGATCTATCCCGGCGGGATGCGCGAGTACCACCTGGCGCCGTTCAAGGCCGCCATCGCCGCCGGGGCCTCGCAGATGATGCCGTATTACGGACAGCCCATCGGGACCGACTGGGAGGAGGTCGGGTTCGGCTTCAACCGCGGTGTCGTCACGGGCCTGTTGCGCGAACGGCTCGGGTTCGAGGGCATCGTCTGCACCGACTGGGGTCTGCTCACCGACCACGAGATCTTCGGTGAACTGCATCAGGCGCGCGCCTGGGGCGTCGAACACCTCACGGTCGCCGAGCGTGCGGCGAAGGCCCTCGACGCGGGCGCCGACCAGTTCGGCGGCGAGGAATGCCCCGAGGTCGTCGTCGAGCTGGTCCGCTCGGGCCGGATCGGTGAGGAGCGCATCGATATGTCGGTACGCCGCCTGCTGCGAGAGAAGTTCGTGCTCGGGCTCTTCGACAATCCTTATGTGGACCCGGAGTTGGCCGAAGAGATCGTCGGCAGCAGCGAGTTCCGCGGCGCCGGGGACACCGCCCAGCGCCGTTCGCTGACCGTCCTGGTCAACCGCGACCGGACCCTGCCGGTGAAGACGCCGCGGCCGAAGCTCTACGTGGACGGCATCGACGCCGGCATCGCCGCACAGTACGGGGAGGTCGTCGGCGACCCGGCCGAGGCCGATCTGGCCGTACTGCGGCTGCACACCCCGTACGAGCTACGCGAGAACCGCTTCGAGGCGCTGTTCCATTCCGGACGGCTCGACTTCACCGAGGAGGAACTCAAGCCGGTCCTCACCCTGCTCGACACGGTGGCGACCATCGTGTTCCTCCATCTCGAACGCCCCGCCGTCGTCCCGGAGATCGCCGAGCGGTGCGCGGCGCTCGTCGCCGACTACGGAGCGAGTGACACGGCGTTGCTGGATGTGGCCTTCGCCCGCGCCCGCGCCGAGGGACGGCTTCCGTTCGAACTGCCGCGCTCAATGGCCGCGGTCGAGAACTCGCGCCCCGATGTACCGCACGACACCGCGGACCCGCTGTTCTCGTACGGCGCCGGCCTGGACCTGTGACCCGCCCGGACCGCTGACCAGTGCCGGGCCCTTGGCCCGGCACCCCTCCGGCCACCGGGGCCGTATCCGGTGTGTCCTCCTCCCACCCTCCGCGCACCAAGGAGACTCCTCATGCAGCGCACCCTGCGCACGCTCCTCGTCGTCGCCTGTACCACGGGCGCCGCCTTCTCGTCCCTCGCCGTGGCCGCCGAACAGCACAGCCCCTCCCCCCAATCCACCAAGCCCCTGACCGGTCTGCGGGTGCTGCTGTCCAACGACGACTCCATGCAGGCCGCGAAGGCCTCCCACGCCGACGGGCTCGGTCTGTACGAGATCCGCAAGGCGCTGTGCGACGCCGGCGCCGATGTCGTGGTGATGGCCCCTTGGCAGGTGCAGTCGGGCAAGGGAACCGCCGTAACCAACGGCGGCACCCTGACCCTGGCACGGCGCACCCAGCTGCCCGCCGGCTACGAGAACGACTGCGCCGGCACCCGTTCCGGCTCGCCCGTCTACGGCATCTGTCTGTCCAGCGGGCCCTGCGCCCCGGACTCCCCCAGCGCCACGCCGTCCGACACCGTCAAGTTCGCCCTGCGCACCGGACTCGCCGCGAAGGCCGGCTGGAAGAACGGCCCGGATCTGGTGGTCACCGGCATCAACTCCGGTCCCAACGTCAGCGCGCAGGTCAATGACTCGGGCACGGTGGGCGCCGCGATCGCCGCCATCGACCAGGGTGTGCCGGCCATCGCCCTGTCCTCGTCCGGCGACGCCTCGCAGACCCGCTTTCCCGTCGCCAACTACCGGGCGCACGCCCGCTTCGCCGCCGCCTTCGTCTCGGGGCTGCGCGAAAGGAACCTGTTCACCGACCGCTTCGCCCTCAAGGTCGACTACCCGGACGTGAGCGCCGGACAGCGCGCCAAGGCGCCCGCGTGGACGAGCGTGGGGCACGGACAGGTCGTCTGGCACGCGTACGAGGCCAAGTCGCCTGCCGGCAGCGACAGTTACGACATCACCCTCGGCATGTGCCCCGGCCGACCTGGTGACCCGTGCACCGAGACCGTCCGGGACGCCGACTCCACCACGCTCCTCGATCGGGGCCACATCACGGTCGCCCCGATCACCGCCGACCGCACCTACGGGGTGCGCGCCGACGGCGGGCGAGAACTCAGCCGTATCGAGCAGTACGTCACCCGCCAGGCCCCGCGCTCCTGAACCGCCCACCCACCGTGGAGAACCGCATGCCCGACCGCACCATGACACCCCCCGCAGCAGCCCCCGCCACCTCCGCCGTGACGGTCCGCACACCGCGCGGTCCCGTACGCGGTGAACGGCAGGCCAGCGGCGTGCGCTTCCTCGGCATTCCCTACGCGCAGCCGCCGGTCGGCGACCTCCGGTTCGCCGCTCCCGTGCCGCCCGTGGCCTGGACCGACACGCTTGACGCGACCTCGTACGGGCCGACCGCCCAGCGCAGGCCGTTCGCCGACGTCACCACCATTCCCGAGCCGACCGTCCCCGGTGCGTCCACGCTCAACCTCAACGTCTTCACGCCCGCTCCGTATCCGGCCGCCGAACTGCCGGTCCTGGTATGGATCCACGGCGGGGGCTTCGTCGCAGGATCGTCCGCGAGTCCCTGGTACGACGGCAGGTCCTTCAACCGCGACGGCGTGGTCCTGGTCTCCGTCGGCTACCGGCTCGGGATCGAGGGCTTCCTGCACCTGGCCGACGCGCCCGACAACCGGGGCGTCCTCGACTGGATCGCCGCCCTGGAGTGGGTGCGTGACACCATCGCCTGCTTCGGCGGGGACCCGGCCAAGGTCACGATCGCCGGACAGTCGGCGGGCGGTGGAGCCGTGCAGACACTGCTCGCCACGCCCCGCGCGCAGGGCCTGTTCCGGGCGGCCATATCGGTGTCCGGCGCGGTGATGGAGCCTCAGGACCGCTCCACAGCCGAAGCCGTGAGCCGTCTGTTCACGGCCCGCACCGGCGTGCCCGCGACCGCCGCCGCGCTGCGGGACACCACGGACGCCGAACTCCTCGCCCTCCAGGACGCACTCGGCGCCCCGGGCCCCGACCGCGGGCCGCTGCCGATGCTCGCCCTCGCGCCCTTCGCCGACGGCGCCCTCGTTCCGCAGCCCGTGGCCGAGACACTCGCCTCGGGCGATACGGGCGCGGACATTCCGTTGATGGCCGGCTTCACGGCCCACGAGTTCAATGCCGCGCCGTCTCCCGGCGGCGCAGACGACGACCCGGCCGCGCTGCTCGCCCCGTTCGGCCTGGACGAGCGACGCACCCGGATCTTCCTCGACACCCATGCCGTCCAAGCGGACCGGCCCGCGCTCCTGTGGGGCCAAGCGGTCACCGACACCGTGTTCCGCGCGCCCACGCTGGCCATCGCCGACGCGCGGGCGCACCGCCAACGGCCCACCTGGCTCTACGAGTTCAGGCGAGCAGCCACCGCTCCGGGTGTCGACGGTCTCGCGTACCACTGCACGGACCTGCCGTTCGCCTTCGACCTGCTCGACGCCCAGGGCGTCACCGCCGCCCTGGGCGAGAACCCTCCGCAGCACCTGGCCGATGCCGTCCATGCCGCATGGGTCGCGTTCGTACGTGATCTGAACCCGGGGCCGCACTGGCCCCCGTACACCGAAGAGGGGCGGGAAACGATGGTCTGGGATGACAGGCCGCGCGTGGAGCGTGATCCCTTGCGGCCGGTGCGGGAGGTCTGGGCACGCCCTGCACCGCAGGGGTGAGTCCTTCAACTGTCCTTTTCTTACGGGGTGTTGCGCTCCGGCATCCGCAGCCGCTCGCCCCTCCCCCTCCCCC
>NZ_JAAKZW010000039.1 GCF_011044995.1 Streptomyces mesophilus | reverse complement strand
ACCTCAGACCCGGGCTGTCCCCCCACTCCCCTTGACCACCCTCGGCAACGCCAGCTGGATCTCCTCCCGAAGGTCCTGAATCTTCGGGTAGCCCGAGTACTGAGCCGTCAGCCGGTACATCTCCCGCAAGCGGTCCCAGGTGCGATGGGACGAGGTCTCGCCCATCGACATCAGCGCCAACCGCGCGTAGCGGTCCGCCTGTTCGGGGTCGTCGGCGATGAAGCAGGCCGACGCCAGCGAGATGTAGTCGAAGATCTGGGAGCGCTGCCGGCCCTTGGCCCGCAGCTCCAGCGCCTCCTTCGCGTGACGCTGTGCGATCGCTGCGGCCGAGGGGTCGTGGTCCGCGAGCGTGCGGTACGCCAGGGCCTGCATACCGTGCATGTCCGCCTCGTCGAACATCTGCATCCAACTGGGCGGCGGTACATCGCCCTTGTCCGAGACGAAGAGGTCCTCCGCCTCGCCGAGCGTGCGGCGCATGGCCTGGCCCTTGCCCATGGACGCCTGTGCCCAGGCCTCGATGGTGTAGAGCATCGCCTTCGTACGCGGCAGGACTTCCTCGCCCGAACCTGACTTCGCCAGGTTCATCAGGTCGAGGGCGTCGTCCGGCCGGCCCAGATGCACCATCTGGCGGGCCGCGCGTGAGAGCGCCTCGCCGGCGCGCGGTTTGTCGCCGCCTTCGCGTGCCGCGTGGGCGGCGATGACGAAGTACTTCTGGGCCGTGGGCTCGAGGCCGACATCGTGCGACATCCAGCCCGCCAGTACGGCGAGGTTGGCGGCGACGCCCCACAGGCGGCGCTGGAGGTGGTCGGGGTGGCGGTACGAGAGCATCCCGCCGACTTCGTTGAGTTGGCCCACCACTGCCTTGCGCTGCAGCCCGCCTCCGCGGGCCGCGTCCCAGGCGCGGAAGACCTCCACGGAACGCTCCAGCTCTTCGATCTCCTGGGACCCGATGGGGGCGGCCTCATAGCGGTCGTACCCAGCGGGGTCGGCGTGCAGGGGATCGTTGATACGGGGAGCGTCGGAGGAGAGGGCCGGATCGGTGTGCAGCCAGTCGTGCATGGCGCTGCTGAGTGCGGAGCCCGCGGCAAGCGCGGCGCCCGCGCCCACCAAGCCGCGTCGGTTGAGCATGAGGTCCATTCCCGTGAATTCGGTGAGGACCGCAGCCGTCCGCTCGGGCGCCCACGGCAGACCGTCGGGGTGTTCCACCTCGTGGCCGCTCTGCCGTTTCCCCGTGCGCCCGTGCCGGACCAGACCTAGGTCCTCGATGGTCACGACACGGCCGAGGCGCTCGGTGAACAGTGCCGCAAGTACCCGCGGCACGGGATCGCGCGGGATCTCTCCCATGTCGATCCAGCGACGCACCCGCGAGGTGTCGGTCGCCAGCTGCGGATGGCCCATGGCCGCCGCCTGCCGGTTGACCAGCCTTGCGAGCTCACCCTTGGACCAGCCGGCCAGGCCGAACAGGTCGCTGAGTCGGGCGTTTGGTTCGCTGCTCACGTCAAGCCCCCAGGTTCTCGGCTGAGTTGACAGTAACCCTCTGTCAGTTGCTGAGCGACTATTCGCCAGGGTTCGCCAGGGTGCGCCAGATGGTGTGCCATAGGCGACCGGGTGTCAGGTAGGAATGCGCCACCCCGACCCGGCGGCCGACCGCATTCCCCAGGGTGCGAACGGAAGTCGGGCCGGGCAGCGCACGTGACTCGTCGGCGCACGAAGGGATCTGTTTCGCCCATGTACACAGCATCGTCCTCCGTGTCCGCCCCGCCCCGGCCGTCCACCACGCGGCAGGCCGGGGGCCCTTATCTCGCCCCATCCCGCCCGGCGGCCCCCGTGTTGGGCACCGGTCGGACGCGGCGGGCTCCGGGGGCCGCAGGCTCAGCGGGGTTCGGCACCCAACCGCTCAGCGGGAGACTCGACTTGTCCGGCCCTCAGGGCGCCCAGTTGCGTACGGCTGTCGCCTCGGTGCACCGCATCTGCCCGGAGTTCAATCCCGTGCAGGTGCTGCGCCGCAGCGGCCGCTCGGTTCTGCTCGTCGGTACGACGGGACGTATGACTGCGGTCGCGAAGTGCTTAGTCGATCACTCCCCCGCATGGGCGGAGCGCAGCCGCCATGAGATAGCCACATACCGTTCGTTCGTGCGGCACCGTCCTCCGGTACGGGTGCCACGGCTGATCGCCGCCGATCCCGAGAATGGCACGCTGGTGATCGAGCGGATGCCCGGCCGGGTGGCGGCCCTGCAACGCCATCCGGCCGAGGCCCCGCCGCGTGCCGACATCAGGGCCGCGCTCGGTGCGATCTGCCGGCTGAACGCATGGCGGCCGCCGGCCGGCATGTTCGACGCTCCGCTCGACTATGCGGCGCGGATCAACCGGTACCACGAGCTGGGGCTGCTCACGGACCGGGACTCGGGCGATCTGCAGAAGCTGCTGCACGGCATCGCGCAGTCGGCGGGCAGCGGTTCCCTGGGTCAGTTCTGCCATGGTGACGCCCTGTTGTCGAATGTCCTCCTTTCGCCTGCGGGCCCGGTCCTCGTCGACTGGGAGCACGCCGGCTGGTATCTGCCGGGGTACGACCTGGCGACGCTGTGGGCGGTGCTCGCCGACGCACCGGTCGGGCGCCGCCAGATCAGCCAGCTCGCGCAGTCCGCGGGCCCGGCGGCCCGTGACGCCTTCCTGATCAACCTGATGCTGGTGCTGACCAGGGAGATAAGGACGTACGAGATGGCGGTCCAGCGCACGATGCGCGAAGCGACCCCGGCGGCACCGGGCCCGGCCCATCCCGGTGCCGTGCCGTCCGGCGAGGAACAGCGGCTGCTGCTCAGGCGGCTGCACGACGACTGCGCTCTGGCCCGCAGGGCCGTGAGGGCGGCGGTCGGCACTCGCTGACGGGGAGCGAAGGCCCCTGGGTGTTCCCCCAAGCTCTCGACTTCGCTCGAGCAGGGAGGGACCCCCATGGGTTGGGCGCACCCAGGGGCCTTCGCCAGCGGTCCCGGCTCCCTTGATGACCAGGGGGAAGCAAGGGAGCCGGGACCGCGCGTCTCCATACGGCGCCGGGGGAAGCGGCTACTCCGTATGGAAGGTCACCGAGTCCAGGTCGTACGGACCCGACTGTGGCGAGGTGAAGACCAGATACAGCTTGTGCGTCCCGGCCAGCGCCTCCACCGGCACCTTGACGGTGTCCTGGTAGATGTCCCAACCTCCCGTGTTCTGCACGGGAGTTGTGGCGAGCAGCTTCCCGTCGGGAGCGTCCGCGCGCAGTTCGATCGCGCCGACGCCGTACGGTGAGGACACCTTGTAGCCGACCGAGGCGATGCCCTCGACGCTCATCGGCTCGAAGGCCACCCAGTCGCCGTTGCTGATGTCACCGATGCGCTTGCCGTTCTCGGCACCGGCCTGCGAGACGATCCGGGTCCCCGACTGATCGTCGTAGTACTCGGCCTGCTTGTGCTTCGGGTGCATCACCGAACGGCCGTAGCCGGTCAGCGCGCTCGCGCCATTGCCGCCCTTGTCCGTGTACTTGGCGTTCAGCACGTACGTGAGATCCGCGCCCTCGGGGTGACCGCCGAGGTCACCGGTGTCCACGGTGCCTTCGCAGCCGGGGATGTCGGTGGTCGGATGCTCGTGGTCGTCATGGCCGAGTGCCGGGTTCACGGTGACCTTGGAGCAGTCGATCGCGCCGTCCTCCGGATCGGTGACCGTCACCTTGTACGGGATCTCGTCGCCGAACTGGATGAGCTTGCCGTCGACCGGCGTCTCGATCTTCACGACGGGCGCCGTATTGCCCGCCGTGATCGGGATGTTGGCGAAGCCCTCCTTGCCGGTGGAGTCGGTGACTTTCAGCTGGGCGTTGAAGTCACCGGCCGTGGTGTACGTGTGGGACGGATTGGCTTCGGTCGAGTCGGCGGTGCCGTCTCCGTCGAAGTCCCAGGCGAAGGCGAGGGCATCACCGTCCGGGTCCTTGCTGCCCTCGCTGGAGAAGTCCACCTTCAGTGGCGTGGGCCCGTTGGTGACCGAGGCCGTGGCCTTGGCGACGGGGCTGCGCTTGCCCTGGGCGTAGTCGATCCGGAAGAGACCGGAGTCGTTGTTGCCGCCGCCGAACTCCGATCCCCATTCGAGGACATAGAGGGAGCCGTCGGGTCCGAACGTCATGTCCATGGGCTTGGCGAACTTCATGGACGAGAACAGGTCGTTGATCTTGAGCAGCTTCTCGTCCTGGTCGAAGCGCATCTCCTTGACGTCGTTGCGCGCCCACTCGTAGAAGAAGCTCGCCCCGTCGTAGTACGCGGGGAACTTGGTCTGCGACGTGCTCTTGGCGTCGTAGCGGTAGACGGGGCCGCTCATGGGCGCGGAACCGCCGGCGCCCATCTCCGGGAACTCCTTGGACTCGCCGTATCCGTACCAGACTTCGGGGACCTGGATCGGCGGCAGGTCCGTCAGACCGGTGTTGTTCGGGGACGGGTTGGTGGGCTTGGTGCAGTCGAACTTGGCGCCGACTTCCTGGGTGTCCGGGTTGTACGGGGCGTATGCCTGGTTGTTGCCGTGGCAGAACGGCCAGCCGAAGTTGCCCGGCTTCTTGATGACGTTGTACTCGACCAGCCCCTCGGGGCCGCGCTCGGTCGTCGGGGCGCCGCGGTCGGGTCCGTAGTCGGAGACATGGGCGTAGCCGGTCTTCGGGTCGACGGTGAAGCGGAAGGGATTGCGGAAGCCCATCGCGTAGATCTCGGGGCGGGTCTTGTCCGTGCCCGGGGCGAACAGGTTGCCCTTGGGGATCGAGTAGCCGCCGCCGTCCTTGGGCTTGAGCCGCAGGATCTTGCCGCGCAGGTCGTTGGTGTTGGCCGAGGTGCGCGCGGCGTCCAGGCGCTCCTTGCCGGGCCGCCAGTCGATGGGTGAGTAACCCTGCCAGTCGGGGTCGAGGTTCGGCGGCACGTCGTCGCCGGTCGACAGGTAGAGCGTGCGGTTCGGGCCGAACTCGACCGCGCCGCCGGTGTGTCCGGGCTCCGGGAAGGAGCGGTCACGGTAGGCGGGGACGTCGATCAGCTTCTTCTCGCTGGCGGCGTCGAGCTTGCCGTCCTTGATGGTGAAGCGCGACAGACGGTTGATGTCCTCGGTGGCACCCGTGGGTGCGTAGTAGAGGTAGATCCACCGGTTGGTGGCGAAGGACGGGTCGAGCTCGAGGCCGACGAGGCCGTCCTCGCCGCCGGTGTAGACGTCGAGCTTGCCGGCCTCGGTGGTGGCGTGCGTCGCCGGGTCGAAGACCTTCACCTCGCCGCTGCGCTGGGCGTAGTAGACCTTGCCGTCCTTGGCGACGTCGAGCTCCATCGGGTCGGCGGTGTTGTCGTCGAGGGTGACCTTCTCGTACCCGTTCCAGACGGTGCCACCGCAGTCGCCGGCCGCGGTGCCGGAGGCCCACTTGAGGCCGCCGATGACGTGGTCGCGGAAGTACGCCTCGGTGTAGGAGGCCTTGTCGTGGCCCATCGCGGTGGCCCAGATCCTGCCGCCTTCGGTGCCCCGGCACCAGGAGATCGGATGGTCGGCGCCCATCGCGTCGCCGCCGGGGTTGTACGTGGTCTCGTCGGCCGTGACGAGGACGTGCACGTCACCGCGGGGGTTCTTGTCGAAGTTGTACCACTCCTCCGGGCGCTCCCAGCGCTGCGGAAGTCCCTTGGTGGAAGGGTGCACATGGTCGGCGACCTTCGCCGTGCCCTGGAGGACGCCGGGTGAGTGGGAGGGCATGTGCGCACCGGCGTTGATGGTTTCGTCCCACCACGGGAACTCGTTCTCGACGCCCATGTCGAGGGTGTTGTGGATCGCGACGACGCCCTTGCCGGAGCGTACGAACTTCTGCAGGCCTTCCTTCTCGGCGTCGGTGTCCCAGACCATGCCGGAGTTCTGCAGCATGACGATCGCGTCGAAGTCGTTCAGGGAGGGGTCGGCGAAGATCTTGGAGTCGGCGCTCTTGACGAGTTCAAAGTTGTTCTCGGCGGCCTCCTCCTCGAACATCTTGATGCCGTCGGGGATCGAGTCATGGACATAGCCCACGGCCTCGGTGAAGAGGAGGGCCCGGAAGGCGGGTTCCTTCCGGTCGACGATCTCGGCGGCGGCCGCGGGCAGGACACCCGCGACAAGCAGCAGTCCGCTGAGTCCTGCGATGAGGCCTCGGCGCATTCTTCGTGTGTCACGGACATGACATCCCATGGGGATTCCTCTCTGTCGTAACGGCCATGCGGGGGTGCCGGATGTCAGAGCGGTGGTGCGGTGCCGGATGTCGGAGCGGTCGTACGTGGGGGGCGGGTCAGGAGCGGCCGTACGTGGGCGGGTCAGGAGCGCTCTGCAAGGAGCCTGCGCAGGAAGCCGAGGCCGTCGGTGGCGATGGCGTCCTGGGTGGGGGCGAGCGGCCGCCAGACGGAGGCGGCGACCGCGATGGTCGCGTTGTGCGCGGTGAACGACTCGATGCAGAGCGGCCCGTGGAAGTCCACCTCGTCCAGCGCGTCGAGGAAGCCGCCCCAGTCCAGATGGTCGGCCCCGGGCGCACCCCGGTCGTTGGCACACACCTGGACGTGGGCGATCCGCCCGGCCGCCGTGCGGACGGCCGAGGCGAGGGAGCGTTCCTCGATGTTCTGGTGGTACGTGTCGAGCGCGACGCCGATGGACTGCGCCGGCAGTCCGTCCAGGCCCTCGAGGGTCTGCTCGACGGTGTTGAACAGGCTGGTCTCGTACCGGTTGAGCGGCTCGACGCCGATCCGGACGCCGGCCCGCTGGGCGTACTCGACGACGGGGGCGATGTTCTCCCGCCACTCCTCGTACGCGGCCTCGCGCTCGCACCGGTCCATCCGCCAGGTCCGGCCGACCGCCGCGTAGACGGGCCCGGCCACCACGGGTGCGCTGATGGCGTGGGCCGCGTCGACGCAGCGCCGCAGATAGTCCTGGGTGGCGCGGACCGTCTCCGCGCCCGCCCGTACGAGATCGCGGTCCGGCGGCATCACGGCGATCACCGCGGCCGGACGCAGGCCCGTGGCCCCGAGGAGTTTGACGGCCGCGGCGGGCTCCCAGTCGTCGGCCTGCTCCAGCGGAAGTTCGACGCAGTCGAAGCCCCAGCCGGCCAGGCGCGGCAGCACTTCGGCGAGTGCCGCCGGCCCGACCGGCGAGTGCCAGATCCACGGGTTGGCGCCGATCCTGCGTACGGAGGAAGCGGAAGAACTCACTTTCCGCCCCACTCCTTCGGGAAGCCCGGCAGGTCCTCGCAGCCGCACATGGCGTAGTGCAGCGGCGGCATGCCCTCCTGGAGGTAGTCGTCCAGGTTCTCCTCGGTGACGGTGGGCTGCGGGAGCTTCCACTCCTTGGGGACCTGCTTGCCCGCGAGGATGTCGAGGGCGGCGATCACGGGCGTGCGCCACTGGAAGGTGGGGTAGGTCGGGGCGATCGCGGTGAGCTTCTTGTCCTTCCAGGCCTTGAGGAAGTCCTGCTGGTCCTCGCCGGTGATCGGCGGGACGTCGACACCGGCGTCCTCGAAGGCTTCGATGGCGGCGACGGAGGTGGCGCCGGCGTCCATCCATACGCCGTCGATCTGTCCGTGCCGTGAGATGGCGTCGGCGACGATCGACTTGGTCTTGGCGGTGTCGCCCTCGGTGAACTTGATGTCCACGACGTCGAGTTCGCTCTTGTCGAAGGCGACCTTCGCGGCGGACCAGCGGTTCTCCAGGACGTCGACGCCGGGTGAGATGCGCAGGGCGAGGATCTTGCCCTTGGGCTTGACCTTCTCGACCAGGAAGTCGGCGGCGACCGAGCCGTATCCGTATCCGCCGATGGGGTTGATGAAGGTGACGGGGCAGTCGGTCTGCACGCCGCGGTCGAAGACGATCACCGGGACCTTTGTGCAGGCGGCCTCGACGGCCGGGGTGAGGGTGGCGGTGGTGTTGGGCGAGACGATGAGCGCGTCGCAGCCCTTGCCGGTGAGCTCCTCGATGTCGGAGATCTGCTTGTCGTCCTTGCCCTGGGCGTCAAGGACGGTGAACTTGGTGATCTCCTTGTGGAGTTTCACCTCGGCCTGCATGTTCTTCAGGCCGACCTGGCGCCAGGGGTTGAAGACCCCTGCGTTGGAGAAGCACAGGTGGGTGCCCGCGAGGCCGCCCTTCTTCTTGAACTCGGCGGTGTCGCGCATCTCGGGTTCGAGCATCTGCACCCAGGGCTTGTCCGCCGGTCCTTCGGGTGTGACGTCGGCGAGCTTGATCTGCCGGTCGTACTCGGCCTGTTCGAAGAACTTGGACTGCTCGGTGGCCTTGTCGTCCTGGCTCTCGGAGGCGGAGGCGCCGGGTGACTCGGGCGGTGCGTCGCTGGAGCAGGAGGTGAGCAGGGCGGCGGCGAACAGGGCCGCGCCCGGTGCGAGGAGTCTGTGCTTCCTGAGGGGTTTCATGAGGGTGTCCCTCCCGAAGAGTTGGAACGGCGGCGGATGCGGGACCAGTTGGCGGCGCCCAGGCCGACGGCGGCGATGACGATCACGCCCTGGACGGTGGATTCGAGGGCGCCGGAGACGCCTTGGAGGTTGAGCAGGGTGAACAGGGCCTGCAGGGAGAACGCGCCGGCCATCGCGGCCACCACGGAGCCCCGGCCGCCGCCGAGCACCACTCCGCCGAGCACGACGGCGGTGATGGCCTCGAACTCCAGGCCGCGTCCGGCCTGTGCGGACACACCGGAGAAGCCGCCGACGAGGATCGCGGCGAGCGCGGCGGCCACTCCGGAGAGGACGAAGGCGAGGACCCGGACGCGGTGCACGCGTACGCCGGAGAGCGCCGCCGTGCGCTCGCTGTCACCCGTGGCCATCAGGGTGCGGCCGAAGTCGCGGCGCATCAGCCACACCGCGAACGCGCCGACCGCGAGGCAGGCGAGTACCGCCCAAGGGAGCCAGCCGAAGGCCGAGTTGCGGCCGAGCGCGCGGAAGTCCTCGGGCAGGACGCCTGTCGGTGAGCCGCCGGTCCAGTAGAAGACGGCGCCTTCGAGGATCAGCATCATGCCGAGCGTGGTGATGAAGGAGGGGACGCGCAGGGCCGTGGTGATCAGTCCGTTGGCGAGGCCCACGATCGCGCCGCCGAGGACCAGGGCGAGGCTGATGACGAGCCAGTGGGAGTCGGTGAAGGAGCCGTACAGCTCGGCCGCGACGACCACTCCGGCGGTGACGATGGCGCCGACGGACAGGTCGAACTCGCCGCTGACGATGACCAGGTACTGACCGGCGGCCAGGATGACCAGGGGTGCGGCGCGTTTGACGAAGGCGAGGAAGCGGTCGAGTTCGTAGAAGCTCGGGTCGGTGACCGCGATCGCCACGAGCAGCACCACGAGCAGGGCGTACACCGGGATACCGGTGCCGAGGGCGCTCACCACTCGCTTGTACGACACGGGAGTTGACGTCGCGGTCGTCATGCGGACCTCCTTCCGCGCCGGGCGTACAGGGCGACGGCGGCGATGATCACGACGCCGCGTACGACGTTCTTGAAGAAGGGGTCCACGGAGAGCTGGTTGAAGACGCTGTCCAGGACGGCGAGGATCAGGACGCCGCCGAGCGTGCCCGCCACTCCCCCGCGTCCGCCCGCGAGCGCCGTGCCGCCGAGCACCACGGCGGCGATCGACTCGAGGTCGTAGCGCGCTTCGGTGCCGGCCCAGGGGGCGCCCGCGCCGAGCCGGGAGGCGAGGAAGAGGGCCGCGGCGCCCACGCACAGGGAGCAGATGATGTGGGCGATGACCACGGTGCGGCGGGTGCGGACGCCGGAGAGCCGGGCCGCGTGTTCGTCGCCGCCGGTGGCGTACATGTGATGTCCAAGCCTGGTGCGTCTGGTGATGAACCAGGCCGCGGCCGCGACCGCTGCGAGCAGGAAGATCGAGACGGGGATCGGGCCGATGCGGTCGTAGCCGAGGTGCCGGAAGGATGCGGGGACTTGTCCGGCGGGGCCGGTGTAGTTGTCCTCGATCCAGCCGCGCAGGATGAACGCCGTGCCGAGGGTGGCGATGAAGGCGTTGACCTTGAGCCCGGTGACGATCAGACCGTTGGCGAGCCCCACGGCGATGGACAGGGCGAGTACGGCGAGGATGCCGGTGACGACGCTGCCGTCCTGCATCGTCTCGGCGGCCACGAGGGTGCCGAGACTGATCAGGTACGCGACGGAGAGGTCGAGGGAGCCGGTGAGGATCACCGCGCTCTGGCCGACCGCGACGAGGCCGAGGGCCACGCAGTTGGACAGGATCGTGGTGAGGTTGGCCCGGGCGAAGAAGCTGCCGCCGTCGATCGTGACGATCAGCCAGCCGAGCACGATCACCACGGCGGCCGCGAGCCAGACGCCGACCGCCGGGTCGGTGAGCTTCGTGCGGCGCCGGGCCGGCTCGGGCTTGAGCACGGACGGGGCCAGTGCCGTCGGGGTCATGCGGCGTCGGTCCCTTCTTCGGCGGGGCCCGTGGCGAGGCGCATGATGTCCTCCTCCGAGGCGCCGGCGGGGAGTTCACCGGCGAGCCTGCCGTCGCTCATGACGAGGATGCGGTCGCTCATGCCGATGAGTTCGGGCAGTTCGGACGAGATGATCAGGACGGCGAGTCCTTCCTCGGCGAGCTCGCGTACGAGGGTGTGGATGGCGGCCTTGGCGCCCACGTCGACCCCGCGGGTGGGCTCGTCGAAGAGCAGCACGGTGGGCCCGGCCGCGAGCCATTTGGCGATGACGACCTTCTGCTGGTTGCCGCCGGACAGGAACTGCACCTGCTGGTCCGGGCCGCCGCGCGCCTGGAGCCGTACGCGCTCGAGGAGGTCCGCGAGGTCGCGTGCGGCTGTGGCACGCTGCTGGCCGGGGACGGCGCGGGTGACGAGCAGGGCGTTGTCGCGTACGGACTGGCGCAGGGCGAGCCCTTCGCCCTTGCGGTCCTCGGTGACGAGCGCGATGCCGGCGCGGATGGCCTCGCGGGGGTTGCCGGGCCTCAGCCTCCGTCCGCCGACGGTCATGTCACCGGCGCTGAACGGTGCGGCGCCGAACAGGGCGCGGGCCAGGGAGGTGCGTCCCGAGCCCTGCAGGCCGGCGATCCCGGTGACCTGGCCCGCGCGCAGGTCGAGGTCGATGCCCTTGAGCCGCTTGTTCGTGCCACCGCGCAGGGAGAGTGCCACCGCACCGGCCGCGTCCGAGGAGGCGCGCGGCGGGTAGTACGCGCTGAGGTCGCGGCCGACCATGGCGCGCACGATCGCGTCCGTGTCGGTGGAGGCGGTGGCGACGGTGGTGATGTGCCGGCCGTCCTTCAACACCGTGATGCGGTCGGAGAGTTCGAAGACTTCGCGCAGCCGGTGCGAGATGTACAGGATGCCCAGGCCGCGGCCGGCGAGCCGCCGTACGAGGCCGTGCAGGAGCCGTGCCTCGTGGTCGGCGAGCGGTGCGGTCGGTTCGTCCATCACCAGGATCCGGACGTCGGAGGCGAGCGCCTTGACGATCTCGACGGTCTGGCGGCGGGCCACGGACAGCTCGCGGATGTGCGTCCGCGGTGAGATACCGGTTTCTCCGAGCTCGGCGAGGAGTTCACCGGTGCGCCGCTCCATGGCGCGGCGGTCCACCAGGCCGAAGCGGGTGGGTTCGCGGCCGAGGAAGACGTTCTCGGCGACGGTGCGGTGCTCCAGGAGCGCGAACTCCTGGTGGATGATGCCGACCCCGGCCGCCTGCGCCTGCTTGGGGTGGGTGAACGCGTGGGCGGTGCCGTCGAGTTCGATGGTGCCGGAGTCCGGGATGTGCTCCCCGGCGAGCACCTTCATCAGCGTGGACTTGCCCGCGCCGTTCTCGCCGACGAGGGCGTGCACCTCTCCGGCGGCGAGGTCGAGGCCGACGCCATGGAGCACGCGGACGCCGAGAAAGCTCTTGGACACCTTTCGCATGGTCAGCAGCGGGGCTGCTCCGCCCGGTGACTGCGGTGACTCGCGTGTGGCCGGCATGCGCGGGGCTCCTTCGGCAGACAGCGTTTTCTGCACACCATCGCGGAGCAATGTCCTGGCACCGCTTTTTCCTGTCAAGGGTCCAAGCACCGTTCTGCACAAGGTTCTTGACGGTGACTTAGGTCGATCGCCGAACAGATGGAGCCTTGTACGCAGCAGAAGTGGGCCTCTATGGTGACGGCATGCCGACGGCCCCCGATGTGTCCTCCGCCTCCGCGGGCGACGTGCTCGCGCTCATCCGCTCCGGCTCGGTGGAGACCCGGGCCGATATCGCGCGCCTCACCGGTCTGGCACGCTCCACGGTGTCGCAGCGCGTGGACGCGCTCATCGCGCACGGCTTCGTCGACGAGGACAACGCGGACGGCGGCTCCACCGGCGGGCGGCCGCCGCGCCGCCTTCAGCTGCGTACCGGCGAACACGCGGTGGCGGGTGTGGACCTGGGGGCCTCGCACTGCCGGGTCGCCCTGCTCGATCTCACCGGCGCGACGCTCGCCCAGCGCGAGGACCCGCTGTCGATCGCGGACGGTCCGCAGGCGGTCCTCGGCCATGTCGAGAAGACCCTGCACGCGCTGCTCAAGGAAGCGGACCACGCCCCGCAGTCATTGCAGGCGATCGGGGTCGGCGTGCCAGGGCCGGTCGAGTTCACGACGGGCCGTCCGGTCGATCCGCCGATCATGCCGGGCTGGCATCAGTACCCGATACCGGAGTTCTTCGCCGACCGTTTCGGTGTGCGCGCGCTCGTCGACAACGACGTGAACGTCATGGCGCTCGCCGAGCAGCGCCTCGCCTTCCCCGAGACCCGCTATCTGCTGTACATCAAGGTCGGTACGGGCATCGGCTGCGGGATCATCGCCGACGGCCGCCTGCACCGCGGGGCGCAGGGCAGCGCCGGCGACATCGGCCATATCCGCGTGGCGGACGACACCGAGCCCTGCCGCTGCGGCAACTCCGGCTGCCTGGAGGCCGTCGCGGGCGGCGCGGCCCTCGCGCGCAGGCTCGCCGAGCTCGGCCTGGACGCGGCGAGCGGCAGTGATGTCGTACGCCTGGTGAAGTCCGGCAATCGCGACGCCGTCCGCATGGTCCGCGAGGCCGGACGGGCCGTGGGCGAGGTCCTGGCCGGTCTGGTGAACTTCTTCAACCCGGACACGGTGGTGGTCGGCGGCGCGCTCGCGGCCGTGCACGACCAGCTGCTCGCCGGGGTGCGCGAGGCGGTCTACCGGCGTTCGCATCCGCTGGCCACGCACGTGCTGCGGATCGAGCCGAGCCGTACGGGAGAGAACGCTGCCGCCATCGGCGCGGGCATCCTTGCGATCGAACACGCCCTCTCACCCGATCAGGTGGACCGCGCCCTCGCTGCCGCCGCCGGCTGACCATATGCCGAGACGCCCTGCCCACCGCGGGACCCGTCATTCTTCCTGCTCACCAGGGCGCATTGGTCCATTCCACTGACGCGTCGCAGGCCGCCGTGCCACCGCGCCGGAAACCGCCGAACCCCGCGCTGACATGGGAAATCCCCTTTGCTGTCGCATGATTGACGGATCGTCGGGCAAGCGATACCACTGACCTCGCCCGGCCCCGTACGCCCCACGCGCGCCCCTTGGCGCCCCACCGTCCCGGAGGCTGCTTTGCGACGACGACCCGATGCTGCACAGACTTCTGCCCCCCGCAGACGGCTGCCCAGGACGGCGGGTGCCCTCGCAACGGCCGCGCTGCTGCTGCCCCTCGTGGCGGCGGCCCCGTCCGGCGAGCAGAGCACAGCGCCGTCCGCCCGGCTGCAGGGCGCGTTCAGCGCGGCGGCCGCCGAGTTCCAGGTGCCGCAGAGCGTGCTGCTCGGCGTGTCCTATCTGCAGTCCCGCTGGGACGGACACGCCGGAGCGCCGAGCGTCGCCGGCGGCTACGGCCCCATGCACCTGACGGACGCGGCCACCGCGCTCAAGGCCGAGGCCCCGCATCACAGCCACGGCGAGGAGGACGCGCGAGGGGACTCCTCCCGCCCCGCGCGCGTCCCCGAGGCGGAGCTGCCGGACGCCTCCGAACTGCCCGCGCGGCTGCGGACGTTGACTCGTGCCGCGGAGCTCACCGGCATCTCCGCCGAGGAGCTGCGCACGGACCCGGCGGCGAATCTGCGCGGCGGCGCGGCGCTGCTCGCCGAGGCGCAGAAGAAGGCCGGCAAGCCGCTCAGCGCCGACCCGGCGGACTGGTACGCGGCCGTCGCCGCCTACTCGGGCGCCGACGACGAGGCCACGGCCGCCTCGTACGCGAACGAGGTCTTCGCCGTGATCCGCGACGGCGCCTCGCGCACCACGGACGCGGGCCAGCGGGTCGCCCTGGACGCGACGCCGGCGGCCGCACCGGACGCCGCGCAGCTCGAAGGGCTCGGGCTCCGCCGCGCCGCGAAGGGCGAGACCGACTGCCCGCCGACCATCGCCTGCGAGTGGATCCCGGCTCCGTACGAGGAGTTCGGCGAGGACGACTACGGCAACCACGACAAGGCCAACCGGCCCGAGGACCAGTCGATCGACTACATCGTGGTCCATGACACCGAGGGCCGCTGGGACACGGTGCTCAAGCTGGTCCAGGACCCCACGTATGTGTCCTGGCAGTACTCGCTGCGCGCGACCGACGGGCATATCGCGCAGCATCTGAAGCTCAAGGACGTGGGCTGGCACGCGGGCAACTGGTACATCAACAGCAAGTCGATCGGCCTGGAGCACGAGGGTTTCCTCACGCAGCCCGACACCTGGTACACGGAGGCGATGTACCGGACCTCGGCGCGCCTGGTGAAGTATCTCTCCAAGCGCTACGGCATCCCGCTGGACCGTCAGCACATCCTCGGCCACGACACGGTGCCCGGGCCGACGGCGGGCACCATTCCGGGGATGCACACGGACCCCGGCCCGTACTGGGACTGGCAGCACTACTTCACCCTGCTCGGCAAGCCGTTCCACCGCAGCGCCGGGCCGTCGGGCGGCCTGGTGACGATCCTGCCCGAGTACGACGAGCACAGCCCGGAGTTCACGGGGTGCACGAAGGCCGGCGAGAAGTGTCCGGCGCACGGCTCCAGCGCGGTGCGGGTGTACACCGAGCCGCGTGAGGACGCTCCGCTGATCAAGGACATCGGTCTGCGTCCGGGCGGCGGCGCGTCGACGATCGGCGTGAACGATCTCGGTTCGCGGGTGTCGACCGGCCAGCGCTACGCGGTCGCGGAACGCAAGGGCGACTGGACGGCGATCTGGTACCTGGGGCAGAAGGCCTGGTTCAAGAACCCGAAGAAGCAGCCCACGGCGGTGGACGCGGCAGGCCTGGTGATCACGCCCAAGGCGGGGCGCACGGACGTGCCGGTGTACGGACGCGCCTACCCGGAGGCGGCGGCGTACGAGGGGACGGGCATCGCGCCGCAGCCGGTGTCGGCGCTGCCGTACAAGCTGCTCGCGGGGCAGGAGTACGCGGCGGGTGACAAGACACCCGGCGAGTACTACTTCGCGCCGGTGTTCGACACCAGCGGGCACAAGGTGGTGCGGGGCAAGGACGAGTACTACGAGATCCAGTTCGGACACCGCGTGGCGTTCGTGCGGGCGGCGGACGTGGAGGTGAAGTCCAGCAGCTGAGGCAGCGGGACCGAGGGGGCCGTGGCGTGTGCCACGGCCCCCTTTCCGCTGCTAGTCGAGTACGTACCGCTCCCCCGCCCGTGCCTTGAAGGTGCGCTCGCCGCCGTCCAACAGGCTGCTGCGGACCGTCAGTTCGCGGGTGCGGGAGGCGTGCAGGACGATGCGGGTGGCCTGGCCGCCGGTCCAGGTGATGTCGACCGTGACGCCGCCGCGCGCCCGCAGTCCTCGTACGGAGCCGTCGGGCCAGGAGCCCGGCAGCGCGGGCAGGATGTCGATCACATCGTGCTGGCTCTGCAGCAGCATCTCCACCACGCCCGAGGTCGCCCCGAAGTTGCCGTCGATCTGGAACGGCGGGTGGGTGTCCCAGAGGTTGGGCAGCGTCGAATGCTTGAGCTGCTCGGCCAGCATGGCGTGAGAGTGGTCGCCGTCCCTCAGCCGCGCCCAGAAGTTGATCTTCCAGGCCTTGGACCACCCCGTACCGCCGTCGCCGCGCGCCGTCAGCGACACCTTCGCGGCCTCGGCCCACGTACTGCCCGGCGCTATCTGACGGCCGGGATGCAGGGCGTACAGGTGGGAGACATGGCGGTGCTCGTCGGCCGGGTCGTCGAGGTCCGTCTTCCACTCCTGCAGCTGTCCCCAGGAGCCGATGCGCAGCCCGGGGTCCAACCTCTCCAGCGCGGCGGCCAGTTCGTCGCGGAAGGCGCGGTCGTCGCCTAGGGTGCGGGCGGCTTCGAGCGTATTGGTGAACAGTTCGTGCACGATCTGCTGGGACATCGAGGCGCCCGCGGTGAAGTCGCCGTGCTCGGGCGAGTAACTGGGCGAGACCACCGCCGTGTTGTCGCGCGGGTCGGTGTGCAGGTTCGCCAGCCAGAAGCGTGCCGCCTCATTGAGCACCGGATAGGCGGTGGTGCGCAGATAGTCCGTGGAGCCGCTGAAGCGGTAGTGCTCGTACATCTGCGAGGTGAGCCAGGCGGCTGCCTCCGGGAACCAGAAGGAGGTCGCCCAGTCGTGCACGCCCGTGAAGCCGTAGGTGTTGGTCTCGTTGTGCACCACCCAGCCGTCCGAGCCGAACATCTCGCGTGCGGTGGTCCGGCCGGGCGGGACCAGCGCCTGCACGAAGCGGTCGTACGGTGCGGTGGTCTCGGCGAGGTTCGCGGCCTCGGCCGGCCAGTAGTTCATCTGCAGGTTGATGTTGACGTGGTAGTCGGCGCTCCAGGGCGGGGTGGTGCTGTGGTTCCAGACGCCCTGGAGGTTCGCGGGCAGCGATCCGGGACGCGAGGAGGCGATGAGCAAGTAGCGGCCGTACTGGAAGAAGAGCGTCTCCAGAGCCCGGTCGGCGGCGCTCGCCCCGCCCGTGTACTGCGTCAGGAGCTGGTTCGTGGGGACCTCCGGCAGTTCGGCCGCGAGGTCGAGGGCCACGCGGCCGAACATGCCTCGGTGGTCCTCGATATGGCGGGCACGCAACGCCGCATGGCCCCGGCCGGCGGCGCGTTCCAGGGTGCGGCGGACACGCTGCGCCGGGTCCTGTCCGCGATAGCTGGGGTGTACGTCCGCGTAGTCGGTACCGGCCGCGAGGACGAACCAGGCACTGTCCGCTCCGGTGACGGTGAGGGCGCCATCGGGGCCTGCGGTGACGGTGCCGCCGCTCGTGCGCACGGTGAGCCGGGCCTCGAACTTCAGGCCGTTGTCCGCGAGGGCGCCGCGCACGGTGAGCGTGCTCCCGTCGGCGCTCGCCGCGTAATCCGCTCGGGGTGACGTGTAGCGCAGGGTGAAGGCGACCTTGCCCGGCCGGTCGGCGGCGAGGCGTCCGACGATCACCCCATCGGGGTACGAGGCGAAGAACTCCCTCTCGTGGCGCACCTGTTGATGGGTGTACGTGACGGTCGCGAGGCCCGTGGTCAGGTCCAGCGCCCGGCGGTACGAGGCGTCCGGCGCCGTAGGGGCGTCGGGGACGTCGAGGTACAGGTCGCCGAAGGTCTGGTAGGCGCCGAACCCGCGGCGGGGCTGGCCGAGCTTCGCCGTGACGGTGTCCGGGTCGAGCCGGCCCTGTTCGTCGAGCAGGCGCTGCACCTCGGCGAGGGCCCCGGGGCGCGGCTCGCGCCAGTCGCCGTGGTCGTATCCCTGCTGCGAGCCGGGGCCGCCGGTCCACAGCGTCTTCTCGTTGAACTGGAGCCGTTCGCTCGCGAGCGTGCCGAAGACCATCGCGCCGAGTGCGCCGTTGCCGATGGGCAGTGCTTCGCGTTCCCAGTCGGCGGCGGGTGCCGCGTACCGGAGCCGCAATTGATCGGATGCTTGTGGGGCGGCGTGGGCCTCACCGGCCAGGGCACCGGTGGCCGCCGCTGCCACTCCGCTCCCCAGGGCTAATGCACCGGCCCCACCGATCGCCGACTTCACGGTGGTTCTTCGCGATATGCCGGAAGACGCCGATGCGGGCGTGGAAGGTGTTTCAGGCATGGATGACATGCCCCCGGACGCTAGAGGTCCGATGACTCGGCTACAAGGGTACGTGCAGCATCAGCTGCCCCGTCGGGAACAGCGCGAGGGCTCAGCCCTGCTGGAACAGCTCCGCGGGCAGCGGCTTGAGCAGCGCGTACAGGTCGTCGGTGATGGGGCGGTCCCAGGCGGCGATGGTCACCAGGACGTTGTCACTGCGGTCGAACTGGACGCAGGAGATACGGCTCTCGGAGAGCTTGAGACGGCGCACGATCAGCAGGTTGTCCCCCTGCATCACCGGCATGTCCTCGGTCGAGACGACCTCGACCTCCTCCTCGTTCTCCAGCGCGAGCAGCAGCTGAGCGACCTCGAAGGGCACCTGCTTCTCGCCCAGGTCGCGGGCCGGGGAGCCCTCGGGGAGATTGCCGATCACCATCGCGGGGCCGCGGCCGCCGAACAGGTCGTAGCGCAGGAAGACGCCCTGGCAGCTGCCGTCGGGGGCGGGCAGCAGGCCCGCGCCGAGGTTGCCCGGCCAGTCTCCCGGGTCCATGGCGAGGACGTCGAAGTCCGGCCCGGCGGGGGTGGGGGCGTTGCGGCGGCGGAGGAAGGACATGCGCCCATGGTACGTGGCCGCGGACCGTTCCCGACCCCGGGGACCGGGCCGCTGCCCAGCCGCCGCAAGGGTGCCGCGGAACTGATCTGCCGCCCGCTCACGCCCGGTCCTGCGGCACCTCCCCGAGGGCCGCGCCCAGACCGCCGAGGTCGGTGCCGACCTTGCGGAACACGGCCGACAGAAGGCGCCCGGCGGCCGGCTCGTCCAGGCCGAGCTCCTTGCCGATGTCCGCCGTGGACGCCCCCCGCACGGCGAGCGCGGCGGCCGTCCGCTCGCGGGCGGTGAGGGTGTCGGTCCCGGTGCTGTGCAGCCGCCGGGGCCGCTGCCCCATCGCGGCGAGCTCGTCGCGGGCCTGCTCGACGAGGCCGTCGGCGCCGCACTGCGCCGCGGCGTCGAGGCCGCGGTACAGATGGTCGGCGGCTTCCGCGGTCCTGCCGGTACGGCGCAGTTCCGCACCGAGGTCGACCAGCGAGCAGGCCAGCTCGTGGCCGGCCGGTGAGCGTTCGAGGTGGGCGACGGATTCCTCGAGGAGCTTGGCGCGCTCGGCGGGCGGGCCCACCTGGGCGTGGATCCGCAGGGCCTGTCCGATCGCGGATGCGGCCCCGTACTGCCGCGCACGCTGGACGGCTTCCTGCGCGAGCGAGGTGGCGCGTGCCGGGGTGTCGTGGGACTCGGCGCGCGCGAGGTGAAGGAGCCAGGGGCACCAGGCGGGGTTGCGCATGCCGCGCGGGTCCAGGCGCCGTCCGGCCGCGGAGAGTTCGACGGCCGCTTCGCGCACTTTGCCGCGCGCGAGGAGGAGTTCGCCGTACACGGTCTGCGAGTCGGGGAACGTCACGGCGGCCGGGAACGGCGGTCCGAATCCGTGCTCCTCGCCGATGTGTGCGGCCTCGGTGACCCGGCCGCGGGCGAGGAGGATCTCGACGAGGATGCTGACCGCGTACCAATGCGCGGGCGTACGGCGTCCGACGCGTTCGGCCAGGCGCAGTCCGGCGCGCGCGAAGTCCTCGGCCTCGGCGAGCCGTCCGCGGCGCAGCCGGACGTAGCCGAGCAGGGTGTAGCCGAAGGACAGGTGGCCGCCGCGCCAGCCCTGCTGCTCGAAGTCGGCGATGCCGGACGCGAACAGCTCTTCGGCGCGGCCCGGCCGGTCGGCGTAGAGGAAGGCGAGGGCGACGAGGACGGGCACCTCGAAGCCGCGGTCCTCCTCGGCGGCCCAGCCGAGACCGCCGGTGAGGGCGCGTTCGGCATGGTGGAGGGCGGTCTCGGCGGGTTCGCCGCGCAAGGTGGCGTCCCAGGCGCGCAGCCCGATGATGTACCGCTCGGTGAGATCGCGTCCGGTCAGGCGGTCGGCGAGCCGGGCCAACCGCCGTGAGCGGGCGGGTGAGTTGGGTTCGTCGGAGCGGAAGGCGTCCCACATGAACTGTTCGGCCTGCATCCGCAGCCGTACGCGTGCGTCCTCGGCGAGCTGGATCTCGTGGCCGAGGGTGGCGGAGGCCTCGGCCAGGCGGTCGGAGTGGGCGAGGACCTGGGAGAGCCGGATGACGATGCCGTGCCGCAGCTCGGGGTCCTCGATCCGTTCGGCGAGCGCGGCCCGCAGGTGGTTGACGGTGGTGGCGGGTTCGGTGAGCAGCGAGGCGCAGCCCAACTCGTAGAGCACACCGGCCCGTTCCTCGGGCGCCGGCGGCTCGCGCAGGGCGCGGGCCAGATAGCGGCGGCCCGCGTCGGGAGCCCCGGCTCGCTGCACCTCGCGGGCGGCGGCGCGCAGTTGCTCGACCACCCAGGGGTCGTCGTCGGGGTGGGTCTCCAGGAGGTGGCGTGCGGCGGCGGCCGCGCCGAGTCCTTCGTTGATGACCGCCCAGGCGGCCTGTCCGTGCAGGGCGACGCGGACTCCGCCGGGGATGGCGCGGTAGACGGCGGTGGCGATCAGCGGGTGCACGAACTCCAGGGTGTCGGCGCCGGTGAGGATACGGGCGCCGCGCAGCCGGTCGGCGCAGTCCCCGGCTTCCTCGCCGCCGAGTCCGGCGACGGATGCGGCCAGATGCGGGGAGATCTCGGTGCCGAGCACCGCGCAGGCCCAGGCGAAGCGCACGGTGGACGTGCCGAGCCGCTCCAGGCGGGCGATGAGACCGCTGCCCTTGACGGCGGCGGCGAGGTCGCGCAGCAGATGGGCGCCGGCCTCGTTGGGTTCGAGGCCGCGGTCGCGCACCTTCGCGGTGACTTCGACCGCCTCGAAGGGGTTGCCCGCGGTGACGGCCCAGGTCTCACGGCAGAACGCGTCGTCGGCATGCGCGCCCACGCTCTCGCGTACGAGCCGGGCGATGGCGGATGCGCTGAGCGGTTCGAGGTCGATGGGCCGCTGGCCGGCGCGGCCCGGCAGGCCCCTGAACTCGTCCGCGTAGTCCGGAAGTTCATCGGGACGGTAGGCGACGACGAGGAGCAGCGGGAGCTGTTCGGCGCGGGGCGCGAAGGCGGCGAGCCAGCTCAGGGACTCGCGGTCGGCCCAGTGTGCGTCGTCCAGGACGAGGACCATCGGCGCGCGCTGGACGGCGAGGTGGGTGAGTACCCAGTCGAGTCCGTCGCGTAGGCCCTGGGGGTCGGGCGGGGCCCCCTCGGCCGGGGCACACAGGCCGAGCGCGGGGCCGACGATGTCGTACCAACTGCCCAGTGTGGCGCGCAGTTCGTCCTGTGAGGCTCCGGCGAGCAGCGGCTGGACGAGCTGGCGGGCGACGTGGAAGGCGACGTGCTGCTCCTGGTCGCCGCCGCGCGCGGCGAGCACGGTGCAGCCCTTGGCGTGCGCACGCCGGCGCACTTCGGCGACCAGGCTGGTCTTGCCGAGCCCGGCGCGCCCGGAGAAGACGAGCAGGGCGCCGCTCGGGCGGTCCAGCGGGTCGACTCCTTCGGGGACGAGACCGGCCAGCTCGGCCAAGGCCTCGTCCGCGGCGGCGAGTTCGTCTTCGCGCTCGAACAGTGTGCGCCGCAGCCGCGCGCCACCGGCCTTGGGACCCGAAGGCCCCGACGGTATGCCCTGGTTCATGCCGCACCCCCTGCCGCGGTGGTGCGCGGGCGCGGGGAGCCGGTGCACGCCGTGGCTTCAAGGGACCTCAGCGTACGCCTGTGCGGGGGCATCGGGCCCTGCTGTTCGGGGAGTTGGGGCCGGGCAAGCCTGCGGCGCGCACGTACGGCTCAGGGCGTGACGATCGGAAAGACGGGGTCAGGGGCGTCCAGGACGGAAAGCAGCCGCTTCAAAAGGGCCGGGTCCCCGGTCATCGTGATGCCGTCCGTGCCCTTCCCGGCGAGCAGGGCGAGCAGCTGCGGTTTGGTCATGGTCATCGTCAGGCCGGCGTCCTTCGCCGGGGAGGCGGAGGTGGTCCAGGTGAGCAGGCCGTTCGCGAGGCGGAGGTGCCAGTAGGTATCGCCGATGTGCCAGTCGACGTCAAGGCGCAGGTCCCAGGCTTTCGGGCCGTTGACCCGTACCGCCATCGAGTCGATCAACTGGCCGACGGTGAGCGCCATATACATGTCGGGGCCGAGGGTGGCGCTGGTGGCCGGCTTGATGCCTTCCTTCAGCTCCTGCGCGGCCATGAGGTAGAAGTTCCGCCACACGGCGTTCTCCATCCCGTGGCCGAGACGGGTGTAGAGGCCGGCGAGATCACGCTTGGCCTCGCGGTCGCCCGGGTCGTTGAAGACGGCGTGGTTGAGCAGGGTGACCGCGAAGCGCAGATCGCCGCGCTCGGCGTACCGACGGGCCTGGCGGCGGACCGCGCGCTGTCCGCCGAGACACTCCACCCACCGCTTCGCCTCCTCGACGGGCGGGTGCTGCCACAGGTGTGCGGGGTTGGCGTCGAACCAGCCCATGTACCGCTGGTAGATCCCCTTGACGTTGTGGCTGATCGAACCGTAGTAGCCGCGATTGGCCCACACCCGGTCCAACTGCGGCGGCAGTTGCAGGGTCTCGGCGATCTCGGAGCCCGTACGTCCCTGATTGATCAGGCGCACGGTCTGGTCGTGCAGGTATCCGTACAGGTCACGCTGGTGGGTGAGCAGCGCGACGATCGCCTCGTCGCCCCAGGTCGGCCAGTGGTGGGAGGCGAAGGCGACATCGGCCTTCTTGGCGTACAGGCCGATGGACTCGGTGAGATAGCCCGCCCAGGCGTGGGCGTCGCGGACCTGGGCGCCGCGCAGCGTGATGATGTTGTGCATGGTGTGGGTGGCGTTCTCCGCCATGCACACGGCGCGCAGGTCGGGGAAGAGGAAGTTCATCTCCGCCTGGCTCTCGGTGCCGGGCGTCATCTGGAACTCGATCCGCACACCGTCGAGGGTGACCTCCTGCCCGGTGGCGGTGATGT
Organism: Streptomyces mesophilus; assembly: GCF_011044995.1. Taxonomy (GTDB): domain Bacteria; phylum Actinomycetota; class Actinomycetes; order Streptomycetales; family Streptomycetaceae; genus Streptomyces; species Streptomyces mesophilus. The sequence goes on along the minus strand of NZ_JAAKZW010000039.1, from coordinate 20,141 downwards.
AGCGGGTCGGCGGGATCAGCCCGACGGTGCCGAGTGAGACGTTGAGACCGAGTCCGCAGCCCACCTGCGTCTTGACGCCGGTGGGGAGTTGGGCCCCGTACATGTAGGCCGAGCGGCGGGCCATCGCGGGCCCCGCGTACACGTTCTCGCTGACCGCGTGCTCCATGAAGCCCTCCGGCGCGAGGATGTCCACGCCCTCGGTGCTGCCGGGGAGCACACCGCGGCAGCCGCCGAAGTGGTCGACGTGCGGATGCGTGTAGATCATCGCCTTGACCGGGCGCGCGCCCTTCGGGTCGCGGTGCTCACGGTAGAGCCGGAGCGCGGCGGCGGCGGTCTCGGCGGAGATCAGGGGGTCGATGACGATCAGTCCCGTATCGCCTTCGACGATGGTCATGTTGGACAGGTCCAGGCCGCGCACCTGGTAGATCCGGTCGGTCACCCGGTACAGGCCCTGGCGCGAGAGCAGCCGGGCCTGCCGCCACAGACTCGGGTCCACGGAGTCCGGCTCGCTCTTCTGCTCGCCGATGAAGCGGTACGCGTCCGGGTCCCAGGCGACCTTTCCCGCGGCGGTCTTGATCGGCCCTGCGGTGAAGGCCGCGATGAATCCGCGGTCCGCGTCGGCGAAGTCGCCCTCGTCCTCGTACGGCAGGCCGTCGGTGTCCGTCGGCGCGGACGGCAGCGTCCCCCGCGTCCCCTGCGTGCCCTGCGCCTCCCGCGTGCCCGAAACCGCCACCGCGGTCTGCGGGTTGAGCGCTACGGCGGCCGCGGCCGCACCTGCTGCGGCGGCGACGAATCCGCGCCGGTCCATCGACGTCATGGCGCCTCACCTTTGCTGGTCGGTTCGGTACAGGACGCAGCGGTCGACGCCCCTCGGGGGTCACTATTGCAGTCCGACTGCAATAGGAGTCAAGGGTTGGGGACGCGGAGGAGTGCGATATGCGGGTGGGGATCGCAGGTGGGCGGGGTCCTCAGGACTCCAGCAGCGCCCGAAGTGTCCGGGACAGCGCGGTGACCGCCGCCGTCGGGTCCAGCCCGCGTCGCGCCCGCAGGTGGTCCCAGGCGGCCCAGCCGGATGCGGCCTCCAGGGAGTCGAGGAGGCCTCCGGGACGGCGGGCACCGGACACGAGGGCCAGTTCGGGGGCGAAGGTGCGGGCCAGGTCGTCGCGGAACCAGGTGTCGCCCTCGGCCATCACGCGGCGCAACCCCGGGGATTCCGACTCGAGTTGGAGTCCCACCTTGCGGATGGGCGACATCACTTCGTACATGGCGCCGCGCTGGTCGAGCAGCGCCCGTACCTTGCGGCGCACCGGCCACTCGGGCGGCACTTCGACGGCGAGGGCACGCCACCGCTCGGCCTGCTGTTCGGCGGCGGTGACGTACAGCGCCTCACGGTCCGCGAAATGGACGAACACGGTCCGCTCCGAGACCCCGGCACGCTCGGCGATCGCTTTGCGCGTCGGCTCCCGCTCCCCCTCGGCGACCAGGTCGAGCAGCGCCTCCACGAGCACGGCACGCGTACGCTCCGGATCGCGCCGTCTGCGGCGTCCTGCCGGCGGCGTCGAGCCGCCCTGGTCCTTGTCCTCTGCTGCGGTCACGCGCCCCATCGTGGCAGAGCCGCGCGATCGGTCCGCCGCCATGCGCCGGTTCAGCGGACCCGGTCGTAGACCAGGGCGAGTTCGCCGGTCTTTCCGGTCTCCTGGCTGGTCAGCTCCCAGCTCGACGCGGGCAGGCCGTCCTCGAAGAGCCGCTCGCCGCCGCCGGTGATCTCGGGGCAGATCATGAGGTACAGACGGTCGACGAGATCCGCGGCGAGCAGGGGCTTGAGGATGCTGGGTGCGGTGTTGACGAGGATGTCGCCCTCACCGGAGGCCTTGAGCTCACGGATCACGTCCTCGACGGGCCCGTTCACCACGCGGGTGCGGTCCCACGGCGCCTCGGTCAGCGTCGTCGAGAACACGACCTTCTCGGCCCCGATCAGCCACTGCGCGTATCCGCGGTCGCGCGGATCGGCGTTCTCGTCCTCGGCGACCGTCGACCAGTAGCCGACGAACCCCTGCGCGTTGCCCCGGCCGAGGACGGCCGTGGTCTTGCCCTGCCAGACACGGGTGAGGTGGTCACGGGCGACCTCGGTGACGGCGTACGGGACGATCGCGCCCATGTCGCCGGGCCCTCCGGCCCCGTGGTAGCGCCCGTCGAGCGTGAGTCCGATGTTGGCGGTCACCTTGCGTGCGGTCGGGTTGTTCATGGGGTGTTCCCTTCCCTTGGTCACTGTCCGGTGGTGGCGCTGCAATGGCCGGCTTTTCTTCCCGTACGGGGAGTAGAGCCGTGCATGGTCGAGCTAGCCCAGTACGTGATCGAGCTGGTCGAGCACCTGCCCCCAGCCGGTCTCGATGCCGGCGATGAACTCCGCCGCCTCGACGGCGGTGTCGGCGAGGTGAAGCCCGAGCCGCAGGCGCGTGGCGCCGTCGACCTCGGTGAGCGTCAGGTCGTACTGGACGGAGAACGAGACGCCTCCCGCGGCATCGCGCACCGCGAGGTCGAAGACGAGGCGCTCGGGTTCCTGCGCCGCGTGCACCCGGCCGGCCGAGCGGTACGTGCCCTCCGCGTCGCGGTAGTCGAGGACCGCGCGACCGCCGGCCTCGGGTTCGAGGACGCAGTCGGTGATCGTCATCGACGGCGGGGCCCACCAGGAGGCGAGCAGCTCCGGCTCGGTCCAGTGCCGCCAGACCAGGGCGCGGTCCGCGGCGAGGCGGCGCTCGAACACAAAGGTCCGCCCGTCCGCCCAGCGCTCCCCGCCCTTGCCGGCAGCGGCCGTCTCGGCTTCGATCGCGGCCTGGTAGCGGGCGAGGACATCGAGCTCGCCTTGCTGCCCGCCCGCCGTCTCGACCAGCGACCGCAGCCGCCGCCCGAGGGCCTCAAGAGGTGCGGCCTCGATCGCGTATACACGCCGCTGGCCCAGCGGGTGGACGGTGGCGAGCCCTGCCCGGACCAGGGTCTGCAGGTGCTTGGTGGTCTGCGGCTGCCGCAGTCCGGTCAGCTCGGCCAGTTCACCGACGGACCGGGGACGCCCGGCAAGCAGCTCGACGATGCGCCAGCGGGCGGCGTCGCCGAGTGCGGATGCGATCTGCTCCATGCCTGAAGTATTCTCCAGATCGAATATCCCTGTCAAGGAATATCTCGGAGCAACTCGCTTGCCGACTGCGGTCGTTACGCGCCGATCCGCTCGGGCGGCGCGCGTGCGGGGTTCGAGACGTGGCCGTGGTCGGCGAGCTCATTGCCGAGCCTCCGATCACGGCAGCTCCCGATTCACGACTGGACCGAGCGGTGCCGTTCATGATGCCTGGCCACGCGCGCACGGTTGCCGCAGGAGGGTTTGCACCACTCCTGACGGGGGTGCTCCTTGAGGAAGTAGCGCACACAGCGCGGGGCGTGGCAGGCGCGGAGCTTGGCGCGGTCGGGTCCGGCGAGGAAGGCGATCGCCTCGCGCGCGAGCGTGGCGGTCAGCAGCTCGGCCGGCTCCGCGGGCGCCGCGGGGCGCAGCTCGGCCAGCGGCTCCGCGCCCCAGGCGAAGACCGGCACGACCGGGACCCGGGCCGCCGCTTCGTTCAGGCGGGCCAGCGCCTCGGGCTCCGGCAGGAGACGGCGCGCGTCGGCGGGGCTGGGTTCTCCTGGCCGTACAGCCTTGGCGAAGAGCGCGCGGACGGCGGCGCGCAGCTGCCGCACGGAGGCGAGGGAGACCGGGTCGGCGGTGAACTCCCCCAGTTCCGGCAGGTGTTCACGCACCCAGGCCGTCAGCCCGGCGGATTCGGAGAGGTCGTCGGCGACGCCTCCGTGGCCGTCGTGGCGGATGGTGAGGGTGAGGTCGAGGACCAGCTGACTGTCCGGCATGGGCCTAATGCTAACGTCCCGATGAACCGTTAACGCTGGAGGTATGGGTGGCCGAGGATCTGCGTCAGCTCCTGCGGGGCATCGAGGTGTTCGCCGGTGAACTCCCCGCGTTCGACCCGTCGACCGCGCCGGCGACGCCCGAGGAACTCTTCACCGAGTGGCTGCTGCACGCCCTGGACTCGGGCGTGCGCGTACCGCATGCGATGACGCTGTCGACGGCGGGAGCGGACGGCAATCCGACGGCGCGGGTGCTGATCCTCAAGAACGTGGATGCCGAGGGCTGGCAGTTCGCCTCGGACAGCGGCGGGGTCAAGGGCCGCGAGCTGGCTGAGCGCCCCTTCGCCGCGCTCACCTTCTACTGGCCCGAACTCGCCCGCCAGATCCGCGTCCGAGGTCCGGTCGTCACGGCGGGGCGGGACGCCTCCCGTGCCGACTTCCTCGCGCGCGGCATCGGCGCCCGCGCCGAGTCCCTGCTCGGACGGCAGTCACAGCCGCTGGCCGATCTCGCCGAGCGGGACAGGGCGGTCGCCGCTTCCCTCGCCCGTGTCGAGGAGCAGCCCGACCTGGTGGCCGACGGCTGGCAACTGCTCACGGTGCGGGCGGAGTCGGTGGAGTTCTGGCAGGGCGACAAGGGCCGGCGCCACACCCGCCTGACGTATCTCACCGCCGAGGACGGCGGCTGGGAGCGGGGGTTGCTGTGGCCGTGACCCATGTCGACCACTGGCGGGCCGGGCTCACGGAGATCCCCGAGAACGCCTGGCGTCCCGAGGTGGAGGTGCTGCAGCTCGCGGACAATGCGCTCGCGGCGATCCCCGCCCGGATCGGCACGCTGCGGCGGCTGCACACCCTGGACCTCGGGCACAACCGGCTGACCGAGATCCCCGAGCAGATCGGCGACCTCGAGCAGCTGTCGCGCTTCCTCTACGTGCACGACAACCGGCTCGCCGCCCTGCCCGCCTCCTTGGGCCGTCTGAGCCGGCTGCGTTACCTCAACGTCGGCGAGAACCAGCTCACCGAGCTTCCCGCCACTCTGGGCGGCCTGACGTCCCTGGTCGAGTTGCGCGCGCAGCACAACCGGCTGACCGACCTGCCGGACGGCCTCGGTCGCCTCGGCGCGCTGCGCGAACTGTGGCTGCGCGGCAATCTGCTCGGCGAACTCCCGGACAACACAAGGAACTTGACCGAGCTGCGGGAGGTCGAGCTGCGCGACAACCGGTTCGCGAAGGTCCCTGCCGGTCTGCGGGACCTGCCGCGCCTACGGAAGGTCGATCTCCGTTCCAACCAGGTGCGCGACCTCCCGTACTGGATCGGCGAGCTGCCCGCCCTGGAGAAGCTTGACCTGCGCTGGAACCCGCTGGACGGGGACTGCGCGGCCATCGAGGCCCTGGAGCGGCGGGGGTGCGTCGTCCTGCGGTGAGCGCGGGACGACGGATGCCCGACACCGGAGCAGGACGCCAGACTGGGACGGACGCACCCCCTTGACTCACGCGCGGCAGCGCAGCAGCTCAAGCGGCGGATTGACGAACAGGTCCGCCCAGAACTCTTCGCCGTGCTCACGGATACCGGCGTCGGAGATGTGCAGCGACACCCACTCCAGATCGCTGAATCCCCCCGCGGTCAGGGCCTTCTCGTACACCTCGCGGCGCGGGCGGGTGCTGACGAAACTCACCGGGTGATGCTCCAGGTGCGCGGTCAGGCGCACCCGCGGACCCATCTCGATCTCCTCGCCGGTCAGTTCGCTGCGGAAGCCGTACTTGTCGATGGAGGGCCCGTCGAAGCGGAAGTCGGGCGACTGGTTGAGGATGCAGAACGCGCCGCCCGGCTTCAGGCTCCGGTGAACGTTGCGGCACATCCGCTCCATGGCGGCGCTGTCCTCGGCGTAGTTGAGCAGCTGTACGCCGACGGCGATGTCGAACTCCTGGTCAAGCTCCCGCAGTTCGGCCGCGTCGCCCACCTCGTAGCGCACGCCGAGCGGCGCGGCCTCCTCAAGGCGCTGCGCCACGGCGACCATCTCGCCGGAGATGTCGATGCCGAGGACGTCCGCGGCACCGCGCCGCTTGAACTCCCGGCTGTAGAAGCCGGTCCCGGACGCGAGGTCCAGGACCGACTTGCCCTGTACGTCGCCGACCAGGGCCAGGACGCTGGGTACCTCTCCGTACTGCGCCAGCAAAAGCGCCTTGAAGCCCTCGAAGGCCTCGCCGATCCCGTCGTACAGCTGCGTGCTCTGCGTGCTCATCTCTTGGGGCCCCCGCACATCGTCGGTCGCGGCGTGTGCCGCTCGGTGTGAGGAGTACATCGCCCGCCGGGATGCGGCAGCCAGGAGTCGAAGGCATGAAGAGGTCCCCGGGCCAGGGTCCGGTCTTCGTAGGGATCTACAGGAGACAGTGCTGCGACGGACTGGCGGTACCCACCGCCGTCCGCCCCCCTCGCTCATCTATGTGAGGTCGAACTCGCCGTCCCGCGCCCCCAATACGAACGCCCGCCACTCGGCGGGCGTGAAGATCAGGGACGGGCCCTCGGGGCGGCCGCCGTTGCGCATCGCGATGAAGCCCTCGACGAAGGCGATCTGCACATCTCCCTGATTACGGGTGCCCGTCTGCCAGTCCGCGCGGCTCAGATCGAGGTCCGGCTTCTCCCAGCCCTCGAAGGGGTGCTGTCGGGTGGTGGTGGTGCTCTCGGCCACGTCCCTGCTCCTCCCGGTATGTCGTCCGCCCGCCAGCCTAGCTTTCGGCGGAGGTGCCGGACAGGCCACGGAAGGAGTACGGCCTGTCCGGCATGGTTCACGTCAGGCCGCCTACGGCCCGTCCGGCACCGCGACGTCAGTTCTGCGGCGGCTCGGATCCCACCAGCCACATGGCGAAGAACTGCGAACCGCCGCCGTACGCATGGCCCATCGCCTTGCGCGCACCGTCGACCTGGTGCTCGCCGGCCTGTCCGCGCACCTGAAGCGCCGCCTCGGCGAACCGGATCATTCCGGAGGCGCCGATGGGGTTGGTGGAGAGCACCCCGCCCGACGGGTTGATCGGCAGATCGCCGTCGAGTTCGGTGACGCCGGCCTCGGTGAGCTTCCAGCCTTCGCCCTCCTCGGCGAAGCCCAGGTTCTCCAGCCACATGGGCTCGTACCAGGAGAACGGCACATAGATCTCGGCGAGGTCGATCTCTCGGCGCGGGTCCTTGATGCCGGCCTGCTGGTAGACGTCGGCGGCGCAGTCCTTGCCCGCCTGCGGCGAGACGAAGTCCTTGCCCGCGAACATGGTGGGTTCCGAACGCATCGCCCCGCCGTGCACCCAGGCCGGCGCCTGTGGCGAACGGGCCGCGCCCTCGCGGTCGGTGAGGATCATCGCGCAGGCGCCGTCGGAGGACGGGCAGGTCTCGGAGTAGCGGACCGGGTCCCAGAGCATCGGGGACGCCTGCACCTTCTCCAGGGTGATGTCCTTCTCGTGCAGATGCGCGTACGGGTTCTTGAGCGCGTTGCGCCGGTCCTTGTAGGCGACAAGGGAGCCGATGTGATCGGGCGCCCCGGTGCGCCGCATGTACGCGCGGACGTGCGGCGCGAAGAAGCCGCCGGCGCCGGCGAGCAGCGGCTGCTGGAACGGGACCGGCAGGGACAGGCCCCACATGGCATTCGACTCGGACTGCTTCTCGAACGCCAGGGTGAGGACGGTCTTGTGCACACGGGACGCCACGAGCTTCGAGGCGACGAGCGCGGTCGAGCCGCCCACCGAGCCCGCGGTGTGCACGCGCAGCATCGGCTTGCCCACGGCGCCGAGCGCGTCGGCGAGGTAGAGCTCCGGCATCATGACGCCCTCGAAGAAGTCGGGCGCCTTGCCGATCACGACGGCGTCGATGTCGGCCCAGGTCAACTGGGCGTCCTGGAGGGCTCGTTGGGCCGCCTCCCGGACGAGCCCGGCGATCGAGACGTCCTTGCGGGCGGCGACATGCTTGGTCTGGCCGATTCCGACGACGGCCACAGGTTCTTTCGTGACGCTCACTGGGCGTCCCCTTCCAGTACGGCGACCAGGTTCTGCTGCAGACAGGGGCCGGACGTCGCATGGGCGAGCGCGCGGTCGGACTCGCCGCGGTGGATACGGGCCGCTGCCTCGCCGATGCGCAGCAGGCCCGCGGCCATGACCGTGTTGGCGGCGAGCGCACCGCCCGACGGATTGACGTTCACGTCGTCGCCGAGCTTCAGCGCCTTGCGCAGGACGACCTCCTGCGAGGTGAACGGTGCGTGCAACTCGGCGGTGTCCACGGGACGTTCGAAGACCCCGGCCCGTTCGGCGGCGAGCCGTGTCGACGGGGAGTCGGTCAGGTCCCGTACGCCGAGGCTGTGCGCCTCGATGCGGTGGTCCATGCCGCGGATCCACGCGGGCCGCGCGCACAGTTCGCGCGCCTTGTCCCCGGCGGCGAGGACCACGGCGACCGCGCCGTCGCTGATGGGCGGGCAGTCGCCCTTGCGCAGCGGCTGCACCACATAGTCACCCTGCGGCACCGAACCCTTCATCAGCGCATGCGCGTTGTCCGCGGCCGAGTCCCGGCTGCGGGCGGCTATCCCCGCGAGCGCCGGCTCGTCGGTCTCGCCGGCGTCGATGAGTGCCTGCGCCTGCAGCGCGGCGAGCGCGACCGCGTCCGGCCACAGCGGGGCCACGTAGTACGGGTCGAGCTGCCGGGTGAGCACATCGCGTACGGAGCCGGGTGACGTCTTCCCGTACGAGTAGACGAGCGCGGTGTCCGCCTCGCCGGTCAGGATCTTCACCCAGGCCTCGTACATCGCCCAGGCGCCGTCCATCTCCACATGGGACTCGGAGATCGGCGGCCAGGCGCCGACGCCGTCGAGGGCCATGGTGAAGGAGAAGGCGCGGCCGGCGAGATAGTCGGAGGAGCCGGAGCAGGTGAACCCGATGTCGCTGGCGTTCAGTCCGGTCTGCTCCTTGACCTGGTGCAGGACCGGCATGAGCATCTCGACCTCGGACTGCTCGTCCGAGTGGCGCACCTGGTCGCTCTGCGCGAAGGCGACGATCGCTACCTCTCGCATCTACACCAGCTCCTTGTACGTGTCGTAGTCCGCGTCCGGCTCGCCGGTGGGCCGGTAGTGGTCGGGATAGCGCCCGCCCTCGGTCCACACGGGTTCGACCCGCAGGCCCATGCGCACCTGGTCGTACGGGATCCCGGCGATGCGGCCGTGCAGGGCGAGGTCGGCGCCGTCGAGGGCGATGTGCGCGTAGACATAGGGCAGTTCGATGTCGAGGTTCTTGGCCTTGACGTTGACGATGCAGAAGGTGGTGACGGTGCCGCTCGGCCCGACCTCGACCTCTTCTCGGGTGGCGACTCCGCAGGTGGGGCAGGCGCCGCGGGGCGGGATGTACACCTTGGAGCAGGAGGGGCAGCGCTCGCCGACCATCTTCCGTTCGGCGACCGAGGTGATGTACGCGGACGCCGCGCGGCCGGGCGAGTACATGTAGTCGAGTCGGGCGGGCGCGACGATGCCGCTCACCTTGTCCTCGAACTCCCCGTCGTGCGGGGTGGCTTCGGAGGCCTCATCACCGTCGTACGGCTCGAAGCAGGCGATGTCCGTGATGGCGCCGGTGCGCTCCTCGGCCCAGCGGATCCGCACCCGCATGCCGGTGTGCACGGCGTCCGGGCCGTCGACGTCGAGGGCGTGCAGGAGGGCGGTGTCGGCGCCGTCGAGTTTGACCAGGATCCAGGCGAAGGGCTTGCCGAGGGGCTGGCCCCGGCGGTGTTCGGGGTTCCAGGCCCAGGTGGTGACGGTGCCGGTGGCGCCGACCTCGACGAGGTCGCGCAATTCGTCGGCGGTCACCGGGTCGTATTCGACGGGTGGCACGAGGATCTTGTCGTCGCTGGTCTTCACCCCGAGGACGGTGCGTTCGCGCAGTCCGGTGAGGAAGGCGCTCTGCACCGGGCCGAGCGAGCGGGTGAAGGGGAACTCGACGACCAGGGGGGCTTTGAGGAGTTCGGGCACGTGCGTGTCTCCTTGTTTCCGTGGGCGTTACCGGGACCGCGGCTCAGGCGCGCTTGTAGACGGGCGGGCGCTTCTCGGCGAAGGCCTTCGGCCCCTCCTTGGCGTCCTCGGTCGCGAAGATCGGCCAGCCGCGCTCGAGTTCGGACTTGAGGCCCTCGGTCTCGGTCATCTCGGCGGTGTCGTACACGGAGGCCTTGACGGCCTCGACGGCCAGCGGGCCGCAGGCGTTGACCATGTCGGCGATCTCCAGGGCCTTGTCGAGGGCCTTGCCCTCCGGCACGACATTGCCGATCAGGCCGATGGACAGGGCCTCCTGCGCGCTGTAGTGGCGCCCGGTGAGCAGCATCTCGAGCGCGTGGGTGCGCGGAATCTGCCGCTGCAGCCGGACAGTCGATCCGCCGATCGGGAACAGCGCCCTCTTGACCTCGCTCAGCCCGAAGGTCGCGCTCTCGCCCGCCACGCGGATGTCGGTGCCCTGAAGGATCTCCGTACCGCCGGCGACGCAGTAGCCCTCGACAGCGGCGATCACGGGCTTGCGGGGCCGGTGGTGACGCAGCATCGCCTTCCAGTGCAGATCCGGATCCTCCTTCATCCGCTCCCGGTACTGCTGACCGTCCATGCCTTTGCCCGCAAGGGCCTTGAGGTCCATGCCCGCACAGAAGTCGCCGCCGGCTCCGGTCAGCACGATGGAGCGGATCGAGTCGTCCGCGTCGGCCTCGAGCCATCCGTCGTAGAGGCCGACGAGCAGTGGCAGCGATAGCGCGTTCTTGGCCTCGGGCCGGTTCAGTGTGAGTACCAGCGTCGCGCCTTTGCGCTCCACGGTGAGGTGTTCGGTCCCGCCCATTGGTGCCTCCCGTCTCAAGACTTCAGCCCTGCCTCGCCCTGGTGCAGGACCCGCCTGGGGCCGGACTGCGACGGTTCGGCCTCAAGACCTAGAACAGGTTGCAGTAGGCGGAGGTCCAGTTCAATAGTTTTCTGACAGCCAGTCAGATTTCTTCGGCGGCACCCCTTCCCAGTTGTCCGGCGCGAGGGTCTAATGACCGCCGAGTAGCCCATTGCCAGGTGCTGTCCGGGGTCAGGAGGAACGGTGGAGTACAACCTTGCCGACCTGTTCGAGTCGATCGTCGACGTGGTCCCGGATCGCGAGGCGCTGGTCTACGTCGACCACCCGGGAACGGGGGCCGAACGCCGGCTCACGTACCGCGAGCTGGACGACGCGGCCAACCGCATCGCCCACCACTTGATCGCCTCGGGCCTGAAGCCCGGCGAGCACTTGGGCCTGCACCTCTACAACGGCATCGAATACGTGCAGACCATGCTCGCCGCCCTCAAGGCCCGCCTCGTTCCGGTGAACGTCAACTACCGCTACGTGGAAGAGGAGTTGGTGTACCTCTACCGGGACGCCGACCTCGCCGCGCTGGTCTTCGAGGCGGAGTTCACGGAGCGGGTGGCCGCCGCGCTCCCCAAGACGGAGAAGCTGCGTCATCTCGTACGGGTGGGAGAGCCGCCCGCGGACGCGCCTTCGCTCGACCTGACGGAGTTCACGGCCGCGGAGGCCGCCGGCTCGACCGAGCGGGGCTTCGGTCCGCGCTCGGCGGACGACCTGTTCATCATCTACACCGGTGGCACGACCGGGATGCCCAAGGGCGTGATGTGGCGCCAGGAGGACCTGTTCTTCGCGGGACTCTTCGGCGGGGCGCCGTCCGGTGAGCCGGTGAAGCGGCCGGAGGAGCTGGCCGAGCGGGTGGCGGCCGGCAGCGCGGGCCTGACCTTCTTCCCGACCCCGCCCCTGATGCACGGCACCTCGACGCTCACCACCTTCGTGGCCTTCGACTACGGCCAGCGGGTCGTCCTGCACCGCAAGTACGCCCCGGAGGAGGTGCTGCGCACCATCGAGAAGGAGAAGGTCTTCAGCGTCTCGCTCGTCGGTGACGCGATGCTCCGCCCGCTGGTGGACGCGCTGCGCGGGCCCTGCAAGGGCACGGACATGTCCTCCCTGTTCAGCCTCTCCTCCTCCGGCGCGATCATGTCGGACACGGTCCGCGCGGAGTTCCAGGAGCTGGTCCCGAACGTCATGCTCCTGAACAACTTCGGCTCCTCGGAGTCCGGCTCCAACGGCCGGGCGACCGCCGACTCGGGCCCCGAGAAGGGGTTCCGTATCGAGGTCAACGAGCGGACGCAGGTGGTCGATCCGGCCACGTACGAGCCGGTGGCCGTGGGCGAGGTGGGGCGTCTGGCCCAGCGCGGCCACGTACCGCTCGGCTACTACAACGACCCGGCGAAAACCGCCGAGACCTTCTTCCAGAAGGACGAACAGCGCTGGGTGCTGCTCGGCGACATGGCCACGGTGGACGAGAGCGGCATCGTCACGGTCCTCGGCCGTGGTTCGCAGTGCATCAACACGGGCGGCGAGAAGGTCTATCCGGAAGAGGTCGAGCAGGCCCTCAAGTCCCACCCGGACGTCTACGACGCCCTGGTCGCGGGCGTCCCGGACCCGAAGTGGGGCAACCATGTGGCGGCCGTGATCCAACTCAAGGACGGCGCCGCGGCGTTGACCCTGGACGACATCCAGTCCCACTGCCGCACCCACGTCGCCGGCTACAAGATCCCCCGCCAGCTGGTGGTCACGGACCACATCCAGCGCTCCCCCAGCGGCAAGGCGGACTACCGGTGGGCGAAGGCGTTGGCGGAGAAGGACGCCGGTTTGTAGCGCACTGACGCACCTGTACGGCAGAAGGGGTCCGCCGGGCGGGCCCTTCTGCCGTGTGCGAGGGTCGTTCCCGGGATCCGTACGCGGGAAGGGCGCGGGGTGGACTGGCCGGCATTCGAGAGCGAACTGACAGCGGGTGTCGTCGAGAAGGTGACCGAAGCGGCGAGCACCGGCGGCAGGCTCTACGCGGCCGTACTCGGTGAGCTGTACGCCGAGACCGACGGGGTGATCAGGCTGCCGATGCTGGGCGCCAACTCCGAAGACGCGCTGGCGGGCGACGAAGACGTGCGCTGGAGCCTGGCCGACTGGGACACCGTCTGGGATGCCTGGCTGCCCGAGGAGCGCTGGGCGTTCTGGGAGCGGACCCTGACCGAGGAGGCCTGCCGGAGTTCGGTGCGGCACTGGGAGCGGACCTTCGCCCGGTACCTGACCACGCTGACCCGGGTGTGCAAGCGGGCCCGTGAGCAGCTGTGTGCCCAAGGTGTGACCGATCAGGGCTTCGTCGTGGTCGTGCTGACCGATGACGACGCGGAGGAGGGACTGCTGCGGCGGGTCCTCGGCGTCCGTGACATGCGCCGGTTGTTTCCCCTGTACGACGAGGCGGCGGCCTGGACCGCCGAGGTGGAGGCCCTCGCACCTGGGGAGCGTGCCGTCCGCTACGTACGGGCGCTCAGCTTCCGGGACGGTCCGGTCGGGCGCGAGGACGCGGAGAAGGCGCTGTGCGCGTTGGGGCGGGATGCGGTACCGGCTCTGATCGACGCCTTGTCCCAGGGCCCGGACCGGTGGCAGGCGGCGAAGCTGCTCGCCGACGTCGGGGATGCTGCGGACGAGGTGATCGGGGCGCTGTCCCTCGCCCTGCGCAACACCACGGGGCCCGACCAGAGCTGGGCCGCCGTGGCGCTGTCCCGGCTGGGGCGGCTCGACGTGGTGCTGGCCGCCTCCGCCCTGCCGGACGACACCGTCGTGGAGGCGGTGGCGGCGCCCTTCACCGCTTTCCGCGACCACTGCGCCTCACCCTTGCCGCTGGATTACGGGCCACTGGAACAATTCCTGGTGGAGCGGCCCCAGTTGAACGAGGCGCTTGCCGCGACCTTGCGCCCGGGCAGCAGTTACTGCGTCATCCGGGCCGGGGAAGTGAGCACGGCCCTTGACGCCTTGCGCTCACCCCACGTCACCGTCCGCCGTCACGCGGTCTCCGTCCTCGCGGAACGGTCGCTCGGCGCCGCCGTGGGCCGCCGCGTCATTCCGCGGCTGACCGACGTCATGACCGAGGATCCGGACGCCACCACGCGCCGTCTGGCGGTCCTGTCCCTGCACTGGTGGAAGCACGACGCGCCCCTCCAGCAGGCCCTGCACGATCCCGATCCCCGGGTGCGGGACACCGCGCAGCACTGTCTCAACGAGAACTGAACGAGAATTGAGCGAGAAGGAGTCACCGTGAAGCGCATCGGTCTGATCGGAGTCGGCGAGATCGGCCGGGCCCTCGTCGAGGGCTTGTGCGAGGGCATCGACGAGGCGCCGGAGGTGTACCTGTCGCCGCGAGGTGCCAGGACGGCGGAGGAACTGGCCGGCCGCTTCGAGACCGTGCGCGTGTGCGCCGACAACCAAGCGGTGGTGGACAGTTCGGAGATCGTCCTGATCGCCGTGCGCCGCGATCAGCGGTACGAAGCGCTCGCCGGGCTGCGCGTGGACGGCGACAGAACCGTGGTCAATGTAATGGCCGGTGTCCGCAACGACGAGCTGCGCAAGACCCTCGGCGGGGACGCTCCGATCGTACGGGCCATCCCTCTGCCCACCGTACGAGAGCGCCGCTCCGTCACCGTGACCTGCCCGGCGCACCCGCTGGTGGACGCCCTGTTCGAGGAGCTGGGCGGCGTGCTTCCCGTCGCCGACGAGGCGGCCTTCGACGTCTTCTCCGCGCTGACGGGGACGCTCACCACCCACTACGCCTACCTCGCCTCCCTGACAGGGTGGGCGGGCGAACAGGGCATCGCCCACGCTGAGGCGGAACGCTACGTGCGCAGCCTCTTCCAGGGTGTCGGCCGTTCGCTGGGCGACGAGGCCCGCACCCTTCAGCAGCTCGCGGCCGACCACGAGACGCCGGGCGGCAACAACGAGCGCATCCGCACCACTTGGTTCGACGCGGCCAACAGCGCGGCGCTCACCACGGCCCTGGACGGACTGCTGAGCGATCTCGGCTAGCCGGGCTCGGCACTCGTCTCCGTGGGCTTGAGGCTCGGGGCCTCGGCGGGCGCCGGGCTCATCGCGCCGGTGTCCCGCGCGGTCCACAACAGCGCCGCGCACAGCAGTGCCACCGCGCCGACCAGCCACGGCAGCGGCCCCGGTGGCAGGGAGCCGGCCGCGAGGCCGGCGAGGGCGCCGACGAGCTGCAGGGCGAGCGACTGGACGGAAAGGGCCGTCGCGCGACCCTCGTTGGTGACGCGGCGGTGCAGCATGTCGTTCTGGTTGGGGCTGGCCGCGCCCAGGCCTATGTAGACCAGGCAGTACCCCAGGACGGCGACCACCACGGCAACCGCACCGTCCGTCGAGGACGTCACAGCCAGCGCCACCAGGCCGCCGCCCGCACCGGCCAGGCACACCGTCACGGCACGTGAGCCGCTGCCCGTGAGCCGTGCCGCGAGCGGCGCGAAGTGGCTGCCGACGCCCGAGCAGACGAACCCGGTGCAGGCCAGGGCCGCGAACAGCACGGCGCCCGACTCGGGCGCTCCGGTCAGGGCCGCGGCACGGCCCGGCGTGAGCAGTTCGAGGGCGCACAGGGCCGCTCCCACCGCGGCCGCGGTGAGCAGCACCCGTCGCACGATCCGGTCGCTGCCGCCGAGCCGCAGCCCGCTCACCACGGTGGCGGGCACACCTCGCAGCGTCGCGCCCAGTGTCGTACGGGGCCGGGGCTTCTCGGGCAGCGCCGTCATCACGTACACGGCGAACACCAGCGACAGCGCGGACGCGATCAGTGCCGGGACGGACAGCGCGAGGATCTGACCGCCGGTCGCCTCGCGCAGCCGGTCCCCCAGATCCGGCCCGAGGCCGAGCAGCCACGGCAGCGCGCCGCCGAGCAGAGTGCCGACCGCCAGTGCCGCCGAGGTCGCGGTGGATCCGCGGGCGAGGCCGGTGCGCAGGTCGGCCTCCGGGCCCGAGTGGGCCTGCACGGTCTCCACGTACCAGGCCTCGGCGGGACCGCTGTGCAGCGCGCGGCCGACGCCCTTGAGCGCCATGCCGAGGGCGAGCATCCAGGCGCTGGTGCCGAGTCCGACGAGCGCGAACGCGGCACAGTCGAAGACGCCGGCGGCGGCGAGCACCGTACGACGTCCGATGACGTCGGACAGTCCGCCGGTGGGGAGTTCGAGCAGCGCCACGGTCAGGGAGTGGGCGGCGAAGAAGCCCGCGATCGCGGCCAGCCCCATCCCCCGCTCGGTGAACAGCAGAATCCCGGGCGCGACGGCCAGCCCGGCGGGCAGCCAGAACAGCACGCAGACGGTGACGTACCGCCGGCGTGCCACGGCCGGACTGAGCAGTTCGGTCACGGGAGCCCCCAAGTCGACATGCGGGGGCGGACGGCGTCCCCCTCGCCGAAGAACGGCAAGGTTATGCCAGGGCGCGAGCCGGCAGAAGATCGCGTGCACGACTTCCTGCGCGACCCGCCGGCGCCCGGGCCGCTCAGATCCGGAAGATGCGCACCACATGCGGTGTATCGGCCAGGGTGTGCGGCGCGAAGGCGTGGTAGGCCCACACGTGCACCCAGGCGTTCCCCGTCCGCAGGGTCAGGACCGACTTCATCATCCCGGGCGCGAAGTAGGTGAGCAGCAGGAAGCTCACCGACAGCAGTGCGTCGCCCGGCGTGGTGAACAGTGTCCAGGCGTCCCACAGATGGAGGACCGTATAGGCGAGGCCGCCCAGGACGACGGTGGCAACGGTCGAGCCGGTGAGCTTGAGCAGCCGGGGCAGCAGGATCGCGTAGAGGAAGACCATCGCGGGCAGGACCGTGCCGGCGAAGTAGAGGGCGAACGTGGCAGGTACGCCGAGGAGCAGTTGGCGTCCGCCGAGGTCGAAGAGCTCGGGCCTGAGCACCGCGAACTGCACCGCCGACTCGACCACGAGGACCACACCGATCAGAAGGGCGTCGGCCCGACGGTCGGACGAGCGCAGGTTCAGCTGCTCGGCGCTGTAACGGCGGCGGAAGAACAGCAGCGGCAGGACGGCGTACACGACCAGGTTGTAGAGGGCCCAGGTGACGGCCTCGGCCGCGCCGACATGGTCATGGGTCCCGTAGAGCGTGCCCGCGAGGTGGAAGCCGAACGGGTGCCAGCCGAGCGAACGCGCCAGTGCGAAGCCGAGGGCGAGGCCGCTCGCTCCGTAAGCCAGCAGTAGCAGGGTTTCCGTCAGGGCGACGGAGCGCTCGGGTGCCCGCGCGGCCACGTCCGGGCGGGTGCGCCGGCGGGTCAGCAGGACCGTCACACCGATGAGGAGCAGCACTTCGGCGAGGGCGACGTTGGCCTCCACCAGGCGTCCGCCGGGCGTGCTTTCGGTGGTGGACGGCCAGTCGAAAGGCAGCCGGTCGTCGGCGACGGCCAGTACGAGCACGTTCACGGTCAGCCAGCCGGCCGCGGCCGTCCACAGGACGGGAGAGCGCAGGATCAACCGGCGTGGCGGGCCGTTGAGTTCCGGAGAGTTGGAGCGGGTGGGCTGCATGTGCGCCTCCGCGGGGTCTTCGGCGCGAGTGCACCGGAGCGGTTAACGTAGCACGACTGTGTTATAAAGAGCCCATGCCGAAAGTGGTCGACCCTCAACTGCGCCGCACGGAGCTGGCCGAGGCCGTGTGGCGGGTGATCCGGCGCGACTCCCTCGAGCAGGCCTCGGTCCGCAACGTCGCGCAGGAGGCCGGTCTTTCGGCGGGCTCACTGCGGCATTACTTCGGCAGCCAGTCCGAGTTGATGGTCTTCGCCATGCGGATGGTCATCGACCGGATCGAGCAGCGGATCGAGCAGCGCACTGCCGCGCTCGGCGCGGAGTGCGACCCCCTGCGGCGTGCCGAAACCGTGGTCGCCGAGTTGCTGCCGCTGGATGCCGAACGGCGGGCGGAGAACGAGGTATGGCTCGCCTTCACCGCCCGCTCCATGACCGATGCGACGCTGCGCGCCCTGCGCGAGGAGAGCTACGACAGGCTGCGCGACGGCTGTCGCGGCCTGGTGAGCGGACTCATCGGGCCCGGCCGTGACCTGGAGCTGGAGGCGGCCAGGCTGCATGCCCTGGTGGACGGCCTGGCCGTGCACGCGGCGATGCGGCCGGACACCTGCACCGCGGAATCGATGCGCGCCGCCCTCACCGTCCACCTGTCGGAGCTACGGCCGGAAAGCTGAACGGGCCGGGTGACATCTGTCGGCCCTGTGGGCCTCAGACGCCGAACTCCCGTACAGCCGCGAGGAATGCGCGCGGGTTCTCCTCGTGTACGAGATGTCCGGCCTCGATCGTGACGAGGCGGGCGTCCGGCAGCGCGGCGGCCATCGCGGCGATCTGCTCCTGGGGCACATGGCTCTTGGCGCCGCCCGCGATCACGAGCGTGGGGACCGTGATCCGTGCGTACCGCGCACGCCAGGCCGGGTCGGGATCGTTGAGGTCACGGTCGGTGTCGGGGACGACAGGCCAGTCGAAGTCGAGTGCGCCGTCAGGGCGTTGGGCCGGGCCGCGGCGGGGTTCGAGCGGCACCATCGCGGGGGCTTCCTCGATCACCAGGCGCCCGATCAGCTCTGGCCGCTCCTGTGCGAGCAGCCAGGCCGCGGCCCCGCCCATCGAGTGGCCGATCACCGAGGCTCCCGCGAGGCCCCGGTCCTCGATGAAGGCGCGCAGGTCGTCACGGAAACCCGCGAACGAGTACGTGCCGGGCCAGTCGCTGAGACCGTGGCCGGTGAGATCGAGCGCGTACACGCGGTGGTCGGCGGCGAGTTCGGCGGCGATGTCCGTCCAGTCGCGGCGGTCGGCGCCGCGGCCGTGCACCAGGATGACGGGCGGCGCGGTCTCCGGGCCGCTCACGGTGTGGGCCAGGCGCCCGCGTGCGGTGCGGGCGCTGTGCACGGACGGGTCGAAGAAGGCGGCGACCGTACGGCGGAAGGCGCCCGGATCGTCCAGCCAGGGGAAGTGCCCGGCACCGGACTGCACGTCGAACTGCGCCCCGGGCAGGACCTTTTCCAGCTCACCGGCGACCTGCGGGCGCGGACCCCCGTCCAGTTCGCCGCTCAGGACCAGTACGTCCGCGTCCAGCGCCGCGAGCGCGCCCCGTGTCGCCGCCGGATCGAAGGCGCCCTCCGATCCGTACCACAGCGCGGCCTCCCTGTTGATCTGCACGGGGCTGTCGGCCGCATGCGCCTGGGCCCGCGTGTCCCACCGGCCGTAGAAGAAGGCCTCGAAGGGTCCTTCCGCCTCCTCGCCGCGCAGCCGTGCCTCGAAGACGGGCCACGCCTCGTCGAACCAGGGCTCGCCGCTGCGCAGCCGCGCCGCCTCGCGCCGCTGCTCCGGCGTGACCGGGATGTCGACGGCCCACAGGGTCGGGGTGATCAGCGCGAGCTGCCGTACCCGCGCCGGATGGGCGGCCGCGTACAGGAGCGCGAGGTTGGAGCCCGCCGAGTGTGCAAGGAGATCGACGCGGTCGAGGCCGAGATGCTCCCGCAGCGCCTCGATGTCCCCCACCTGACGGTCGCAGCGGTACGTGCCGGGGTCGGCCGGTGTGTCCGAGGCCCCGGTGCCCCGCAGATCCAGGAACACCAGCTGCCGGTGCGCACCGAGACCGCCGAGGTCACCGAGGTAGGCACTGGCGCGCATCGCCCCGCCGGGCACGCAGATCAGCGGCTCGCCGATGCCCGCCGTGCGGTAGGCGAGGCGGGTTCCGTCCGGGGCTGTGAAGGTGGGCATGGCGTGATCTTCACAGCGGGGTCGTCGCCCTGGCAAGGCAATTCACCAGCGGTGAACGCACCTGTGAACGCACCCGCCCGCGGATGCCCCGGAACGCCTTGAGAGACTGCCGCCGTGCATACATCGACGCAGGTGGGCGAGCGCTTGGCGCTGCGGGCCGCCGTACCGGACGACCGCGAGGCCATCGCCGAACTGCGGGCCGTCGTGATGCGCCCGGACCTCGAACGCCTCGGCCGCTTCGACCCGCACCGGGTCCGCCAGCGCTTCCGCGACGCCTACACCCCCGCGCACACCTTCCTCGTCCTGTACGACGGCGCCTTCGCCGGCTGCGTGGCCCTGCGCCCCACCGACGACTGCCGCTGGCTGGAACACTTCTACCTCCGCCCCGAGCTGCACGGCCGCGGCCTCGGCTCGGCGATCCTGCGCACCGCCCTCGCGGAGGCCGACGCGGCCGGCGAGACCGTACGCCTCAACGTCCTCCAGTCCAGCCCCGCCCGACGCCTGTACGAACGACACGGGTTCGTCCTGGAGTCCGAGGACCCGGTGGATGTGTTCATGGTGCGGTTCCCGCCGACGGGTCGGCGGCTCTCCGTCTCCCCGAACACCGGTCCCTAGCTCTCCATCTCCCCGAACCCCTCCCCC
>NZ_JAAKZW010000399.1 GCF_011044995.1 Streptomyces mesophilus | reverse complement strand
GGGCAGGAACAGCAGGACGCAGTCCTCGGCCTCGCACTTCTTGATCTTCGCCGCGCCCGGCCCGGACAGGAGGTCCACGGCGTCCTCCGCGAAGACGGCGGCGAGCGCGGCCGCCGGTGAGCCGATACGGCGGTCCACCACCCTCAACCCGCCGTCTTCCCAGATCAGTTCGCGGATACGTGGGGCCGCACCCTGGGCGGTGGCCAGGCCGCGCAGCGCCGAAGCGGGCGGCTCGGCGCCGTCGAGCAGGGCCTGCACCACCGCGTCCACATCCGCGCGTACGGCATGCAGAGCGGCGAGGCCGGCCGCCGTCGGCGCGCGGTCCTGGACCTCGGCGGGCAGGCGGTAGGCCTCCGCGGCCAGCCACGCGGCCAGTTGCCGCGGGGTGCCGATCAGGTCGGCAGGGCCGCCGGGGCCGGCCGGCCGGGTGTTGGCCAGATCGAGGGCGAGGGGCTCGCCGGTCAACGGTGCGGGCTCATCCATGGCGCTAATGCTACATCGAAGGGTTGACGCATTAGCCACCCTCACGGTAGATCTGACGCATCGACCTAATGCATCTTCCGGCATAGAAGGCATGTGACATGACGACGATCACCGCACAGCCCCAGGACCAGCCGCAGCCCGACGGGCCGCAGACCTCCCCACCGCCCCTCGCCCTGCCGGCCCGAACTGCCCACCGCCGTACGGTCGTCGACGGCGTGGACGTCTTCTACCGCGAGTCGCTCCCGGACCGAGCCGATGCACCCGTCCTGCTGCTCCTGCACGGATTCCCGTCCGCATCGCACCAGTTCCGGCGCCTCATCGACACCCTGGGCCGGCACTACCGCCTGATTGCCGCGGACTACCCCGGCTTCGGCCACACCCGCGCCCCCGAAGGATTCACGTACACCTTCGACCGCCTCGCCGAGATCGTCGACGGCTTCACCGAGAACCTCGGACTGACCCGCTATGCGCTCTACCTCTTCGACTTCGGCGCCCCCGTCGGCTTCCGCCACGCGCTGCGCCACCCGGAACGGGTCACCGGCCTGATCGTGCAGAACGGCAACGCGTACGAAGAGGGCCTCTCCCCGGCCGCCCGCGACTTCACCGCGCTCACCCCGGACACCCCCGGTGCCGAGGAGACCATCCTCGGCCTGTTCACCCTCGATGCCACCCGTTCCCAGTACGAGGGCGGCACGCTCGACCCCGAACTCGTCGCCCCCGAGGGCTGGCTGCTCGACCAGCACTTCCTCGACCAGCCCGGCCGCAAGCAGGCCCAACTCGCCCTCGCGTACGACTACAAGAGCAACGTCGCCACGTATCCGGCCTGGCAGGCCTGGCTGCGCGAGCACCGCCCGCCGACGCTGATCACCTGGGGCACGAACGACCCCTTCTTCCCCGCCCCCGGCGCCCACGCCTACCTGCGCGACGTCCCGTCCGCCGAACTCCACCTCTTCGACACGGGCCACTTCGCCCTGGAGGACCAACTCCCGTCGATCGCCCCCTTGATCGCCCGCTTCCTCGACCGGCTGCCCGCCTGAACGAGCTCCCCGGAACGGTTCAACTGGTTCACCGAGGAGTGTGCGGCCAAACGGGCGCATACTGGTTAATACAGGGAGATAGGAGGACGAAATGATTGCACTCGGTCTCATCTTGCTCGCCATCGGCTTCATCGCCGACGTCTCCATCCTCTGGACGATCGGTCTCGTCCTGGTCGTGATCGGCGCGATTCTGTGGGTCCTCGGGTCGGTCGGTCACGCGGTGGGCGGTCGGCGTCACTATTGGTGACCGACGGACAACGGTGCGGCGGCTACGGCTGTCCGTGCCGCAGCGCACGGAGAAACGCCAGAGGGCCGGACCACTTACGCGGTCCGGCCCTCTGATCAGGCGGAGGATACGAGATTCGAACTCGTGAGGGGTTGCCCCCAACACGCTTTCCAAGCGTGCGCCCTAGGCCACTAGGCGAATCCTCCGCGGCAAACAATACAAGACGTTGAGGAGTGCTCGCGAACCCGTTCCCGGAGGTCCGGTGGGTGATCGGGGCGGGCTCGTTCGCAGCCCTCCGGATCGGGTACCCTTGGCGCAGCCCCTCACGTGGCGCTATCTGACTGAACTCCCCCAGGGCCGGAAGGCAGCAAGGGTAGGTTGGCTCTGGCGGGTGCGTGGGGGGCGCTTGCGTTCCCGGGCCCTCACCGCATTCCCGGGCCCTCACCGCGTTGCGGTCCGTGCCGGACGCCTTTCGGTCCGGGCTGTCAGTGCGGGCCGATAACCTCGTATGTGTGTCGTCCCTTGCGCTGTACCGCCGTTATCGCCCGGAGTCGTTCGCCGAGGTCATCGGGCAGGAGCATGTGACCGACCCGCTGCAGCAGGCGCTGCGGAACAACCGGGTCAACCATGCCTACCTGTTCAGTGGCCCGCGCGGCTGCGGCAAGACGACGAGCGCGCGCATCCTGGCCCGCTGTCTCAACTGTGAGCAAGGTCCCACTCCCACGCCCTGCGGCGAGTGCCAGTCCTGCCGCGATCTGGCCAGGAACGGGCCGGGTTCGATCGATGTAATCGAGATCGACGCCGCTTCGCACGGTGGTGTGGACGACGCGCGAGATCTGCGCGAGAAGGCCTTTTTCGGGCCGGCGAGCAGCCGCTACAAGATCTACATCATCGACGAGGCCCACATGGTCACCTCGGCGGGCTTCAACGCCCTCCTGAAGGTGGTCGAGGAGCCCCCGGAGCACCTCAAGTTCATCTTCGCGACGACCGAGCCCGAGAAGGTCATCGGGACGATCCGGTCGCGTACGCACCACTACCCGTTCCGGCTCGTGCCGCCCGGCACCCTGCGCGAGTACCTGGCGGAGGTCTGCGGCCGCGAGAAGGCGCCGGTCGAGGACGGGGTGCTGCCGCTGGTCGTGCGCGCGGGCGCCGGTTCCGTACGTGACTCGATGTCCGTCATGGACCAGCTGCTCGCCAGCGTGGGTGACGACGGTGTGACGTACGCCATGGCGACCTCGCTGCTCGGTTATACGGACGGTTCGCTGCTCGACTCCGTCGTCGAGGCGTTCGCCGCGGGCAACGGCGCCGGGGCCTTCGAGGTGGTGGACCAGATCATCGAGGGCGGCAACGATCCGCGCCGCTTCGTGGCCGATCTGCTCGAGCGGCTGCGGGATCTGGTGATCCTTGCGGCTGTCCCGGACGCCGCCGAGAAGGGTCTGATCGACGCCCCCGCCGATGTCATCGAGCGGATGCAGGCCCAGGCGCGGAACTTCGGCGCCGCCGAGCTCAGCCGCGCCGCCGACCTGGTCAACGAAGGACTGACCGAGATGCGCGGTGCCACATCGCCGCGCCTCCAGCTCGAGCTGATCTGTGCGCGGGTGCTCCTTCCCGCGGCATACGACGATCAGCGCTCCATGCTGGCCAGGCTCGACCGCCTCGAGCGGGGCGGCGCGGGCGGCGGAGGCGGAGGCGGCTTCGCGGGCGGCGGACAGGGCGGGAACCAGGGCGGAGGACAGGGCGGGAACCACGGCGGAGGACAGGGCGCGGGACAGATGCCTGCCATGGCGTACGTCCCCGGCCCCGACGCCCACGCTCCGCTGGAGGCTCCCGGGGGCGCTACGGTGCCGCCCGGCGGTGGCGCGGCCGCGGCCCGCGCCGCGGTGCGGGGGGCTTCGGGCGGCGGCGCTCCTGCTGCCCAGGCGCCTGAGGCACCGGCCCAGGACTCCGCACCGGCCGCACCCGCACCGGTCGCGCCGGCCACCCCC
>NZ_JAAKZW010000398.1 GCF_011044995.1 Streptomyces mesophilus | reverse complement strand
TTGGCCGCCTTCGCCGCCGCTTTGGCCTCCTGCTTGAACGCCCGCACCTTGGCCAGCGACTCGGGCCCGGTGATGTCGGCCGCCGAGCGGTAGGAGTCCTTGTCCCCGTACGAACCCGCCGCCTCGCCCGGAACTCCTCCTCAGCGCAAGGACACCCCCATGCCCAAGGACCCCTACGCGGTGCTGCACGCGCTGCTCCGCGCCGAATCCGTACGCGACCGCCGCAGCCCGCGCACGGACGAGCCGGCCGCCGAAACCCCCACCTCCGAACAGCCGCAGGACCTGCGGCCCGAGCACCCGGGACGCGACCGCCGGGACTGAACCGGCAGAAGATCAGCAGGTGGCCCCGCATGTCAGGAACATGCGGGGCCAATCCGGCGAAACCGAACACGAGTTGCAGGGAACCTCTTTCCGGAGATCTCACCGATCGCTACCGTCCCTCCCACCTCGTTCGCACTGCCTTTGGGGAAGGACCTCTGTGAACGCATCACCTCGTTCGCGCAGCACGATCGCCGCACTCGCCGCCGTCGCGCTCGCCACACCCCTGCTGCTCGCCTCCGCGGGAACGGCCACCGCCGACCGCGGTCACGGGCACGGCAACCCGTCCAAGGACGCCCGCAAGCTCGCCCGTGAGCTGGTCGAGGACTCGTCCGCGAAGGACGCGTACCGCCATCTTCAGAAGTTCCAGGCGATAGCGGACGCCAACGGCGGCCATCGCGCCGCCGGTTCGCCGGGGCACGACGCCTCGGCGAAGTATGTGTACGAGTACCTCAAGAAGGCCGGATACAAGGTCAGTTACGACCAGTTCGAGTTCGTCTACACCGAGATGCTCACCGAGCGCCTCGCGGTCGTGACACCCACACCGCGCACGGTCGACATCCAGGGGATGACGTACACGAAGTCGACGCCGGTCGGCGGCATCAAGGCGGCAGTCGCCGCCGTGCCGGTGGACGCCACCACCGGGTGCGAGGCGGCGGACTACGCGTCCGGCACCTTCACCGGGAAGATCGCGCTGATCAAGCGCGGCGGCTGCTCCTTCGCCATCAAGCAGGCGGCCGCCGCGGACGCGGGCGCGTCCGGCGCGATCATCTACAACAACGTCGACGGAGTCCTCTCCGGGACCATAGGGGACCCGGCCGACGGCCGTATCCCGACCGGCGGCATCACCCTCGCCGAGGGCGAGGCGCTTGCCGCCGAGGTCGCCAAGGGCGAGGTCGCGGTGGACTTCGAGATCGTCGAGTTCCAGGAGACCCGGACGACGAACAACGTCATCGCGGAGACCCGCGGCGGCGACGCCGACAACACCGTGATGCTCGGCGCCCACCTCGACTCGGTCACCGCGGGCCCCGGCATCAACGACAACGGCTCCGGCTCGGCCGGTCTGCTCGAGGTCGCCAAGGAGCTGGCCGAGGAGACCCGGCACGGAAAGCAGCCGCGCAACAAGATCAAGTTCGCGCTGTGGTCGGCCGAGGAGAACGGTCTGATCGGCTCGGAGAAGTGGGTCGAGAAGCTCACCGCGGAGCAGATCAAGGACATCCGCCTCTACCTCAACTTCGACATGATCGCCTCGCCGAACTACGGCCAGTTCGTCTACGACGGCGACAACTCCGACGGCGAAGGCGCGGAGGCCGGTCCCGAGGGCAGCGCCCAACTGGAGCGGGACATCAACGAGTTCCTCGACAGCAAGCGCAAGCCGCACGAGGGCACCGACTTCACCGGGCGCTCCGACTACGGCCCGTTCATCGCGGTCGACATCCCGGCCGGCGGCACCTTCACGGGCGCCGAGGGCATCAAGACCCCTGAGCAGGCGGCGAAGTTCGGCGGCGAGGCGGGCGTCGCGTACGACCCGTGCTACCACGCGGCCTGCGACACCATCGAGAACATCGACATGTCGGCCTTCGGCACGAACATCGACGTCATCGCCAACGCCGTCGGCACCTACGCCCACGACCTGAGCTCGCTCACCAAGCCCGTCGAGTCCGCCCCCACCGAGGGCGACGCGGGCAGCGGCGGCGGTCTGCACGAGGACCACGACCGTGTGACGGAGTGATCCGACCGTCCTGAAAGTGACGGAGTGACCCGACCGTCCTGAAACCACGGCCCGGACATCTCTTACGAGGTGTCCGGGCCGTGCCCGTATCCGGGGTCAGCGCCGTCGCGTACCGAAAATCGACCGCGAGATCTCCCGCCCGATCTGCGTACCGAGCGAGCGGGCAAGGGACTTGAAGATGCCGCTGCCCACCACCTGATCGACCATCGAGGCATCCTGCGCGGGCGCGGAACGGGCCGCCTTCGCCGCTTCCTTCGCGGCCTTCTCGGCTTCCTTCGCCTCCAGCTCGGCCTGCTTGGCCGCCTCGGTCTCGGCCTGCTGCGCGGTGATCTTCTCGTACGCGGACTCCGGGTCGACCTCCTCCGCGTAACGGGAGTAGAGCAGCGAGGACTTCACGGCCGCGTCGAGCGCGCCGGCCTCGATCGGCCCCATCAGCGACTCGGGCGCGCGCAGCCGGGTCGCGGCCACCGGCGTCGGCGCACCCTTCTCGCTCAGCACGGTGATCACCGCTTCACCGGTGCCGAGCTGGGTGAGCAGCTCCTCCAGGTCGTACGCCGAGTTGGGGAAGGTCTTGACCGTCGCCTTGAGCGCCTTCTGGTCCTCGGGCGTGAACGCCCGCAGCGCGTGCTGGACCCGGTTGCCGAGCTGGGCGAGCACATCGGCCGGCACATCCTTCGGCGTCTGCGTCACGAAGAAGACACCGACGCCCTTGGACCGGATCAGCCGCACGGTCTGCGTGATGGCCTCGAGGAAGGCCTTGCTCGCCCCGTTGAACAGCAGATGCGCCTCGTCGAAGAAGAAGACCAGCTTCGGCTTCTCGACATCCCCGACCTCGGGCAG
Source organism: Streptomyces mesophilus (assembly GCF_011044995.1). Lineage (GTDB taxonomy): Bacteria > Actinomycetota > Actinomycetes > Streptomycetales > Streptomycetaceae > Streptomyces > Streptomyces mesophilus. The sequence continues at coordinate 841 of NZ_JAAKZW010000398.1, read as the reverse complement.
GTTGTTGAAGAGATCGGCCAGCATCCACATCAGGAACGTCGAGAACAGATGCGGCTTGTCCTGTACGGCCGGCAGTTCGAGCACCGACACCTGCCCGCGCCCGTCGGGAGCCGTCCGCAGGAACTCGCTCACGTCGAACTCGGGGTTCCCGAAGAACGGCGTCATGCCCTGCGCCTCGAAGGCCGTCAGCGCCCTCAGGATCACCCCTGCCGTGACGCTCGAAAGCCCGCCGATGCCCTTGAGCTCGGGCTTTCCCTCGTCCGAGGTCAGGAAGGTGACGACGGCCCGCAGGTCCTTGAGGTCGTGCAGCTCCAGGCCCTTCTGATCCGCGTAATGGAAGATCAGGCCGAGCGACTGCTCCTGCGTCTGGTTGAGCTGAAGCACCTTCGACAGCAGTACGGGTCCGAAACTGGTGACCGTCGCGCGTACGGGGATACCGGGGCCGATCCCGCCGAGCGCGTAGAACTCGCTCGGAAAACCCTTGGCCTCCCAGGTCTGCCCCACGTCCCGGGCCCGCTCCTGCACCTTGTCGTTCGCCTCGCCGGGCGCGGAGATCCCGGAGACGTCGCCCTTGATGTCGGCGAGGAACACCGGGACGCCCTGCGCGGCCAGCTGCTCGGCGATCAGCTGCAGCGTCTTGGTCTTGCCGGTACCGGTGGCGCCGGCGACCAGACCGTGGCGGTTGAGCATGGACAGCGGGATACGGATCTGGGCGCCGGGCAGGCACTGCCCGTCCCACAGCAGCGCCCCGAGGTCGAGCGCCTCGCCGGTGAAGGCATAGCCCCCGGCGATGGCGGCCGCCTCTTCGGGCAGCGCGACACCGGGGGTGGGCGCGGGGCCG
>NZ_JAAKZW010000397.1 GCF_011044995.1 Streptomyces mesophilus | reverse complement strand
GGTCCGGGGGCGGAGCCCCCGGTTTCGGGAAGGGGCGGGACTGGGGAAAACTAGCCACGTGATCATCTCAGCGGGCGAGGCCCTGATCGACCTGGTACCGCAGCGGAACGACAACGCCGCCCTGCCCGCCCTCGAACCCAAACTCGGCGGCGGCCCCTTCAACACCGCCCGCGCCCTCGGCCGGCTGGAAGCAACCGCCGCCTTCTGCTCCCGCATCTCCCACGACCACTTCGGCGAGGCACTGCTCGACGCACTGCACACCGACGGCGTGGACACCTCCCTCGTCCAGCGGGGCGAGGAGCCGACCACGCTCGCGGTGGCCCATATCGATCCGTCCGGCTCGGCCGCGTACTCCTTCTATACGGAGGGCACGGCGGACCGCCTCTTCCAACTCCCGCCCGCGCTGCCGGACTCGACCCGGGCCATCTGCTTCGGTACCTGCTCCCTCGTCCTCGAGCCGGGCGCGACCGCGTACGAGAACCTGCTGTGCCGGGCCGCAGCGCAAGGCGTGTTCACCGCGCTCGACCCCAACATCAGGACGGGCTTGATCAAGGACCCGGCCGCCTACCGCGCCCGCTTCCTCGGCTGGCTCCCCCATGTACGCCTCCTGAAGCTCTCCGAGGAGGACGCGGCCTGGCTCGCGGACGGCGCCCCCGTCCGTACGGTGCTCAAGCAGTGGCTGGCCGCAGGCCCCCAGGCGGTGGTGCTCACCCGGGGCGCGGACGGCCTGACGGCGCTCACGGCCGAGGGCGCCGAGCACACCGTGCCCGGCGTGGCCGTGGATGTGGTGGACACGATCGGCGCGGGCGACACGGTCAACGCGGCGCTCCTGCACCGGCTCGACCGGCTCGGCGCCCTGACCCGCACGCCGACCGGCGACGAGTGGGAGGACGTCCTCGCCTACGCGGCGCGGGCGGCGGCCGTGACCTGCTCACGGGCGGGGGCTCAGCCTCCGTACGCCCACGAGGTGGTCAGCCCCTGAGGCCCCTGAAGCCCCTGACGAAGACCCCGGCCTTCGCCGCCGCCACCGCCGCCTCGGCCGCCCGGTCGGCGGCCGCCTCGTCGAGCGGGTCGCCGCTGGCGAGGAAGCGGTAGTAGAGGGGCGCCGAGACGGCCCGTACGACCTCGTGGGCGTCCGTTCCCGCGGGCAACTCGCCGCGCTGGACGGCCAGTTCGACGCACGGCGCCCACTCCTCGATCCGTACCACATAGAAGCGGTGCAGCGCATCGGCGGCGGACGGATCGCAGCTCGCCGCCGCGATCACCGCGCGGAAGAGCCGGCTCTGGCGCGGATCGGTGAGGGTGCGGCGTACCAGCCGGGCATTCGCGCGCAGGTCGTCCAGGAGAGCGCCGTGGTCGCTGCGCGGCTCGGACTGCTCGGCCATGTCGGCGAGCAGATCGGCGACGAGGGCGGTGGCGCTGCCCCAGCGCCGGTAGACCGTCGTCTTGCCGACGCCCGCGCGCTGGGCGACCTCGGCGAGGTCGAACCCCGTGAAGCCGTGCTCGGCGAGGGCGTCGCCGGCCGCGTCGAGCACGGCGGCACGCACGCGGGCGGTGCGGCCGCCGGGGCGTACGGTTCCTGGGGCGTTTTCCATGGCGCCCAGCTTAACGGGATCCAGTTCCCTTTACGTACAGGAGATGCCCTAAAGCCCCAGCACCACCCGCGCGATCATGAAGTAAATGATCAACCCGGTCGCGTCCACGAACGTCGTCACCAGCGGAGCCGAGATCACCGCCGGGTCGATCCCCAGCTTCTTGGCGAGCAGCGGCATGCCCCCGCCGATCACGGCCGCCCACGCGCACACCGCGACCAGCGTGAGCCCCACGACCAGCGCGATGTCCCCGTGCTTGGCGATCACCCAGGCGAAGACGAGGCCGACCGCGCCGAGCATCACCCCGAGCAGGAACCCGACCCGGCACTCACGCCAGGCCACCTTCAGCACGTCCCCCGGCCGCACCTCACCGACCGCGAGGGCGCGCACGGCACCGGTCGCGGCCTGCGAGCCGACGTTGCCGCCGGTACCGACGAGCAGCGGGATGAACAGGGCAAGGGCCGTGACCTGCTCGATCTCCCCCTCGAAGGCTTCCAGCACCTTGGCCGTCAGCGTCGCGGCGACGATCAGGAGCAGCAGCCACACCACGCGTGAGCGCGCGAGCCGGGTGACGCTCGCGGTCAGATAGTGCCCGTCGAGCGGCCGCGCCGCGGCCTGCCGTGCGATGTCCTCGGTGTCGGCGGCCTCGATGACTTCCAGTGCGTCGTCGATGGTGAGCAGCCCGACGAACCGGTCCTCGCTGTCGACCACGGGCAGGTCGAGCAGATTGCCCTCCTGCATCAGACGGGCCGCGGACTCGGCGGTGTCGGTGGCGTGCGCCCGCAGATGAGCGGTGTCGACAAGACCGTTCAACGGGTCCGCCGGATCGGCCAGGACCAGGTCCCTCAGTCCTACGACACCGATGAGGCGCCGCCCCGCGTCGGTCACCGGCAGCGTGTAGACCGTCTCGGCTTCGGGCCCTTCCCGGCGTACGCGGTCGAGAGCCTCGCCGACGGTGATGTGCTCCTTGAGCCGTACGACCTCGGGGGTCATGAACCGGCCCACCGACCCCGGCGCGTACCCGAGCAGCGTGGCCGTGAGCTCCCGTTCCCGGGGGCTGAGCCCGGCCAGGACCCGCTGGGTGAAGTTCGCGGGAGCCTCGCCGAGCAGCCGGGCGCGGTCGTCCGGGTCCATGCCTTCGACGAGCTCGCGGAAGGCATGGTCCCGTACGGCGGTGAGGATCTTCTGCTGCTCGACCCCGTCGAGCTCCCCGAACACCTCGGAGGCGCGGTCCTTGTCGAGCAGCCGGAAGAGGACGCCGGCCGTGGCCGGGTCCACGCGGGTGATCTCATCCGCGATCTCGTGGTCGGGGCGCTCGTCGAGCCACTGCTGCAGATGCCCGACATCGTGCGCGGCGACGAGATCGGCGAGCTTGGCTTCCGCGGTGCGCTCGGTCATGGGGTCAGCTTCACCGATGTCGCACCCCGCCGACAGCAGCGACATCATGGCCGTATGACCGCGAAGAAGTCCGCCGCGAACGGCAAGACAGCGAACGGCAAGGCAGCCACCGCCAGGACCACCACCGGCAAGGCAGCCGGCAAGACCGCGCCCGCCGAGATCCACATCGCCCAGAACCCCGAAGCCGACGAACTGCTCGGCCGCAGCCCGCTCGCCGCCCTGGTCGGCATGCTGCTCGACCAGCAGGTGCCGATGGAGTGGGCGTTCACGGGTCCGTACACGATCGCCGAGCGCCTGGGCCGGGACGATCTGGACGCGCACGAGATCGCGGCGTACGACCCCGAGGCCTTCACGGAGCTGTTCAAGACCAAGCCGGCCGTGCACCGCTACCCGGGCTCGATGGCGCAGCGCGTGCAGCAGCTGTGCCAGTACCTGGTCGACGAGTACGACGGGGACGCCACGGCCCTGTGGTCCGAGGTCGAGGACGGCAAGGAGCTGCTCGCCCGGCTGAAGGCGCTGCCCGGGTACGGGGAGCAGAAGGCGAAGATCTTCACGGCCGTGCTCGGCAAGCGGTACGGCGTGACGCCCAAGGGCTGGCGCGAGGCGGCGGGTTCGTACGGGGACAAGGACTCCTACCGCTCGGCGGCCGACATCACCGGGCCCGAGTCGCTGGCCAAGGTGCGGGCGTTCAAGCAGGAGGCCAAAGCGGCGGCGAAGGCGGCCAAGGCCGCGAAGTAGCAAGGCGGCCAGGGCG
>NZ_JAAKZW010000396.1 GCF_011044995.1 Streptomyces mesophilus | reverse complement strand
CCGAAGTGGGGTCCGAAGCCGGGGGCAGGACCGAAGCCAGGGGCAGGACCGAAGCCGGGGTCGGGGTCGGCGAAGACCGTTCCTCGGCAGCGGCGGAGTTCGGAGTGAGCCTCCAGGCCGGGTTCGGAGTGGGCCTGTTGTCGGGGCTTGGAGTGGGCCTGCTGCCCGGGTTCGGGATGTGGCTGCTGTCGGGACTCGGCGTGAGCCCGCTGCCTGCGCTCGGGATGCGTCCGCTGTCCGGGCTCGGAGTGCGGTGTCCCGCGTGGCGCGCCGGCCCCGGACCGTCTGCGCATTTCCCTGTCGTGTCCGCAACCAGTGGCGCTGCCCGTGACCCGGGCCGCCGCCGCCCCGTTCACCTGGGAGGCGCAAGTCGTCCGCCCGGCGGTGCGCCGCCGGGCGGGTCAACGGCCGGGCCGGGAGCGCCTGTTGCGACCGGTCCCGGCCCTGACCGTGCCGAACCGTCCGCTGCCGAACCGTCCGGTGCCGTCACGCCGCCCGTCCCGCTCGCCCCGCCCGTTCCTCTCGCCCAGGCCCGAAGAAGCGAAGAAGAAAGCTCTCATGTCCCTATCCCTGCCGTCCCACACGACACGAGCGGAGAACACGGCCACCGCCCGCCGGCCAAGTCCGAACCCGCGTCCCGCGTCCGGCGACGGCCCCGGGACCGCCCACCGCACCCCACGGCAACTGCCGCCCGTGCACGCCTCGTTGATCTGCGTCGCCATGCCGGGCCTCGCCATCTCGTCCGAGCACGGCCAGCTGACCGGCCACGGCCTCGACGGCATCTACCGCGCGGGCCGGCGCCTGCTCTCCCGCTGCCATCTGCGGATCGCGGGCCGTGAACCGCTCGCCGTACAAGGGCGGCTGCTCTCGGCGAGCAGCGCCCGCTTCGTCTCCGTGGTCCGGCACACCGACGGCAGCGGCCCCGACCCGGTCGTCACCGTGGAGCGCATCCGGGACGCGCAGGGCATCGAGCGGATCACCCTGCACAGCTCGGCCCCGCGACCGCTGCGGCTGCCCGTCGAGATCGCGCTCGCCACCGACCTCGCCGAGCTCGGCGCCGTCGCTTCGGGCAGCGCCGGGCCCGAACTGGCCGCCAGCGTCTACGACTCGGGGCTGCGCTGGTCCTCGGGTACGGATCACGCCGTGGTCTCGGCCGACCCCGCACCCCAGGACGCCCTTGCCTCCGCGGGACTCCTGCGCTGGGAGGTCGAACTGCCGCCGGGCGGCAGTCACAGCATCGAACTGTCCGTACGCCAGGACGGTGCGAGCCCGCTCCGCCCTGCCGCCCGGACCACCCATGCCCCGCTGTCCCCGGCTCGGGCGGAAGGCGACGACCCGAGGGCGTCGCGACTCCTGGCCACCTGTATCGACGATCTGCAGGCACTGCTGCTGCGCGATCCCGCGCATCCCACCGACATCCACCCGGCGGCCGGCGCTCCCTGGCGCTGCGGGCTCGCCCCCGCCGAGGCGCTGGCCACAGCCCGGATGACGCTGCCGCTGGGCACCCGCCTGGCCGCCGGCACCCTGCGCACCCTCGCCCGCACCCAACTCGGCGGCGACGGCCCGGACGCGGGCTTGATCCCCGGACCCCTGCGGGACGCGGGACCGCATCTGCCGCCGAGCAGCACCGGCATCGAGGCCACCCTGCTCTTCCCCGCCCTTCTCGCCGAGGCCCTGCGGTGGGGCCTGCCGGAACAGGAGGCACATGACCTGCTGCCCGCGGCCGAACGCTGTCTGCGCTGGCTGCGTTCGGCCGTCGCGGCCGGCGGCTGTCTCACCGACCCGGCCCCGGGCGGCCCACTGCGCTGCGAGACCCAGGCCCACGCACACCGCGCGGCGTTGCTCGGGGCCGACCTGCTCGAGCTGTACGACCGGCCGGGCGCGGGGCAATGGCGGGACTGGGCGGCCGAGTTGAGGCAGGCGTTCCGGCGGGACTTCTGGATCGAGGACCTCGGCGGCGGCCGCCCGGCAGCGGCCCGTACCGCCGACGGCAGGCACGTACCGCACCTCGGCAGCGCCGCCGCCCACCTGCTCGACACCGGGCTGCTCGGCGGCGGCGTGCCGGCCCCCGGCCTGCTCGACCGGGTGCAGACCGAGCAGCTCGCACGGCTCTTCGGCGGGCCCGCACTCGACTCGGGCTGGGGGCTGCGCAGCCTCGGTACGAAGGAGGCGGGCTACAACCCGTTCGGGCATCGCGGAGGGGCCGTCCGCGTCCATGAAACCGCCGTCGCCGTCGCCGGACTCTCCGCGGCGGGCTACGAGAAGGAGGCGGGCGCCCTGCTCGGCGGTGTGCTGGCCGCCGCGGAGGCGTTCGGCGGCCGGCTGCCCGAGATGTACGCGGGGGACCAGCGCGTGGCCGGCGGCGCACCCCTGCCGCACCCGGCGGCCTGCCGGCCCGCGGCGGTCTCGGCGGCCGCGGGCATCCACCTGCTCCTCACCCAGGCGGGCCTGCGCCCCGACGTCGTGACGGGCACGGTGTCCCTGACTCCGGTCGGCAGCGCCCCACTGGGCGAGCTGAACCTCACGGGCCTGAGCATCGCGGGAGCCCCTTTCGCGGTACGCATCAGCCGCCTCGGTCTCGCCATGGTCGAGCAGGCGGGGGAGGGCCTGCAGCTGGGGGTGCGTACAGGGGGCTGACGGAACCGGAGCCGAGGGGCGGACGGAACCGGAGCTGAGACGCGAGCCGAGGGAGCGCAGGGAGACGCGAGCCGAGGGGCGGACGGGAACCGGAGCTGAGACGCGAGCCGAGGGAGCGCAGGAAGACGCGAGCCGAGCCGACGGGGTGCGGGGGACGCGAGCAGATGGGGCGGATGAGACGGGAATCGCGTCGTGGGAGCCGTGCCCGAACCGGGTGTTTATCGTCAGCCAGACGACTATGATCGCGTCATGTCGCCCTACGACCCGTCGGCCTACCCGTCCTTCGCCGTCACCGTCGACCTGGTTGTCCTGACCGTGCGTCGTCACTCGCTGTGTGCGCTGACGGTGCGCCGCGGGGAGCCCCCCTTCCAGGGGCGGTGGGCGCTGCCGGGCGGATTCGTGAAGGCCGACGAGGATCTGGCGGACGCGGCGGCGCGTGAGCTCGTGGAGGAGACCGGGCTCTGCGTGCACGATCCCGCCGCCCCGGAGTCCTCGGGCAACGGCGCGCATCTCGAACAGCTGGGCACCTACGGTGACCCGCAGCGCGACCCCAGGATGCGTGTGGTCAGCGTCGCGCACCTCGCTCTCGCCCCCGATCTGCCCGCGCCCCGCGCGGGCGGCGACGCCAACAGCGCGCGCTGGTCACCCGTCGAGACCTTCCTCGACCAGGACGGCGAGCAGGGCAGCCTCGCCTTCGACCACGCGCAGATCCTCGGCGACGGCGTCGAGCGGGCCCGCTCGAAGATCGAGTACTCCTCCCTGGCCACGGCCTTCTGCACCCCGGAGTTCACGGTCGGCGAGCTGCGCCGGGTCTACGAGGCGGTCTGGGGCGTGGCCCTCGACCCCCGCAACTTCCACCGCAAGGTCACCGGCACGCCTGGCTTCCTGGTGCCCACCGGCGGCACCACCACCCGTCAGGGCGGCCGCCCGGCCCAGCTCTTCCGCGCCGGTGGCGCGACGTTGCTCAACCCGCCGATGCTGCGGCCCGAGGTCTGACGAAGGCCCGGCACACAGCTCATCCGCACGCGCGAGCGACAGCGCCCGCACATGCGACCGAACCACCCCCGACACTGTCACCCACCCCTGCCTAAAAAAGGCCAAATATCCCGTTATCGTGCTGAAGGTACCCAGGGC
>NZ_JAAKZW010000395.1 GCF_011044995.1 Streptomyces mesophilus | reverse complement strand
GGCAGGGAGCGGGCGGGCAGGGGCTTCGTCGGCGGGGCAGGCGCCGAGTCGCCGTCGCGGCCGTGGCGGCGCTGCTGGCCGGGGTCCTCGCGGCTCCCCAGGCCGTGGCAGGGGGCGGCGCGTCACCGGACGCCGGGGGCGACCACGGCTCCAGCGACGTCCTGCCGAGCCTGCGCCGCGACCTCGTCGCACACTACGACTTCTCGCACCCCGCCCAAGGTGACCCCGCCGTCGAACGCGACCGAGGCCGCTCCGGCACCGGCATCCGGCTCATCAACGGCGGCGCACAGATGCGTGTGCCGGACCAGGCGCACCGCCACAGCGGCAGCGCCCTCCAGGTCCAGCAGGTCAACCCGGCCACGGCCGGCAACGACGACTGGAAGGCCGGGATCCACGACGACCGTGGCGTCGAGTCGCTGCGCGCCTTCAGCGGAGCACGCGCCGCCACCGTGATGGGCTGGGTCAAGATGACCGGCGAGAACCCGAGCCCCAACTCGAACACCGCCGACCCCGGCGACCGGTACAACGCGATCGGTCTCGCCGGTGTCCTGTCCGGCGACTCCAACGGCCACGACGTCCGTGCCCTGCTCGAACTCATCCAGGTCAACGGGGAGTTGAAGCTCGTGGCCCTCGGCCGCCGTATCGACGGCGGCGCCTCCCAGACCTTCGCCGCCGAGGCCGACTGGCAGACCCTGCTGCCGCGCGAGGAGTGGGTCTTCCTCGCCGCCACCTTCGACTACGACACCGGCGAGATGGCCCTCTACCGCAACGGCCGCCCCCTGCCCGGCTTCTACACCCGCACCGACGACCCCTGGGCGCTGGCGGGCGCCCCCGAACCGGACCTGACCACGGCCAGCACCCCTCGCGGCCTCAAGATCGGCGGCAGCTTCCCCCAAAACACCCGCGAGACCAACCCATGCAACTGCCGCATGGACAGCCTGATGTTCCTCACCCGCGCAGCCTCACCCGAGGAGATCCTCGGTCAGTACCGTCGCGTGACCTAGTGAGAGGAGGACCAATTGTTCGGCCGTGCGTCCGACATGGGCGGAATGAGCCGAACAAATGGTCCCCCTGTCGTGGCTTGCCACCCGGTGGCGCCCGGTGGCGCCCGGTGTGCCGGGGGCGTCAGGAGCGGCGGCGTCTGCTCGCGGCTACGCGTTGGGGGTCGATGGCCGGGTGGGTCCACTGTTCGGCCAGGGCCAGGGATTCCGCGCGGCCGTCCACCACGTGGGCGTGGGCGAGGGACGCGGCGCGATCGCCGTCGCCGGCCGCGATCGCCTCGTACATTTCCTCGTGCTCCGCGCACTGCTGCGCCGGATCGCGCTGTGCGGTGAGCCGGAAGAGCCAGTGCGTGCGCGCCTCGAGCGGTCGCATCATGTTGGTGAGCAGCGGATTGTCCGCCAGTTCCACGATGTCCGTGTGAAAGCCCGCGTTGGCGGCCGCGATGCCGCCCCGGTCCTGCGCGGCGATCGTCGTACGCGCCTGGGTGAGCCGTGCCGCGAGTCGCCCGAGCCCCTCCGAGTCGGCGCGCTCGGCCGCGAGCCGGGCGGCCAGGGACTCCAGTGACTCCCGTACGTCGAACAGGTCGCGCACATCCGCCGGAGTGAACGGCGAGACCAGCGCGCCCCGATGCGGCACGAGTACCACCAGGCCGTCCGCCTCCAGGCGGCGCAGCGCCTCGCGCAAGGGGATACGGGACACCGCGAGCTCGGCGGCGAGGTCCCGTTCCACCAGGCGGGCGCCCGGCTTGAGTTCGGCGTCGAGGATGCGTCGGCGCAGCGCGTCGTATGCGAGATCGCGCAGCGAACCCCGTGCTGCACCCGCCTGGCCGGCCACCATCGCCAAGATCTTCCTCCGCTCGCCCCGGCTCCCACCCTAAGCGGACGGGCCCCCGGGTGCGTACTGCTAACCGGGCGCTAACACGCAGGCAACAAGCGGCTCCCAGACTGAGGGCGCGTAACGGTATACCACTAGCGGGTTCGCGCTGCCCCCGGCAACGGCGCGCGGCCCCTCCCTCTGGAGGCACCACGTGGCACTCACTCACCCCCGGCGGGCCCTCGCCCCCGTCGCGCTCCTGTCCGTCACGGGACTGCTCACGCTCACCGGCTGCGGCGGCAACTCTGCCGCGCAGGGCGGGGATTCGGGCTCGGCGACGCTCAAGGTCGGCGTCCTCTTCCCCGGCTCGCTGTCCGACGGCGGCTTCATGGAGTCGGCCTACCGCGGCTATCAGCGGGCCGCGAAGGAGCACAAGGGCAAGGTCGCGTTCAGCAAGGTCGAGCAGGTGCAGGCCGCCGACTACGAGCAGGCGCTGGTGCGCTTCGCCACCAGCTCCGACCTGGTGATCTCCCTGGGCGGACAGACCGATGCGGCGGTACGGAAGGTCGCGGCGCGCTTCCCGAAGGTCAAGTTCGCCGAGATCGGCGGCCCGGCCGACGGCAAGCCCACCGCCAACCTCGCCCTCTACGACCCGCAGCAGGCCGAGGCCGCGTACCTCTCGGGCGCGGCGGCCGCGCTCCTGTCGAAGAAGAAGACCGTCGGCTTCGTGGGCGGCGCCGAACTGCCCGCGATCGTGAACGCGGCCAAGGAGTTCGAGCGCGGCGCCAAGGCGGTCGAGCCGGATGTGAAGGTGCTCACGCCGCAGTACGTCGGTGACTTCAACGACGCGTCCAAGGCCAAGCAGTCCGCGCTCGCCGACTACAGCGCCGGCGCCGACGTGCTCGGCCAGATCCTCAACCTCGGCCAGAAGGGCGTCGTCCAGGCGGCCTCCGGCAAGGGCGGCACCCTCATCGGCGGGCCCATCCCGGCGGAGTGCGGCACCGCGAAGGCGTACGCCGCCTCGGTGGAGACCGACATCGGCGCCGAGATCGAGTACTCCACCGAGCAGCTGGTCAAGGGCAGTTGGAAGGCGGAGGCCGTGCACTTCGGCCTGACCTTCGACACACCGCAGAACAACATCCAGCTCTGCGACACCGCCGACCCCTCGGTCGCGAAGAAGCTCGACGAGGTGAAGGCCGACATCACGTCCGGGAAGGTCAAGACCCGGTGACGGCGGCCCTGGAGATCAGCGGACTGGTCAAGTCGTACGGCGGGATGCGGGCGCTCGACGGCGTGGACCTGATCGTCGAGGCGGGCACGGTGCACTGCGTCCTCGGCGAGAACGGCGCCGGAAAGTCGACACTGTGCCACGCGGTCGCGGGTTCACTCACACCCGACGAGGGGTCCTTGCGCCTGTACGGCGAGGCGTACGCCCCACGGCGTCCGGCCGACGCTCTCGCGGCGGGCGTCGCCATGGTGCACCAGCACTTCTCGCTGGTCTCGACCCTGACCGTACGGGAGAACCTGCGGCTGCTGCGGCTCCCCGAGTTGCCGGCGCGGATCGAGCGCGTGCGCCAGGCGTACGGGCTCGAGCTCGAACTCGACGCCGTGGCAGGGAAGTTGCCCGTGGGCGTGCGCCAGCGCGTCGAGATCGTCAAGGCGCTCCTTCGCGACCCGCGCCTCCTCGTCCTCGACGAGCCGACGGGGGTGCTCGGGCCGGCGGAGACGGACGCGCTCCTGGAGACCTGCCGGCGGATCGCGGCGGCCGGACACGCTGTCGTGCTCGTGACGCACAAGCTCGGTGAGGCGGTACGGGCCGGTGACGCCGCGACCGTACTGCGCGGCGGACGGGTGGCGGGCGACGGACCGATGACCGAGCTGTCCGCCGAGCGCCTGGTGCCGCTGATGATCGGGCGGTCGGTCGGCGCGCTGGATGCGACGGTGGCGGGGGCGGTGGGGCTGGAG
>NZ_JAAKZW010000394.1 GCF_011044995.1 Streptomyces mesophilus | reverse complement strand
CGCACCCCTACCCCATCCGCAATCATCCGCCGCGCACTGGGCCCCACCAGTACCGCCCACAGTCCGGCCCCCTCCTCGAGCCATCCCGTGAGCGCGCGGGCGAAGTCCGGGCGGGCGTGGGAGAGGGAGACGAGGCGGCGGTCGAAGGATGCGGCGCCCTCCGGGGTGCGGACCAGGAGCAGGCCGCAGCGGCGGACCAGGTCCCGTGTACGGGACCAGTCTGCGCCCCCGGTGCGTACCGCCACAGTGAGCACCTCGTCCAGGACGGCCGGATCGTGCTCCAGCTCGAGGAGCACGTCGAGCAGCTCGGTGCGCAGCACCCGTGCGGAAGGCCCGCCCCTGCCCGGCGCCGCGAGCACACCGGCCAGGGCCCGGCGGACCTCCGGCGGTCCGCTCTGCAGGAGACCGGTGACCAGCGGAAAGAGCGTCGCCCGAGCCTGGGCCCCCTGCTCCAGGCGGCGGTCCACATAGACGCCGGCCTGCACGGCCGCCTCCGGCCGGAGGTCGAGGAAGTCGCGTACAAGATGAGTCACGCGGCGGGCGACCGCAGGTGTGGTGATCTCGGCGAGGGCTTCGAGGACCTCGGCGGCCCCGGCACCCGGCTCGCGCAACCGGGCCCGGAAGGCGCCGAGGACAGGTTCGGGATGGGTCGTGAGGGCCGTGGCGAGGGCCGCCGAGGAGAGCTGGGGATCGCCGGCCGCGTACCGCTTCAGGGCGAGCTGAAGGTGGCGGGCCCGGGTCAGCGGATCCCGTACGAGGAGGGAGAGCGCCGCACCGTGCAGCGCGCCGTCCTCGGGCCGGGCGAGGAGGGCGAGGGCCGCGTAGCGGAGCAGGGTGCGGTCCGCCTCCGTATCGAGGGACAGGGCGACGCGCACACCGTACGACGCGGCCGCCACCCGGCGTTCGGCGCGGTCGTCGTGGGCCCAGCGGTCGACCGCGCGGCACAGGGCTGAGGGCTCCTCCTCGCAGAGCATGGCGAGGAGTTCGTCGCCGCGAGGGTGTCCGCAGTCGACGAGGGCTTCGGTGAGGTCGTCGAGCGCACGGTGGCGGTGGGTGTGCAGCAGGGCCTGGGCGGCGTCGGCGACGGTGGCGGCCGGCGCGGAGGCCAGGGGGCGTTCGTCGGTGAACCAGCGGGCCAACAACGGCTGCACGACGGCCGGTTCGGCCTTGAGGAGAGCGGCGACCGTGTCCAGACAGCGCTCTTCCCCGGGCCCTGCATCGGCGACCACCAGGCGCCGCAGCAGATCGACCCGCTCCTCGGCGGGCAGCGGCAGGGCCCGCCAGAACCACGGGCCGATCCCCTCGTACACACGCCCCGCCCCCCGCGCGAGGATCCGGTCGGCGAGCAGCCGCAGGACGGGCATGTACGGGCGGGCGTCCGGGACCCGGAGCAGGGTCTCGGTCAGCAGATGCACGGCCCACCAGGCCGCGTCCGCGGGGTTCCTGCGGCTGCCGGCCGCCCAGCTGGGGACGGGGTGCAGTCCATGGAGGGCGAAGTGGTCGGCGGCGAGGGCGAGTTCGTCGAGGCGGCGCCGGAGCTGATCGGGGCCCTCCTGCCGCTCCAGGAGCAGCAGGGCCTGGAGGACGGGGCCGATGCGGTGCCGCGGTACGGGCAGGGGGCGCACCGGCTCCGGATCCGCGGTGGCCCTGCGCGGGCGCCGGCGCGGGCTCTCCACACGCGCGGGCAGCCGCGCCGGCCCCGGCGCGCGTACCGCAGCCGCTTCGGAGCCCTCGCGCCAGCGGTGGACGAGGGCGAACAGGGCCGCGTCCAGGTCGAGATGGGCCCCCTGGATCCAGTCGGCGAGCTCCTCGTGCGCGAACCGGTAGCCGGCCCCCGCAGGCACCAGCGCGCCCTCGGTGAGCACGGCGGAGGCCCATCCCGTCGCCCACGGGAAGACCTCCTCGAAGGCCTCCCGGTCCAGCTCCCCCTGCCCGGGCCCCAGACACCGCCGCGCGGCCTCGTGCAGCCGCCCGGCCGCCTTCGCCGCGAGCCGTCGTACGGCCGCGCCTCGTACGTCCTGCACAGCCGCCAGCCGTACGGCGATCCGCAGACAGAGCAGATCCAGATACGCGGAGAAGACCTCGGACCGGTCGGGGCACCCGTCCACCGCGTCCCCGAGCGCGGCCCGCACCTCCCCCAACAGCCTTACAGCCAGCGGATGTTCGGCGTCCCGCGCGATCAGCGCCCCCTCGGGCACCCCGTACAACCCACGCACCCATCCCGCCTGCCGCTCCCCCAGACCGCCCAGGCGTACGCAGGCAGGCAGCAGCCCGCCCTGCGTGGAGCCGTACAGGGCGGTCCCGGGGAACAGCGCCCCGGCCTGCTCCCAGTACTCCGGCCGGCAGGCCACCACCAGACGCGCCCCGGTCCCCCGCAGCCAGTCCCCGGTCCCGGCACTCCACTCGGCGAGCCGGTGCGCGAGCTGCGGCGGCATCTCCTCGGGCCCGTCCAGGAGCACGAGCAACGGCCGCCCCGCATCCCGTACGAGCCGGGCGATCCGGTCGGGCCCGATGTCCCCGAGCTCCCCTTCCTGTTCCTCGTCCGCCACCGGCACCCCCTCGGACGCGGCCACGATCCGCCCGGCGTGCGCGAGGGCCCGCCCGACCGCGTCGGCGATCGAGGTGTCCTGCGCCCGCAGGGAGGCTCCGCGCAGCCACACGGTCGGGGCCGGTGCGCCACCGCGTGCGCGGCGGCGGGCGAGGGCACCCAGCTCGGTGGTACGGCCGCTGCCGGGATCCCCGACGAGCCCCAGCACATACGACGCCGATCCCAGGAACTCCGCGAACTGGCGCCCCACCTCTTCGCGTTCCACCGGCTCGCGCTCCTCGCGCGGCAGATCGGACCCCACGGAGATCGCGCTGAGTTGCAGCGCCCCGGCGAGATTGAGATCGCGGCCGTACGCGGGGACGCTCGCGGCGTTGCGCGTGAGCAGGGCGCCGAGGGCGCCGCCGGTGTCGGCCCGCGCGGCCGCCCGCAGCGGCACCGCGTAACCGGCCGCGCGGTGCCCGGCGTCGAGCGCCGTGCCGAGCACACCGAGCACGGCCCCGGTCACGGTGTCCACGACCGGACCGCCGGCCGCTCCCCCGCCGAGCTGCAGCGCGTCGGCGGCATCGGTACCGACGGCCAACTCCAGTACGCCGCCGAGCAGATGGAACCGGTCCGTCGCGGTGTACGTCACCTGCGCGCCGGCATCGAGCACGCGCGCCTCCCGCCAGCCGAGCGCGGCGATCCGCACGTACGCGCCGGGCTCCACGTGCTCGCGTACGGACAGGGGCAGGGCGCGCAGGCCGAGTCCTTCGGTGCGTACGAGCGCGAGATCCGCCTCGGGGAACGAGGTGACGGCATCGGCGCCGACCACACACGTACGGCCGCCGCCCGCGTGCAGCACGATGCGCGCGAGGCCGTCGATGGCCTCATGGCTGGTGATGACGGTGCCGTCCTCGTCGGCCGCGAAGCCGGTACCGCGGGGGCGGCCCGCCAGATCACAGATCCGGACCAGTTCCTCGCGACCCCCGGCCATCCTCGTCCTCCCCGCGGCGCTCTCCTACGACCGTAGGGAGACTTGATCTGCGCCGGGGCCCGCCAACCGGATGCGCCCCCTGTGAACCGGCGCTGCGCTTCGAGCGCCTGCCTGAACGGGTGAACGACGTTTGCGGCGCGCTGGGGTGCCGTCCGGTGGGGGTGCGGTCTCGTTGCCGGGTGCGGGCCGGTTGCGCCTGCGGCGGGCACCTTTTCCCCTACCCGCCCCTTCCCGAAACTGGGGCTGCGCCCCAGACCCCGCATCCGAACTTCGTTCGGATGTCCTCAAACGCCG
>NZ_JAAKZW010000393.1 GCF_011044995.1 Streptomyces mesophilus | reverse complement strand
CCCGGACCCCCGGCATCCGAACTTCGTTCGGATCTGCTCAAACGCCGCAGGGGCTGAAATGCCTCAGGCGCCGGAAGGGCTGAGTTACAGCCAGCCCTTGTCGCGCGCGATGCGTACCGCCTCCGCGCGGTTGCGGGCCGCGAGTTTCTGGATCGCCGTCGACAGGTAGTTGCGGACCGTGCCCTGGGACAGGTGGAGGCGGGCCGCCAGTTCGGCGTTCGTGGCGCCGTCGGCCGCCTCGCGCAGGACGTCGCGCTCCCGGTCCGTGAGCGGGTCCGCGCCCTCCGAGAGGGCCGCCGCGGCCAGGGCCGGGTCGATGACCTTCTCGCCGGCGAGCACCTTGCGTACCGCTTCGGCGAGCTGGGAGGCCGGGGCGTCCTTGACCAGGAAGGCCGAGGCGCCGGACTCCATCGCGCGGCGGAGGTAGCCGGGGCGGCCGAAGGTGGTGAGGATGACGACCTTCAACGCCGGGAATTCCACGGCCAGTTCGGCCGCCGCCTCAAGGCCCGTCGCGCCCGGCATCTCGATGTCGAGGAGGGCCACGTCGGGGGCGTGGGCGCGCACCGCACCGAGCACCTCGTCACCGCGGGCGACCTGGGCGACCACCTCGATGTCGGGTTCGAGCCCGAGCAGCGCGGCGAGCGCTTCGCGGACCATCGACTGGTCTTCGGCGAGGAGGACCTTGATCGTGGAGGTGGTCATGCGTCGGATCCTAGAGGTGCGCCGGAACCTGGCGGTACGCCGGATCCGGGAGGTACGTCGGATCCCGGAGGCGCGTCGGATCCGGGAGGCACGTCAGCCTCTGTCCGTACGGGACCGGTGGCATCGGGTCCCAGCGGTACGCGGGCGACCAGGCGGAAGCCCTTGTGGCCCGGGCCCGCCTCCAGGGTGCCGCCGACCGCCGAGAGGCGTTCCGCCAGGCCCGTCAGACCGTTGCCCCGACCGCCCGTCGCAGCCCCCGGCCGACCCGCACCGAACCCTTCGTCTTCGTCCGCGGCACCGCCCGGCCCGTCGTCCTCCACGACGAGTTCGAAGACCGGGCCGTCCAGGGTCTGGCGGCCGACCAGGTCCACCGTGCAGCGCCGGGCCCCCGAGTGGCGTACGACATTCGTGACGGCCTCGCGCAGCGCCCAGGCGAGGGCCTCCTCCGCGGCCTCGGGAAGCGCCGGGGCCTCGGCCGGGACGGTCGCCGCGATCCCTGCCGCCGCCAACACCGTCCGCGCGCCCGCCAGTTCACCGGAGAGCGTCGCACGCCGATAACCCGTCACCGCTTCCCGTACGTCCACCAGGGCCTGGCGGCTGACGCGTTCGATGTCCGCGATCTGGCCGGCCGCCTGCTCGGGATGGGCGGGCAGCATGCGCCCCGCCAGTTCGCTCTTGAGCGTGATCAGCGACAGGGAGTGCCCGAGCAGATCGTGCAGATCGCGGGCGAGCCGCAGCCGTTCCTCGTTCGCGGCCAGTTCCGCGACCGTCGCGCGGGCCTCGCGGAGCTGGATCGTGGTCCGTACGAGCTGGCGGATCCCGCACATCGCGAAGCCGATCATCAGCGTCAACAGACCGAGCGAGGCGATCACTTCGCCGACCGGCTCCGTGCGCATCCCGATCACGATCATGGTCGCGGTGACCACGGGGATCGCCCAGCGCGCGTGCCGGAAGGGCAGCACCGCGCCCATCGCCACGGACACGTAGATGAACAGGCCCAGCCAGCTGTCCCCGAGGCTGTACGCGAGCGCCGAGCCGAGCCCGTAGAGGAAGAGCAGCGAGAGGCCCGGGACCAGCCAGTCGCCGATGCGGGAGGTGAATCGGAAGACCAGGGAGAGGTACGCGGCGACGAAGACCGCGAGGCCCAGCCAGCCCAGCACCGTGGCGGCCGTGGCGTGGTGGCCGTCGGCCAGGTCCTTGACCGGCGATGCCAGGAAGATCAGCCAGATGCCGATCCACAGCATCTTGGCCAGGGCCGTCCTGCGGTTCGCCGGCGGGCGGCCGATGGGGATCTCGATGTCGTCGGATTCGTCGGAGGGGAGCACCCCACCACGGCCTTCGTCGTTCACGCCTTCTGCGCGTCCTTCCGGTACAGCCATGCCGCCCCGCCTACGAAGAGCGCGAAGTACACGGCGAGGGTGGCGAGATCACGGGCACCCGGTGCGCTGCCCAGTTCGATGGCCTGGCCGAGGGCCGCGTACGCGTGGGTGGGGAGCCACTCGGCGATGTCCTGGAGCCACTGCGGGAAGGTAGTCATCGGCATCCACAGGCCGCCGAGCATCGAGAGACCGAAGTAGACGATCATCGTCAGCGGGCGCACCGCGTCGCCGGTGGCGAGATAGCCGAGCGCCACACCGAGCGCGGCGAAGACCAGGCTGCCCGCCCAGATGGTGCCGGTGAGCGCGAGCCACTGCCAGGCGGCGAGGTGCACGCCCTTGGCGAGGGCCGCGACCACGAAGACGACGACGATCGACGGCAGGCTGACCACGGCCGCGCTCGCCGTCTTGGCGAGCACATAGCCGCGGCCGGGCAGCGCGGTCAGGCGCAACTGCCGTACCCAGCCGCTCTCGCGCTCTTTGGCGATGCGTTCGCTGTTGCCCATGAGGACGGCGGTCAGGGCGCCGAAGGAGGCCATGGACACCATCATGTACGTGGGCAGGCTCAGGCCGCCGATCATCTCGGTGCTGTCGGCGTTGCCCGCGATGAGCAGGAAGAGCGCCGCGGGGTAGATCACGGAGAAGAACAGGAACTTGCGGTTGCGCAGGGCGCGGCTCAGTTCGAGCCGGATCAGCGCGCGTGACGTGAAGGTGTTCATGCTGCCTTGGCCTCCTCGGCCTGGGTGAGGGCGACGAAGGCCTGTTCAAGGCCGAGGCCGGCGACCTCGAGATTGCGCGGGTAGAGGCCGAGTGCGTACAGGGCGTGCACCGTGGCGTCGGCGTCGCGGGAACTGAGCCGGACCGTACGGCCGGAGATTTCAAGGGAGTTGACGGCGGGGAGCGCGGTGAGCCGGGCCTCGTCCACGGCGCCGTCGAGGTCGAAGGACACCTTGCGCGCTCCGGCCTTCGCCTTGATCTCGGCGGCGGTGCCGTCCGCGAGGAGACGGCCGCGGTGCAGGACGAGGACGCGGTCGGCGATCGCGTCGGCCTCTTCGAGGTAGTGCGTGGCGAACAGGACCGTACGTCCCTCGTCGGCCTGCTCGCGCATGGTCGCCCAGAAGGCCTGCCGGCTGGTGACGTCCATGCCGGTGGTGGGCTCGTCGAGCACGATGAGCTCACTGTCGCCGGCGGTGGCGAGCGCGAACCGTACGCGCTGCTCCTGGCCGCCGGAGAGCTTGTCGACCTTGCGGCCGGCGATCCGGGTGAGCCCGGCCTGTGCGAGCACCCGGTCCACGGGATGCGGGCGCGGGTGCAGCGCACAGGCGAGCTCCACCAGCTCCCGCACGGTGACCTCCTCCATCAGCCCGCCGCTCTGCAGCATCGCGCCGACCCGGCCGGCCACGATCGCCTCACGGGGCGTCGTGCCGAAGACCTCGACGCTGCCGCTGTCGGGGGTCCTGAGCCCGAGCAGCAGATCGAGGGTGGTGGACTTCCCGGCGCCGTTGGGGCCGAGCAGGGCGACGGTCTCGCCGGGGTGCAGTGCGAGGGAGAGGCCGTCGACGGCGCGGACGGTGCCGTAGCTCTTGGCCACGTTGTCGAAGAGCACCGCCTGCCGGCGCGCGGCGGCGGTGGTCGCTGAGGTCGTCATGTGATCCACGATCCCTCTGTGAGGGGTGCGCACGGCAGTGTCGGCGGTCGTGGGTCCGGCATGACAGGTGTCATACGAGGGTGGCGCGGGCGGCGGGCGGGGGCGGCGTACAGGGG
>NZ_JAAKZW010000392.1 GCF_011044995.1 Streptomyces mesophilus | reverse complement strand
GGACGACGAGGGGACGGGGCTCCGGGTGAGGTGTTCAGCCCGGTTCGGCAGGGCTGTTCAACCCGGTCCGGCAGGGCTGATCAGCCCGTCTTCTTCCAGTCCTGGCACCCGGTCGTCTTGAAGTAGGCGTCCTTCGCGGTGATCGTCACGATCCCGTTGCCGTTCACGTTCTCGTTGGCGGCGATGGACTCCAGGCCGTGCTCGGCGTCCTTCGAGCGCTCCCAGTAGCACATGTCGTCCGTGTTCCCGCTGGACTTGTACGTGCCCGGGGCGATGTCGACGCCGACCTTGAACATGCCGCCCTCGCCCTTGATGTCCCCGCCCTTCGGCGAGCCCTTGGCGGCCTCGTCGACCGCGGTCCAGCCGTTGCAGTCCGAGGACTTGAACAGCTTGTCGCCGGGCTTGATCGTCACGTACGACGTGCCGGTCACGTTGTCGTTGGCCAGGATCGACTCGAGCTCGCCCTTGGAGTCCTTGAGGCGCTCCCAGTAGCACATGCCGTCGTCGTTGCCCGTCGTCCTGTACGTGCCGGGCTTGACGTCGGCGCCGACCTCGAAGTCCCCGTCGCCGTCGATGGCGACCTTGTCCTTGGGGGCGTCCTCGGCCTTCTGCGGCTTGTCGCCGTCCTTGGCCTTGCTGTCGCCGCCGGTACCGGCCGAGACCGAGGCGGAGTCCTTCGAGCCGTCCGAACCGTCGTCGCCGCCGGCCCCGAGCGCCCCGCCGATCCCGACGACCACGACGATCGCGCCGATCGCGGTGAGCACCTTGTGGCGGGCGACCCAGCTCCGTCTGGGCGGCGGCTGAGGGGCGGCGTGCTGGGGGCCGTACGAGCCGTGCGAGCCGTACATCGGCTGCTGAGGCTGCTGGGACTGCTGCGACCACTGGGGCTGCTGGGGCTGCTGAGACATCTGGAGCACCTTTCGTGCACAAGGGGACAGTCGTAGACCGGCTGTGAGCCCGTGAACTCGGTGGGCTGTGAACCGCTGGGTCAATAAGAGCAGAGCCTGTGAACCGAGTCAACACGGTTCACAGGATCTGGTCCGTTCACGCGTGTGAGCGATAGGATCCAGCGCATCCGCAGCGCCGAGCCGTATCGGTGCGCATGGGGCCGTATCCAGAGCCGTATCCAGAGGGGAGCCAGCCGGGTGCCTACGAGTGCGACAGAGGTGACCGCCGCCGGAATCGCCCGGCTCGCCGGGGTGGGCCGGGCCGCCGTCAGCAACTGGCGCCGCCGGCACGCCGATTTCCCCAAGCCCGTGGGCGGCACCGAGACCAGCCCGTCCTTCGCGCTCCCCGAGGTCGAGGACTGGCTGCGCCGCCAGGGCAAACTCGCCGAGGTCCCGCTGCGCGAACGCGTCTGGCAGCAGCTCACGGGGCACCCCGCGGGCCCCGCCACCGCGCTGCTGCACATCGGCTGTGAACTGCTGCTCGTGCACGAGCGCCCCACCGACTGGCTCGAGCTCAACGCGCTCTCCGACCGGCGCCTGGCAGAACTGCTCCCGGACGCGTACGCCAAGGTGCTCACCGACCGCTTCGGCGCCGCGCGCCACCGAGCGGTCCAAGTCCCGTCCACCGAGGCCCTGCACGCCTCCGTACCGCTACTGCGCGCGGCCGCCCACCTCGCCGCCGAGCTGGGTACACGGCAGACCTTCGAGTTCCTGCTCGGCCGCCACCTGGACGCCAACTCCCGCCAGTACACGCCCACTCCGGCAGGACCCGCCGAGCTGATCGCCCGCCTCGCCGGACCCGTACGCTCTGTCCTCGACCCGGCCTGCGGCACCGGCGCCCTGCTCAGGGCCATCGCCGCACGCCCCGACCTGGAGCTCCACGGCCAGGACTCGGCGCCCGAACTCGCCGCCCTCACCGCCCTGCGCCTGGCCCTCGCCGGCCACGCCCGCATCCGCACCCGCACCGGCGACAGCCTGCGCGCCGACGCCTTCCCGCAGCTCAGGGCGGACGCGGTGGTCTGCCATCCGCCGTTCAACGAGCGCAACTGGGGCCATGACGAACTGGCCTACGACCCCCGCTGGGAGTACGGCTTCCCCGCCCGCACCGAATCCGAGCTCGCCTGGGTCCAGCACGCGCTGGCCCGGCTCGCCGACGGCGGCACCGCCGTCCTGCTGATGCCGCCCGCCGCCGCGTCCCGCCGCTCGGGCCGCCGCATCCGCGCCGACCTGCTGCGCCGCGGCGCCCTGCGCGCCGTGATCGCGCTGCCCGCCGGCGCCGCACCCCCGCACAACATCCCGCTGCACCTGTGGATCCTGCGCCGCCCCGGCCCGGCCACCCGGCCTGCCGCCGAGCTGCTCCTGATGGAGACCGCCTCGCTCGTACCGGAAGGCCAGCCCGAACTGCCCTGGCCCGCCCTGCAGTCCGCGGTCACCGAGGCCTGGGAGGCGTACGAGCGCACCGGCACCGCCGAGGAACAGCCGGGCCTCGCCCGCGCCCTCGCGGTGATCGACCTCCTCGACGACGACGTGGACCTCGCGCCCGCGCGCCATCTGCCCCCGTCCGCGGCCGGCGGCGGTATCGAGCAGCTCACCTCCGTACGGGAAAAGCTCACCGACACCCTCAGGCTGACCGCCGACCTCACCCCGCCCGCCGCCGAACCGGCCCCCGACGCGCGCTGGCCGCTCACCACCATCGGCGAACTCGCCCGCGCGGGCGCCCTCACGCTCAGAACCGGCAACGCGGCCGTCGCGCTCGGCGGCACCGTCCCCGTCCTCACCGACCACGACGTGTTCACCGCGGCCGTCCCCTCCGGCACCCTGCCCGAGGACCACGAAGCGCCCGAACTCACCGAAGAGGGCGACGTGGTCGTCCCCGTCCTCGGCGCCGGCAGCGTCACCCGAGTCATCGACGCCGCCACCGCCGGCGCCGCGCTGGGCCGCAATCTGTCCCTGCTCAGACCCGACCCGGCGGCGCTCGACCCCTGGTTCCTCGCCGGTTTCCTGCGCGGCACCGCCAACAACCGCCAGGCCAGCAGCTACGCCTCGACCGCCACCCGCCTCGACGTCCGCCGCCTCCAGCTCCCGCGCCTGCCGCTCGAGCAGCAGCGCGCGTACGGGGAGCGGTTCCGCGCCCTCGCGGCCTTCGAGGACACCCTGCGGCAGGCGACGCGGCTCGGGGAGCAACTGGTCCAGGGGACGTACGACGGCCTGACGGACGGGACGATCGCGCCAGGGTGAGCCGGACAGACCCCTCCCTCCCGGGGGCCGAGCCCCAATGAGGCTATCGATCCCCACTGACAAAGCGGACTCACAGACTCCGTAGCCGGATCGTGCCCGCCGTGACCGGATCGATTTCCTCGATCACGTACAACCCCGGGCCGGTTGTCCTGGTCGCCTTATACGCTCGTCTCTGCACGTCCCGACTCGGCACCCCGTTCGGTTCCAGGATTCGCTTTCAGGAGCAGCCCCATGCACGGCCCCGGCTACGCACCACCGCCAAGCCGCCGTCCCTCCGACGCGGCGCTGGTGACCCTGCGCGTGGTCTTCGTCGTGCTCGCCATCGGCCTGTGCGGCATGCTCGCCTGGGCGCCGCTGATCCGGGTCGCCGTCCTGACCAAAAAGGCCAAGGACTGGGTGCTGTTCGCCCTGGCTCTGGTGGTGGTCGCGTTCTCCCTCTTCCTCATCGGCGACGAACCGACCGATGACATCGACACCAACCAGGAGTGGTTCGGCCTGCTCCTGCTGCTCGGCAACCTCATCGCCTGTGTCACGTACTACCTGTACGCGGACATCAAGCACTTCCACGGCTGGAGCGGGCCGGCCACCTACGCGCAGCCCCAGCTCCACAAGCAGCCCCAGGCCTACGGCTACCCGCCCACCGCCCCCACCGCGTACGGGCAGGGCGTCCCGCACCAGGGCGTCACCGCGCCGATGCACCCGCAGCAGCAGCCCCTGCCCACCCCGCCGCAGCAGCCGAT
>NZ_JAAKZW010000391.1 GCF_011044995.1 Streptomyces mesophilus | reverse complement strand
CCGCCCGACCACCCTCGCCTTCGCCCTGCTCGGCACGGTCCAGGCCACGCTGATCTTCACGCTCGCCGCACTGGCCGTCCCACTCCCCCGTATCGGCCGCCAATTCGGCCTGGAGCACGCCGACTTGATCCTTCTCAGCGCCTCCTACGGGCTCGCCTTCGCGGGCCTGCTCCTGTTCGGCGGCCGGCTCGCCGACCGGTACGGAGGGCGGCCGGTGTTCGCCGCCGGGCTCCTGGTCTTCGCCGCCGCCTCGGTGCTCGTACCGCTCGCGCCGACGTATCCGGTGCTGCTCGGCGCACGGTTCGGGCAGGGGGTGGGCGCCGCGCTGACCGCGCCCGCCGCGATGGCCCTGCTGCGGGCGCTCTTCCCCCAACCCGCCGCCTACGGACGGGCGATGGCGACCTGGGGCGGGATCAACATGCTCGGCGCGACGGCGGGCAACGTCCTGGCCGGGGTCGCCACGGCGCTGTGGTCCTGGCGGGCGGCGTTCGCGGTGCCGGTGCTCGTGGCGGGGGCGGCGCTCGCTCTCGCGCCCCGGGTGCTTCCGGGCCTCCGGGTGCTTCCGGGCGGCTCCCCGAGGAGCGGGCCCGCCGAGCCGCGCGCCGGCCTCGATCTGCCGGGCGCGCTCCTCGTCACCGCCGGTGTGACGCTGGCCAGTTACGGTCTCGTCGTCTCCGATACGTACAGCTGGATCTCCTATCCCGTACTGGTGCCGCTGCTCGCCGGCGCCGCCGTGCTCACGGCCTTCCTGGCGGTGGAGCGCCGGGCGCGCGATCCTCTGCTGCCGCCCGACTTCCTGCGGGACGGCCGGCGCACGGCCGGGCTGCTCGCGGTCGCGGTGACGGCCGCCGGCGCCTCGGTCACGTTCGTGGTGCTCTCCCTCCAGCTCCAGGAGCAGCGGGGGTGGTCGGCGCTGCAGACCTCGGCGGTGTTCGTGCCGTTCGCGGTGGCGCAGCTGGCCGCCGGGCGCGCGGCCGGGCCGCTGATCGCCCGGATCGGCGCGGCACGGACCACCGCGGGCGGCCTTGTCACGGCTGCCGCCGGGCTCGGACTCATCGCGCTCACGGGGCTGGCCGAGCACATCCCGTATGCCTACGGGCTGCTGCCCGCCACGCTCCTGCTGCCGGCGGGCGCCGCCGTGGCCTTCGCCGGGGCGGCGGTGCTCGCCACCGACAAGGTGCCGGCCGGGCAGGCCGGGCTCGCGGGCGGGGTGTTCAACACCGCGATGGAGCTGGGCGCGTCGGTCGTGTTCGCGGCGGCGCTCTCGCTCGGCGGGGACACGGGGTCCTTCGCAGCCCTGGCCGGCGGGTTCGCGGTGCTTGCGCTGGTCAACTCCCGGGTGGGCAGGCGCCGTTGAGCGCGACTGAAGAGACGCCACTGACCGCGACTGAAGAGACGGCGTTGGTCGCGCCCTGACGCCAAATTCCCTTACCGCTACACCCGTACAGCAAGACCCATACAGCAACACCCCTTACTGAAACAGGAGTCACCATGACCACCACCCGCACCCGCACCCGCTTCGCCGGACAGTCCGTCCTCGTCACCGGTGCCGGCTCCGGCATCGGCCGCGCCGTCGCGCTGGCCTTCGCCGCCGAGGGGGCGGATGTCGTCGTCGCCGGGCGCACGGCGGGGCCGCTCGACGAGACCGTCACCCTGATCGAGGCGGCGGGCGGCGCCGCGTCGGCGGTGGCCGCGGATGTCAGCAAGGCTTCCGACGTACGGGAGTTGGTCGCCGAAACCGTGCGCCGGCACGGGCGCCTGGACGTGGCCGTCAACAACGCGGGCGTCTTCCGCGGCGGCGGGCCGCTCGCCGACCTCGCCGTCGACGACTGGCAGACGCTGCTCGACATCAACGTGACCGGTGTCCTGCACGCACTGCAGGCCGAGATCGGCGTGATGCGGGGCCAGGACGGCGGCGGCACGATCGTCAACATCGCCTCCAACCTCGGCGCCCACACCCGTATCCCCGGCGTCGCGGGCTATCTGACCTCCAAGGCCGCCGTCTCCGCCCTGACCCGCGCGGCCGCGCTCGACCACATCGGCGACGGGGTGCGCATCAACGCGGTCAGCCCCGGCGCCTCCGACACCACGATGTCGCTGCTGCCCGGCGAGAGGGAGGCCGAGCGGGCCGTACGGATGAAGGCGTCGAATCCGCTCGGGCGGGTGTCGAGCCTCGACGAGGTCGCGGCGGCCGTGCTGTACCTGGCGTCCGAGGACGCGGCGTCCGTGGTCGGCACGGATCTGGTGATCGACGGAGGCTCGGCGGCCTGAGCCGGCCGAGTGCGACCCGGGCGGCTGGGCTTACCCGTCGGTAAGCCCAGCCGTACCCTGGCGGTCAACCGAAGTGCAACCTTCCGGAAGGACCGTCATGACCGTCTGGACCGCGCGCGACATCCCCGACCAGAGCGGCCGCACCGCGGTCGTCACCGGCGCCAACAGCGGTATCGGCCTGGCGGCCGCCCGTGAGCTGGCCCGGCGCGGGGCGCGGGTGCTGCTCGCCTGCCGCAGCGAGGCACGCGGCACGCAGGCGCGGGCACGGATCGTGTCCGAAGTCCCGGACGCCGACGTCGACTTCGCGCCCCTGGACCTGGCGGATCTTCAGTCGGTACGGGAGTTCGCGGCCGGCTTCGACGGCGAGCGGCTCGATCTGCTGATCAACAACGCGGGCGTCATGGCGCTCCCGTACGGGAAGACGGCCGACGGCTTCGAGACGCAGTTCGGCGTCAACCACCTCGGGCACTTCGCGCTCACCGGACTGCTCCTTCCGAAGCTGCTCGCGACGGCGGGCGCGCGGGTGGTGAACGTGTCGAGCGGGATGCACTTCGTCTCGAACATCGACATCGGCGATCTCAACTCGGAGAAGAAATACCGGCGTTGGGTGGCCTACGGCCGTTCCAAGAGCGCGAACCTGCTCTTCACTCATGAGCTGGCGCGGCGCCTGGAGGCCACCGGCTCCGAGGTGGTCGCGGCGGCCGCGCACCCGGGGTTCGCGCGGACGAACCTCCAGACGGCGGGGGCGCGCATGGAGGGCCGGCGCCTCGCGGAACGCGTCGCCGGGCTCGGTACGCAGCTCCTCGCCCAGTCCGCCGAGTCGGGCGCGCTGCCCACGCTGTACGCGGCGACGGCGCCGGGGGTGCGTCCGGACTCGTTCACGGGGCCGCGTCTGCAGGGCTGGCGCGGGGCGCCGGTGAAGTCCGTACGCGCGAAGTGGACCCTGAACGATGCGGCGGGGGAACGGTTGTGGGCGGCTTCGGAGCAGCTGACCGGGGTGACGTACGAGCTGAAGTAGGCCGCGTCAGGCGCCGGGCGTGCGTACGGCTCGGGTGGCGGCGGCGTGCGTACGGCTCAGGCTGCGGCGGCGTGCGTACGGCTCAGGCTGCGGCGCGCAGCTCGACCGCCGCGAGCGGGATGAAGCCGGTGCCGTCGCCCGAGGTGTCGAGGCGGCCACCGGAGAGCCGCTTGAGCATGGCGACCGCGATCCGTTCGCCCTGCGCCTTGGCGCGCTCGGCGTTCGGTCCCGCGTGCAGTCCGTCGATGGTGGCGTGCCACAGCTGGACCCAGCGGCCGAAGTGCTCGGCGGTCATCGGCTCGACGGAGTGCAGGGCGGCGTGCGGGGCGAAGGCGTTGCGCTGGTACTCGGCGCTGCGGAAGAGGGCGCGTTCCCAGAAGTCGGTGATCCGGGGCATGTGGATGTCCAGCCTTGTGCCGGCGATCTCCGTGAAGAAGGGGCCGATCTGCGGGTCCGCGAAGGCGGCCGTGTAGAAACGGCGCAGCAGGGCGTCGAGGTCGGCGCGGCCGGTGATGTCGGCGCGGTCACGGGCAGCGAAATGCACGGGGTCCATCCTTCCACGGTCCGCTCCCGTGGTGAGCCCGGACAGGTCCATAGGTCCCGGGTGTGGGGGGCGGATGTCCCGGGCGGGGTTGCTGCCACGGGGGCTCCGCC
>NZ_JAAKZW010000390.1 GCF_011044995.1 Streptomyces mesophilus | reverse complement strand
CGCCCGCGCCCCGCCCGCACGCCCCGTCACGCGGCCAGCGCCAGCACCAGTGCCGCGCAGGCCGCGAGTGCTCCGCCGCCTCGTACGTGGTTCCAGACGGTCCACTCCTTGACGTAGGTCTTCCACTGCTCGGCGCTCTCCGGGGCCTCCGGGTCGAGCTTGTCCAGCGCTTCGTTCCTCGGAATGTTGGCCGCTACCGTCACTCCGAAGCAGCCCACCAGGTACAGCGCACAGCCGATCAGCAGCTCCCACGCTCCCTCGTCGGGCCAGATCACGAAGGTCATCACGGCCACCACGACACTCAGCACCGCGGTACCCACGAACACCCCGAGGAACACCGGGTTGATGATCAGCACATTGAGTTTCTGCATCGCGGTGAGGCCCTGTTTCCACGGCAGCGCTCCGAGCGTCCTCATCACCGAGGTGGAGAAGGCGAAGAACACGCCCGCGATCAGGCCGCAGCCGAGCGCCGCCAGCAGGGTCAGCGCGAAGAACGGTCCTTCGATCATGGCAACTCCAGTGTGAGTAAGGGATGTTGGTCGCACCGGCCGACGGTGACCGCGATCAGTGCGGCAACCGCGCCGATCTTCCACGGCCGCCGGTGTCACCACAAGTGAAATCCCTGCGCCCACCCTCCGGCCATCGACCAGGCGCGCACCCCCATACGCGAGCGTCTCGCCCCTTGGCCCGTGCTTCCGCGCCGCACGGCATCATGGCCTCCGTGCGACTCCAACCGATCACCTGGGACCGGCTCACCGAAGCCCTCGCCGACCGCGTGCTCGCCCTCAAGGCGCAGGACGGCGGCGACCGGCTGCGGATCGGCCTGGACGGGGCGCAGGCCGCCGGCACGGGAGAGCTGGCCGAAGCTCTGGCGCAGGCGCTGCGTGTCCGCGGCCGTTCTCCGCTGGTGGTCGCTGCCGAGGGCTTTCTGCGCCCGGCGTCACTCCGCTATGAGCATGGCCATCAGGACCCCGATTCCTATGTGGACGGCTGGTTCGACACAAGTGCCTTGTGGCGTGAGGTGTTCGGTCCGCTGGAGCCCGGCGGCAGCGGGCGCGTGCTGCCCGACCTGTGGGATCCGGTCGCCGACCGGGCGACGCGCAGTGCTCCTGTCGAACTCCCTTCCGGTGGCGTGCTGTTGCTCCACGGTCCGCTGCTGCTCGGCCGCTGGTTCCCCTTCGATCTCTCGGTCCATATCCGCCTCGGGCCCGGTTCGCTGCGCCGGCGCACCCCCGAGGACCAGCACTGGACCCTGCCGGCCTTCGAGCGCTACGAGCAGGAGGCCACCCCGCAGGAGACGGCCGACGTGCTCATCCGCGCCGACGACCCCCGCCATCCGGCCTGGAACGGCTGACGGGGGCTGCCCGTATCGACGCGTTGCTGCGGGGCAAGATCGAGGCGTTCCTGCGGGGCAAGCACCCGAGGGACTGGCACCCGAGGGACTGGCACCAGCGCACGGGGGACTGGCACCAGACGGTCGCCCCGTTCGTCACGCAACGTAGCCACCTGTCGTCCCCAGGTGCGCCCTTCATGCCCCCGGACGAGAATGATTCCGCCGGTCCCCGCGGCGCCGTCCGTGCCGCGCCGGTTCTGCCGGACACCGGGAGGTATCCCATGACCACCGCCGCAGACATCATGCACCCCGGGGCCCAGTGGATCCCCGCCCACGAAACCCTGGACCGCGCCGCACAGCTGATGCGCACCCTCAACGTCGGCGCCCTGCCGATCAGTGACGAGAACGAACGGCTCTGCGGCATCCTCACGGACCGTGACATCGTCGTCGGATGCGTCGCCATGGGGCACGACCCCGCGAAGACCACCGCCGGCGAGATGGCCAAGGGCACACCGCGCTGGATCGACGCCGGAGCCGATGTCGGCGAGGTGCTCGAGGAGATGCAGAGCCACCAGATCCGCCGGCTGCCCGTCATCGACAACAAGCGGCTCGTCGGGATGATCAGCGAGGCCGACCTCGCCAAGCATCTCTCCGAGGACCAGATCGCCACCTGGGTGGAGAGCGTCTACGCCAAGGGCTGACCCGCCCTCGGCCTCACCCGTCTTCCTCCGCCTGTCCGTCCCCCCCGTCGCCTGTCTATGAAGCCCCCTTCTCGGCAAGGAACTTGAGGTCCACCTCGTCCCGGTGTCCGGCCCAGGACAGCTCGAACGTCCAGCAGCCGGGACGAGGTACGGCTATGTCCGAGGGGTAGATCTCGCCGGGACCCGAGTCCGCCGGGACCGACAGCTTCACGACCGGCCGCTCCGCTCCGCGCGGATGCGCCCGTATCGTCAGCGGCTTCCCCTCGCGCGCCGAACGCACGTACCAGAGCACCTTGTTGCCGTCGCCCCCGTCGCCCCCGTCGCCCCCGTCGCCGAGGGCGGCAGCCTTCGGCGTCATGGGGTGCTCCCACAGGTACCCCATGATCTGGTCGTGCGCCCCGACGACATAGGGCAGACCGGCGGCAGAATCCGAGAACCCGGCGGGCTCGGGATTCCAGCCCGGCGGCGCCCCCTCCCGTATCGCCGTCTCGCCGCAGCCGCCCTTCACCGTCCGTACGGCGTCCGCCACTTCGGCTCCCGCACTCGCAACGCTCTCCCCGCCCATCCGGCCAGGGCGCTCCCGGCCTGCCTGACCGGTGCGTTCCTCCCGAGGTGGCGACCCGGCGGAGCACGCGGTCAGGGCCAGGACGCCGAGCAGCGCCACGACGGCCCCGAGGCGAGCGCCGAGCCGGCGACTGTTGTCCACGCGAATCGTGTTCATGCATGGGATACACCGCTCGGCCGGACGAGGTTCCGCTCGCTTCGAAAATTTCCACCGCGAACTGCTCCGCCCCGAAATTTTCCGCCCGCCGACCCCGCACAAGAACCCTCCCAGACCATGACAACTGGGATGATCGGCCCCATGACGCGAACCGACGGCTACCTCCTCGACAACCGCCAGGCCGAGGCCGGACAGCGCTTCGACGCGCTCTCGGCTCTCTTCGACCCCTCCACCTTCCGGCACTTCGACCGTCTCGGTGTCGGCCCCGGCTGGCGGGTCTGGGAGGTGGGCGCAGGCGGCACCTCCGTGATCGGTTGGCTGGCGAAGAAGGTCGGACCGACCGGGCGGGTACTCGCCACCGACATCGACACCTCGTGGGCGGCCGATGCCGCACGCCCGCCGGTCCAGGTGCTGCGCCATGACGTCGGCGCCGAGGAGCCGCCGGGGGAGGGCTTCGACCTGGTGCACGCCCGCCTGGTCCTGGTCCATGTGCCGGACCGCGAGCGCGCGTTGCGCTCCATGGTCCGGGCGCTGCGCCCGGGCGGCCGACTGCTGGTCGAGGACGCGGACCCGGCGCTGCAACCGCTGATCTGCCCCGACGAGCACGGCCCGGAGCAGCAACTGGCGAACCGTCTGCGGCACGGCTTCCGCGCGCTGCTCGCCGAACGCGGCGCCGACCTCACGTATGGCCGCAGACTGCCCCGGCTGCTGCGCGAGGCGGGACTCTCGCAGGTCGAGGCGGACGCCTACTTCCCCGTGTCCTCACCGGCCTGCACGGCGCTGGAGCTCGCGACGGTGCGGCAGGTGCGCGAGAAGCTGGTCGCGGCCGGCTATGCCACCGACGCGGAGGTCGAACGCCACCTGGCCAATGTCGCGGGCGGCTCCATGGACTTGGCCACCTCGCCGATGATCTCGGCCTGGGGTCGCAAGGCCTGATTCCGACGACGGACTCCGCGAGCCGGACTCCGCAGGCTCGACTCCGAACCGTCGGACTCCGAACCGCCGGACTTCGAACCGTCGGACTCCGAACCGCCCGACTCCCTCCGCCGCGGGCGGTCACTGGTCCTCGGGACCGCCCGCGCCCTGGATCCGCCGCCCGCGCCCCGCATCCGCCTGCCCGCCCCGACCGGCCGCCGGCACCGTCGTCCGCCACTGTTCGCCGGCCCGGGCTCCGGGCGCATCGCGCGGGGGCCGTGCGCCCACCCTCC
>NZ_JAAKZW010000038.1 GCF_011044995.1 Streptomyces mesophilus | reverse complement strand
CCCTTCCCCCGGCAACACGGCACACCCACCCACCAGCACGGACCGAGAGAGCCGAATTCCATGAACTTCGTCAAACGTGCAGGGCTCAGCCTGTGGGCCCGCAAGGGCCGCACCCTGATCTCCTTCGCCACCTTCCTCGTCATCTCCGTGATGGTGCTGGCAGGCATCCTGATCAACGGCGCGACGGCCCAGGCCGAACAGGATGCCAAGCGCTCCGTGGGCGCCGAGGTCAACCTCGATATGGATCCAGGCCAGTTGGGCGATCCGAGCGCCGGCCTGCAGGCCCCGCACATCGACGCCGCGACCGTCGACAAGCTGGGCAAGCTGCCACAGGTGCAGAAGTACACCTACTCGATGTGGGACCGCGCCCTCCTCAAGGGCGAGCTCGAGCTCGTCGACGGCGGCCCGCAGGACCCCATGGGCCCCGGCGGCACCGTGGGCATGGGTGTGCTCGACTCCTCGTTGCTGCCCGACTTCCGCAGTGGCAAGTTCACCCTCCTCTCCGGTGAGCACCTCACTGCCGCCGACCAGGACGAGAAGCAACTCCTCATCGAGGAGCGGCTGGCCGAGAAGAACGGCCTCAAGGTCGGCGACAAGATCACCCTGACCGGCAACGACGAGAAGACCACGGCCGACTTCACCGTGGCCGGCATCTACCGCGACCCCCGCCCCACCACCGAAGCCGACGCCGAGTACGGCATCAGCCCGGCCAACATGCTCTACGGAACGGTGGGCGGCATGGCCGCCCTCGCGTCCGGTACGAAGGGTCCGTTGCAGGTCGGCAAGGCGACGTTCCTCCTCCAGGACGCCGACGCACAGGGCGCGTTCAAGGACGAGGCAAAGCACGCCGCCGGCTCGGCGCTCGACGGCTTCAAACTGGACGCCAACGACAAGGCCGTCCAGCAGATGACGGGCCCGCTCAAGAGCATCCGCTCCACGGCCACCGTCGCCATGTGGCTGATGGGCCTCGCCGGCGCGGCCGTCCTGACCCTCCTGGTCAACCTCGCGGTCAAGCAGCGACGCAAGGAGTACGGCGTCCTGCTGGCGATGGGCGAAAGGAAGGGCAAGCTCATCGCCCAACAGGCCCTGGAAATCGTGGTGGTCGCCGCCCTCGCGATCGGCGTGAGTTCCCTGTTCGCCCCTGCCCTGACCCAGAGCGCCGGCCAGTCACTGCTCGGCAAGGAAGCCTCCGCCGCCGAGCGCAAGCTCGACTCCTGGCAGCCCCCTGCCCCTGGCAGCACCGGCATCGACCAAGGAATCGACCCGAACGACAAGCCCGTCGAGAATGCCGACCCCATCAACAAGATCACCGTACGGCTGGACCCGGCGGACCTCGCCACCGTCGGCGCCATAGGCCTCGGCATCGGCCTGCTCGCCACCGCCGTCCCGGCCGGCGCCGTACTGCGCCTCAGCCCCCGCTCCATCCTCACGAAGGGCAAGTGACCCGTCATGACCAGCACCACCGCCACGCCACCCGTCCTGCGCATTGCCGACGTCAGCCACACCTACTCGGGCCAGCGCCGCAGGACAACAGTCCTCAAGAGCATCGACTACGTCTTCGAGCGCGGCACGTTCTACACCATCCTTGGCCCCTCCGGCAGCGGCAAGACGACCCTCCTCAGCCTCGCCAGCGGCCTGGACACCCCCACCAAAGGAACGATCAGCTTCGACGGGCAGGACCTCACCGCGCTCGGCCTGGGGCGCTACCGCAACAAGCACGCCGCCACGATCTTCCAGCAGTACAACCTCCTCACCTACATGACGGCCCTGCAGAACGTCACCACCGCCATGGAGATCACCGGCACCAAGCCCGCGAGCGGCAGCCGCAAGGCGCACGCCCTGCGACTCCTCGAGGACATGGGTCTCGACAAGGCCATGGCCACGCGCAACGTGCTGCAGCTCTCCGGCGGTCAGCAGCAACGGGTGGCCATCGCCCGCGCCCTCGCCTGCGACGTGGACATCCTCTTCGCCGACGAACCCACCGGAAACCTCGACGAGGACACCGCCCAGGGCATCATCGACACGTTCCGCGAACTTGCCCACGAGCAGGGCACATGCGTGGTCGTCGTCACCCATTCCCAGCACCTGGCCGCCCAGTCCGACCGCGTCCTCCACCTGCGCAAGGGCAAGCTCACGGAACAGGTGAACGCCCGATGAGAAGGAACCAGACGGCAGGGCACTCGGTCCGAAGGACAGCGCGACCAGTCAGGGAAGCCGGGCGGCTGCGGCCGGGTCCATCCGGCGGCGCGGTATCCACCCCGGCTTCGGCACGGACGCGATAAGGCGCCGCGTGTACGGGTGTTGCGGGTCGGCCAACACCGTTGCCACCGGGCCATGTTCGACGATCTTGCCCGCCTGCATCACGAGCATGTCGTCGCTGATGTGCCGGACGGCGCCGAGGTCGTGCGTGATGAACAGCAGCGCCGTACCGGTGCGGGCACGGATGTCGGCGAGCAGGCGCAGGATCTGTGCCTGGATGGAGACGTCGAGCGCGGCGACAGCCTCGTCCAGGATGAGGATCTGCGGTTCGGCGGCCAAGGCGCGGGCGATGGCCGCACGTTGGCGCTGACCGCCGGACAGGGCCTTCGGCAGTGCGGCCGCCTGCCGGTCGTCGAGTCCGACCATGTCGAGGAGTTCGGCGACGCGGGCGCGGAGCCGGTCCGCGGGCAGGCGTTGGTGCAGTGCGACCGCCTCGGCCACGGCGGCGCCGACGCGTTGGCGGCGGTCGAGGGAGGAGTACGGGTCCTGGAACACCATCTGGATCTGCCGGCCGCGGGCACGCCGCTCGCCCGAGCGCAGGCGCTGGCGCTGGCGCTGGCGCTTGTGGCCGGGCCCGCGCTCCTCGCCCTCGACGAGGATGTGTCCGCCGCTCGCCGTCTCCAGGCCGGCGATCATGCGCGCGGTGGTCGTCTTGCCCGACCCCGATTCGCCGACGATCGCGAGGGACCCTCGCTGTGGAAGGGAGAACGTCACGTCGTCCACGGCGACGAAGTCGCCGAACTCCTTGCGGAGATTGCGTACTTCAAGCATGGCAGCCCGCCTCCTCGGCCGGCGCGGTGTACGGGAAGTGGCAGGCCGCCGTGGAGTCCCCGGCGGCGCTCGGGGCAGGCCGTTCGCTGCGGCACCGGTCGCGCACCCTCGGACATCGGTCGCTGAAGGCGCAGCCGTCGGGTACCTCGAACCCGGACAGCGGCCGGCCGGGAATGGAACGGAGGTCAGCCCCGGCCTCGAAGACCGAGGGCCGCGAGGACAGCAGGGCCCGGGTGTACGGGTGGGCGGCGCGTTCCCGCAGATGGCCCGCGGGAAGTTCTTCGACCGTCGAGCCCGCGTACATGACGACGATCCGGTCGCATACGGCGGCCGCGAGTTCGAGGTCGTGGGTGATGAACAGCAGGGCGAGCCCCCGTGCTTCGCGCGCCTCGGCGATGATGGCCATCACCTCCTCCTGTGTGGTCACGTCGAGGGCGGTGGTCGGTTCGTCGGCGAGCAGCAGACGCGGCTCCGCGGCCAACGCGGCGGCGATCATGACCCGTTGGAGCAGGCCACCGGACAGCTCGTGCGGCCGCTGGCGCATCCGCCGCTCGGCGTCGGCGATGCCGACCTCCCGCAGAATGCCGGTGACTTTCCTTACGGCATCTGCGGCCCTGACTCCCCTGGTGAGGGTCAGCCCTTCGATGAGGAAGTCGCCGACGGAGCGGGCCGGGTTGATGTGGGCCCGCGGGTCCTGGAAGACCATGGCGACCTCGCCCGCGCGGAACCTGCGCAGTCGCTCGGGCGCCATTCCCGCGACGGATTCGCCCGCGAAGGCGACGTCACCGTGGAGGCGAGCCCCCGCGGGCAGCAGGCCGAGTACGGCGCGCGCGGTGAGGGACTTGCCGGATCCGGACTCCCCCACCAGCGCGACGGCCGCTCCCTCGGGGATGACGACGTCGGCGCGATGGACGATCGGGCGCGGTTCTCCGTCGAGCGGCAGGTCGATGCCGAGCCCGTCGATCCGGAGCAGGGGCGGTGTGGCGCTCATGCTTGCTCTCCGAGCAGACGGCGGGACAGTCCCGTGCCAAGCAGGTTGAAGGCGACGACGACGAGGAGGATGGCGAGGCCCGCGTACAGGGACTGTTGAGGCGCACCGGCGAGGATGGAAGGTGCTCCGTTGGCCACCATCAGTCCCCATTCCGGGTCCGGTGGCTGGCTGCCCAGGCCGAGGAAGGAGATCGCGGCGACGTCGAGCAGCGCGTAGCCGAAGCCGATCGTCGCCTGGACGAGGACGAGGGGCCCCAGGTTCGGCAGCAGGTGGCGCAGCCAGATGCGGGCGGTGGGCGCGCCGAGCAGTTGGAGTGCGGAGACGTAGGGCAGGTTGCGTTCCTTGATCGCGGCGGACCGTACGACGCGGGTGATCAGGGGGAGATACGCGATCGACAGGGCGACGACCGGTGCGGTGAGCCCGGCCCCGAACACCGCCGCGACGAGCACTGCCATGATGAGCCCCGGGAAGCCGAACACCACGTCGAGGGCGCCGGAGACGAACCGGTCCAGCCATCCGCCGAACCAGGCCGCGACCAGGGCGAGCAGGGTGCCGAGCGTGGTGGACACGGCGATGACCACGGCGGGGGCGGCGAGGCTGGCGCGGGTGCCGGCGATCAGCCGGGACAGCAGGTCGCGTCCGCTGTCGTCCGTTCCCAACAGGTGGGTGGCGGACGGTCCGGCGTGGACGTTCAGCGGGTCGACGGCGTTCGGGGCGTGCGGGACGAGCAGCGGTCCGCATACGGCGAGGAAGACGAACAGGCCCACGACGCAGCCGGCGGCGAGCGTCACGCGATCGCGCGGGCGACCGGCGCGTGGCTTGGATGCGGTACGGGCGAACAAGGCGCTGGTCATCGGGCCCCCTTCTGCGCGACCCGCGGGTCGAGGGCGGCGCTGACCAGGTCGACGGTGGTGTTGATGACGACGAACACGACCACGAAGATCAGCGACACGGCCTGGACGACGGCCATGTCCTGCTTGGACGCGGCCTCGATCATGAGCGAGCCGAGCCCGCCGGTGCCGAAGGCCTGCTCGGCCACGGCGGCGGTGGCGATGACGCCTGCGATTCCGACGCCGGAGACGGCGAGTACGGGTCCGGACGCGTTGTACAGGACGTGCCGCCGGATCACCGCGTGTTCCGGGACGCCCCGGCTGCGCGCGGTCTCCACGTGTTCCGAGCGCAGCTCCGCGCGGACGGCGGTCCGGGTCACCTGGGCCACGTATCCGATCCAGGTCAGCGCCAACGCGACGGCGGGCAGCGTCAGATGCTTCAGCGTGCCGGCGAAACCCTCGCCGGATCCGTAGACGGGAAACCACGGCAGCTGCACGGCGAAGAGCCAGATGAGCAGCACGGCCATGACGAAGGTCGGCACTGCCATCGCCCCTGCCGTCAGCGTGGTGACGAGCGTTTCGGTACGGCCACCGCGCAGAGCGGCGACGGTCCCGATGACCGTGCCGGTCACGAGGACGATGACGGCCGCGTACGTGACGAGCGCGAGGGTGTCCGCGGCGCGGGTGCCGATGAGGCCGGCGACGGAGTCGCGGTAGACGAGGGACTTGCCGAAGTCGCCCTGGAGGCAGTTGCCGAGCCAGTGCAGATAGCCCTGGATGAACGGGTCGTCCAGGTGGTATTCGCGGTGTATCTGCGCCAGTACGGCCGGGTCGGGATCGCGACTGCCGCCGACGAGCAAGGTGGCGGGGTCTCCCGGGGTGAGGAACATCGCGCCGTAGATGGCCAGGCTGGAGACGAGCACGGTCACAACCAGCAGGCTCAGGCGCGTGAGGACGAAGCGGAGCCTCACGCCGGCTCACTTCCCTCGCCGGTACAGCTGGTACGGGCCGGGGACAGGACGGTCAGACGCAGGCGGGAGGGGTGGGCGGAGCCGGTGCGCAGCTTCTGCAGGCTCGCCTTGGGAGTCGTCGTGTGCCACGGGCTCTCCAGGGAGCCGGAGTTGGGCAGGTGGTTCGGGAAGTCACTGCCGGCGATCATCAGGGCGAGCCGGTGTCCGGGGCGCACCCGGTAGCCGGTGTGCCCCAGGGCGATCTCCAGCTCACCGGCCGCGTCGCTCTGCGCGCAGCCCCGGACGATCAGCCGCGCGGCGCCGTCCGGGGCCAGATCGAGGAGCCGCACGAAGACGTCGTACGTAGGTGCCGTGCTCTCCACGTGCAGCACCGCGTGTACGGGTCCGGCGAGGTCAAGCGGGCGTTCGGAGGCGGGTGTTGTGAAGACGAGCACGTCGTCGCGGTCGAGGGTGGAGCGCTCGTCCACGTGGTCACGCAGCTGCAGAAAGGTGACGGGGGCGGCGGACGGTACGAGGTTCTCCGGGTCGTAGCGCCACTCCACCTCTTCGGCGGCGTCGGCCGGGCTCGGTACGAGCGTTCCGCCGGGGACCGCGCCGGGCGTGGCCGCCGGCTGCGCCAAGTAGAGCTCGGCCGTGGTCGCTTCGGGCGGCGGCCACGCGTCGGAGTCGCGCCATCCCGCGTGTCCGAGCTTCCAGCGCACCCGCGGCAGCGTATGGGGCTGCGCGGTGCCCTTGAGGAAGACGTCGAAGAACGCGATCGCCGGGGCGGTGTAGGAGTCCAGCATGCGGGCGAGGGCGGCATCGTCGGCGAAGTGATCGCTCTCGCGTGACACCGGGGCGTCCTCGAGTGCGTAGTTCTCGTGGTCGGTCGTGTCGGCGATCAGATACTGCACCGCCGACCACCCCGGGCGCCGGGCCAGCTCCGTGTAGTCACGCATGTGCGCGATGCCGAGATTGTCGAACCACCCCACGCAGTGCAGCACCGGCACGGGCCGCGCGTCATACGGGTGCGGCCCGTTGTACGGGTCGAGGCGGATGTCACCGACGATCAGGTCGAAGCCCGCGGACCGTTGGCCGATCGCGTCGAAGGCCTCCTCGTACGCGGCGAGGACGGGACGCCGGGTGAGATCGACGTCGAACTCGTAGCTCTCGCGGTCGGTCCACACCTGCGCCTGATACGTGGCGCCCTCCAGCCATACGGGTTGCCTGCCGGAGCCGGGGTCGTAGGCGGCGATGCCGGGCGCGTTCGTCGTGCAGGTCACCCGGGGGACGATGGCGCGCAGGGCGGGGTGCTGGCTGGAGACCGCGGACCACTGGGTGAACCCGTAGTAGGAGTCGCCGAACATGCCCACCGACCCGTCGGACCAGGGCTGGTGGGTGATCCACTCCAAGGTGTCGTAGGCGTCGTCGACTTCGCCGGTCCAGCCCAGAGTCCGGCCCTGCGAGCGGAACTTGCCGCGGACGTCCTGGACCACCACGACGTAGCCCTGCGCGGTGAACCGCTCGGCGATCTTGTCGAAGAACACGTACCGGCTGTTCTTGTCGTAGGGCAGGCGGGCCAGGACCGTCGGCGCCGGCTCGCCGCCGCCGATGTCGTACACGTCGGTCGCCAGCCGTACGCCGTCGCGCATGCGGACCATGTGCTGCCGCGCGTCCGGGGGCACGGGTTCCGCGTTGACGCGTTGAACGACAAGGCTCATAGGGCCCTCCAGGAAGGCAAACCTTTAGACAACGTTGTGATATAACAGCGTTGCATTCAGGAGAGTTCAGCGTCAACCCCCTCTGAGCTAGGTTGCTTCCATGCCGATCGACGTCGACGAAGTCCAGCGCCGCGAGGCCATCGCCCAGGCCACGCTCGCGATCGCCGCCCGGGACGGCGCACGGGCCGTCACCATCCGAGCCGTGGCCAAGGAGCTCGGCGGATCCACGGCGATGGTCACGAACTACGTGCCGACGCGGACGGCCCTGATCACCAACGCCGTGCGCGCCGCCGAGTCGCGGTGGCGCACCGATCTCGAGGCCCACCTGGGCGACTTGACCGGCGCCGACCGGCTGCGCGCCACCGTGGAATGGCACCTCAGCACGGAGCCCGAGGACCTGCTCCTTCGCACGCTCTGGGTCGAGATGCTGTCCACGGCGCACATCGACCCGGCCGGCGTCGACCACGAGGAACCCCGCGAATCCCGCCAGGAGTTCCTCGAAGCCTCACTCGCCGCGGGAGTGCCCGACGCGGCCCTGGCCGCCGACATCCTGTCGCTGCTCACCCGCGGCTACTACGTCTCCACCATGGAGGAGCCCGCCCACTGGACGCCGGAGCGAGCCGGTCGTGTGGCCCGCGCGGTGGTGGACGCGTTGATGGCCGAGACGCCGGCCCGGCACGGTTAGGACGCGCCTCAGCAGCACTCATCAGCGCACCCAGCCCGGACGAGACCGCCGTCGGCAACAGACTCAATGGTCATCGAGTTCGCTGCGCACCCTCCGGGAGGGAGTGAAGGCGTACAGGGTCAGGACGTCGGGCGGGTCGGCGAGACCGGGGCCGCCGGCGCGCACCCAGGCGGTGATGTCCGCGGCGGCGTCCGGGTCGTTGACCTGGCCGAGCCACACGGGGCGGCCGCCGGCCCGCCGTCCTGCGGCGGAGGGCTGGATGACGATGACATTGGCGCGTTCGCAGACGTCCAGGCAGTCGCTGCGACGCACCAAGGCGACACCGGTGAGCGCCGCGCGCAGGTCGGTGGCCTGGGCCTCGTGGTCCAGGTAGGGGACCTTGGCCGCGGTGCCGCAGCAGCAGCCCCGGCAGACCGTCACGGTGGGCCGCCCCGGTCCGGCCTCGGGGGCGGACGCGCGGTTTCGGCGGCTCATGCGCCGGCCCCGGCCGAGCGTGCCGCGCGGCGCCAGGCCGCATCGCGCAACAGGCGCAAGCCGTTGAGCCCGACGATGACCGTGGAGCCCTCGTGGCCGAGCACCCCCAGCGGCAGGGGCAGGGTGCCGACGAGATCCCAGATGACCAAGCCGGTGATGAAGATCCCGGCGATCACCAGGTTCTGGATCACCAGGCGGCGGGCGGCGCGGGAGAGCGCCACGACCGTGGGAACGGTGGTGAGTTCGTCGCGGACGATGACCGCGTCGGCCGTCTCCAGGGCGAGGTCGGAGCCGGCGCGGCCCATGGCGATGCCGGTGTGGGCGGCCGCGAGGGCGGGGGCGTCGTTGACGCCGTCACCGATGACGAGGACCTTGCGGCCGTCGGCCTCCAGGCGACGTACGGCGTCGACCTTGTCCTCGGGCAGCAGGCCGGCGCGTACGTGGTCCGCCTCGATGCCCGCCTCGGAGGCGAGGTGAGCCGCGGCGCGTGGATTGTCGCCGGTGAGCAGCAGCGGCGACGTTCCGGAGAGCGTGCCGAGCGCGGCGACGGTGGCGGCGGCGTCCGGGCGCAGGCGGTCGGCAACGGCCAGGACGCCGACCGGGATTCCGTCGCGCTGCACAAGGACCGCAGTGTGTCCGCGCTCCTCGTACGGCGCGACGATGCGCGCCATGCGTTCGGCGTCCTTGGCGGTGGATCCGGTCAACAGGCGGTCCGGGGCGCCCACTTCGACCGTCCGGCCCTCCACGGTGGCCTTGACTCCGACGCCCGGGGTGGAGGTGAAGTGGTGAGCCGACGGCACGGGGAGGTGTCGCTCGCGGGCCGCGTCGACGACCGCCCGCGCCAGTGGGTGCTCGCTGGGGTGCTCGGCCGCGGCCGCCAGGGCCAGCAGGCCGGCCTCGTCCAGATCGCTGCCCTCCAGGGGGCGGACCTCGCTCACGCGCGGGGTGCCTTCCGTGAGCGTGCCGGTCTTGTCGAGGGCGACGGCATCGACCTGGCCGAGGCGTTCCATGACGACGGCCGACTTCACGAGGACTCCGTGGCGTCCCGCGTTGGCGATGGCCGAGAGCAGCGGCGGCATGGTGGCGAGGACGACCGCGCACGGTGACGCGACGATCATGAAGGTCATCGCGCGCAGCAGCGAGCCGGTCAGCTCCGCGCCGAAGGCGAGCGGGACGAGGAAGACCGCGAGGGTCGCGGCGACCATGGCGAGCGAGTAGCGCTGTTCGACTTTCTCGATGAACAGCTGGGTGGGCGCCTTGGTCGCGGACGCCTCCTCGACCATGGCGACGATGCGGGCGATCACCGAATCTGAAGCGTCCCGTTCGACGGCGATCCGCAGGGCGCCGGTGCCGTTCAGTGTCCCGGCGAAGACTTCGTCGCCGGTCTGCTTGGCCACCGGCAGCGGTTCGCCGGTGATGGTGGCCTGGTCGATCTCGCCGGCGCCGGCGAGGACGCGGCC
Source organism: Streptomyces mesophilus (assembly GCF_011044995.1). GTDB lineage: Bacteria > Actinomycetota > Actinomycetes > Streptomycetales > Streptomycetaceae > Streptomyces > Streptomyces mesophilus. The sequence continues at coordinate 33,310 of NZ_JAAKZW010000038.1, read as the reverse complement.
GTCCGCGCCGACGCGCTCTCCGGGCCGTACGAGGATGGTGTCGCCGACGACCAGATCGGCTGTGGCCACGGTCTCCTCGCCACCGTCGGCGGTCAGGCGGGTCGCGGTGGCGGGGGCGAGGTCGAGCAGTCCGCGTACGGCGTCTTCGGTACGTGCGGTGGCCAGCGCCTCCAGGGCACCGGAGGTGGCGAAGATGACGATGAGCAGGGCACCGTCCATGACCTGGCCGATCGAGGCGGCGCCCAGGGCGGCGACGATCATCAGCAGGTCCACGTCCAGGGTCTTCTCCCGCAGTGCCTGCAGCCCGGACCAGGCGGGCTCCCAGCCTCCGCTCACATACACGAGGGCGTAGAGCGGGCCCCACAACCAGGCGGGAGCGCCAGCCAGTTGGAGCGGCAGGGCGAGCAGGAACAGCGCCAGGGCGACTGCGGCCCAGCGGGCTTCGGCGAGCGCGAGCACTCTGGTGCGGCGGCGCGGGACACCCGGCCGGGCGGACCTCGCCGTGGGTTCCGGGCGCTGGAGGAGGGCTGAAGGCATGCCGAGGTGACCCTTCGCGTACGGCGGACGGCTTCCTTTCCACCGTACAGGAACATCTGAACAGGTCTTCAGGTGTGCCGGGTAGGATGGCCGTCATGGGTCACGGAACGGACGCCAAGCACGTTGCCACCGCTCGCGAACGCCTGGACGCCGTGGGCACGGCGGACGTGGCCGCGACGCTCCAGGCCCTGGCCACCCCCTCCCGGCTGCGGATCCTCGCCCGCCTCCAGGAAGGTCCCTGCTCGGTCGGCGATCTCGCCGAGGCCGTCGAGATGGAACCGTCCGCCTGCTCCCACCAGCTGCGCCTGCTGCGCAATCTGGGTCTGGTGACCGGCGAGCGCCGCGGCCGGTCGATCGTCTACGCCCTGTACGACAACCACGTCGCCGAACTCCTCGACCAGGCCCTGTACCACGTCGAGCACCTCCGCCTCGGGCTGCACGACGCACCGGGCGAGCAGCCAGGCGCCTAGGGTCTGTTGCGACCGGCCGCAGCCAGGTCGATGTCTGATCGCCGCCAGCGTGGTCCGTCTCGATTGATCACCCTTGCGGCATGACGATTCGATCCACGACGGACTCCGTAACCATCCTCACCGGCATGTACGCGGCCGAGGCGCAGTATCTGGCGGCCGGCGGCCCGGGCGAGGCCCCGTTCGACCTGCTCGCCCCCTTCTTCGCGCCTGATGTCGTACTGCATCAGGCCGACGCGCTGCCCTATGGCGGAACGTGGCGTGGGCATGAGGGCATGGAAGCGTTCTTCCTTGCGATGAGCCAGGTGTGGGAGTCGTTCGACATGGCGGAGCAGGAGTTCCTCGCCACCGGCGAGACGGCGGTGGTGCTCACACAGGTCCATGCGTGCGCCCGTGCCACCGCTCGCGACCTTGCGTTCCCGATTCTCCAGACGATCAAGGTCAAGGACGGGCGGATCTCCGAAGTCCGCCCTTTCTACTGGGATACGGAGGCCATTGCCGTCGCCTGCGGAGCGCCCGGTAGCCGTCGGGGTCGCTGAACCGCGACGCCTTTGGGCCACGAGACCCGCCCGGCCGGTTCGCCAGGGAACTCAGTGGTTTTCACGCGGACTCCCCGGTCGGCGTACCTGGTAGCGGAGATGTGTGACGTCCCGGTCCTCGAGCCGTCGGACGAGGTCGAGTTCGATGTGATCACCACCGAGGTGGTCGAAGAGCCGTCGGCCGCCACCGAGAAGGACCGGCACCAGGTGGATCTCCATCTCGTCCAACTGCCCGGCGCGCAGGAGCGCCTGGGCCGCGCCCGCCCCATGGACCATGACCGGCCGGTCCTCGGAGGCGGCGCGGGCCTGACGGGCGCAGTCCTCGGCATCGGTGACGAATCGTGCGTGGCCGAGTGGCGCGTCCCCGTCGTCCTCACGATGGGTGAGGACGAAGATCGGCACCCCGTCGTGGTGGTCGCCCTGCCAGCGCCCGGCGAGTTCGTAGGTCCGCCGGCCGGAGATCAACGCGCCGGTCGCCAGCGCCTCGCGATAGACCTGACCGCTGGGACCGTCCGACAGCCGGTCGTCGAGCCAGTTGAACAGACGTCCACCGGCACGGCCGAGCTCCTGGCCCGGTCGATCGTCCGGGCCGGCGATGTAGCCGTCGAGCGACATCGACATGTACAGCCGAATCGGATTCCTCATCCTGGCCTCCCTCTCTCCTCCATGACGTGGGGATGCTCCGCTCCCCCGCCCCGTGGGAGCGGGGAGGTCACAGAGGTAGACGTCGGGCGGCAGGCGAATTCATCGGCCGGACTGGGCGTAAGCAGTCAGGAGCAATGCATTGACCGTGCCCAGCCCCGGAAGAACCCGGGACTGGGCACGGCTCCCGCTCAGCAACCTGTCACTTCGGTACGAACTTGACGTAACTGGTGCGCAGATAGCTGCTGCCCGCACCGTTGGAGACCGTCACGTCGCCGGTCGAGCCCGCGGCGAACGCGTAGGTCCCCAGCGAGACCCACCGGTTTCCGTCCGCGGTCTGGCCGATATCCACGGCGTCGGTGCCGCCCGCGTGGGTGACCGTGTACCGGGCGCCGGTGGTGCTGTTCGGATGGTTCGGCACCCATGCGAACACCTCGTAACTTCCCGCTGCTCCCAGATCGGGGCGCCAAGTCGCCGTCGCCGACGTGTCGTTGGTGCTGCGCGTCTTGGAGCCCAGCCAGCCGGCGACGCTCGACCCGGACCAGGTGCCCTTCTCGGTGTAGGCCGGGTCCTCGATACCGATGACGCTCATGGGCAGCGGTGTCACCCGTACCGGTGTCGGCTTCGACTCGTTGCCCGTCTGGTCCACCGCGGTGACGGCCAGCTCGTGCTCGGTGTTGTTCGTCAGGTCCTCGACCGGGAAGCCGAGCGCCCGCAGGTGCGCGTCGACCGGGTTGCCGAAGGGCACGTCGGTGATCCGCTTGCCGTCCACGTAGACGTGGTAGCCGTGCAGGTCCACCTCGAGGCTCTGCTCCCAGTACAGCACCGCCCCCTTGTTCGTCGCCTCCGCGGTCACACCGGCCGCCGGTGCCGGCGGCTTCGTATCGGCCGGGACCTTCACCGACAGCGGTGCCGAGGGCGCCGATTCGTTGCCGGACCGGTCGACCGACGTCATGGTCACCTTGTGGGACTGGCCGGCCAGCATCTCGTACAGGCGGAACGCGTCGCGCCGCACCGGCTTCCAGGTGATCCGGCGTCCGTCCAGGTAGACGTGGTGCCCGAGGACGTCGTCGCCCTGGACGGGGCTCCAGCGCACGTGGAGCACGGAGTCGCCGTTCGACGCGTTCGGCCGGACGAACGCCTGCGGATTCTGCGGCGCGGCGGGCCGGCCGGCGTCGTCCTCGGGCGTCGGGAGGAACTTCACGGCGTCCGCGTGCATCAGCCCCTGCGCGCCCTCGCCCCTGCCCAGTTCCACATAGCCGTCGCTCCCGGCGTCGAACGCGAAGTTGCCGAGCCGCACCCAGCGGTCTGTACCGCCGCTCGTGTCCGCCTGCACTTCGGTGGTGCCGCCCGCATGGGCGACGGTGTAGGCGGCCGGGTCGGGCGTCTCCGCTCCCACCCGAACGAACTTGACCACGTTGGTACGCAGATAGTTGGCGCGGGCGGCGTTGGAGACGGTGACGTGTCCTTCGGTGCCTGCGGCGAACTCGTACTCGCCCAGCTCGACCCAGTCGTTGCCCCCGGTGGTCTGGTCGACGTCGGTGGCATCGGAGCCGCCGGCGTGGGTGACCGTGAACCGGGCCGCAGTCGTGCTGACGGGGTTGGTCGGCGACCAGGCGTACACCTTGTACTTGCCGGCTTCCTTCAGATCCGGACGCCAAGTGGCGGTCGCCGACGTGTCGTTGCTCGTCCGGGTGGGGGTTCCGTCCCAGCCGCGGAGGCTGGACGCGGCCCATCGGCCGGTCTCCGTGTACCTGGAGGTGTTGGTGGCGATGACGGTCTCATTGTCGGCCGCGGAATCCGGCACCCAGGCGTAGACGTCGTACCTGGTGCTCTTGGGCAGCTCGGGCGTCCAGCGCGCGGTCGAGCCGGCGGCGCCGGCCCAGCGGGTGCCGGTCCCCCGCCATCCCGTGACCTTGTCCGACGCGCGCCACGTGCCCTGCTCGCGGTAGCCGTCGTCCCCGTTGTCGACGACCACGGACGGCACGAACTTCGCGGCGTCGGCGCGCAGGACACCGGAGCCCGAGGTTCCACCGGTCACGCTTACGCCGCGGCCGGCGCCGGGCGTCATCCGGTAGGAGCCGAGACTGACCCACTGCTGGCCGGCCTCCGTCTGGTCGAGGACGACGTCGCTCGCTCCGCCGTCATGCGTCACGGTGTACGTGGCGGCTTTGTGGCCGGTCTTGAGGAAACTCGGATTCCATACGAACACCTCGTACGGCTGGGCGGACTTCAGCTTCGGTGTCCACCGGGCCGCGGCCCCCGGGTCCTCGGAGCGGCGGACCTCCTTGTCCTGGTAGCCGAAGACCTCGCGGTGCCCGTCGGTGATCTCGTCCGTCCAGCTGCCCGTCTCGGTGTACGCGCTGTCGCCGTTGTCGACCACGACGGTGTCCGCGGACTCGTCGTCGGCGGAGGTCACGGGCGCGTAGTAGCGGAAGTAGTCCCACGTGGTCTCGCCCGGCAGGTTGGTCTCGTCGACCGGGGAGGTGTAGCCGAGCGTGGTCAGCCAGATGTTCTGCAGTCCGTGCGGACCGGCCTTCGGGAGGGTCTGGGTCAGCTTGCCGTCGATGTAGTAGCGCACCTCGGTGGGCGTCCACTCGAAGCCGTACGTGTGATAGCCGTCGGACGAGTCCGGCCCGGTGTACGGCCGGCCGGGGTTTCCCACGTGGTGCGGTACGAACCAGTGCGAGACCTGGGTGAACTCGTCGGGCTTGTGCGAGTCGACCTCGAAGCCGTCGATCTCGTTCACCCGGTTGTTCGGGCCCTTGTACTTGGGGGTGTCCGGCACGTAGTCGGCGAGACCGGTGGTCCACATCGCGGAGTGGAAGCCCTGGTCACCCCAGAGCTGGGCGCGTGTCTCGTAGTAGCCGTAGCCGAAGGTCCGCTTGCTGATCACACCGCCGCAGGTGTACTCCTTGCCGTTGCGGTCCTCGCGCTTGAGGGCGATATGCATCAGCCCCTCGGACACGGAGACGTTGTCCGGGCTGTTCGAGCAGATCGCCTTCTCGCTCTCGCGGTAGTGCCACTCCGCTTCGTCGAGGCCCTTGCCGTCTGCGTCGACTCCCTCGAACTCGTCGGACCAGGCGAGTTCGTATCCGGGAACCGGTGCACCGGCGGGCGCGGTGGCCTGTGCACCGACGGGCGCCGCTGCCTCCGGGGCGGCGGAGGTCGCGGCCGACCCGGGTATGAGGGAGAGGGCGACGGTGGCCGCCAGGACGGCGGCCACCACCGTTCTGCGGACGTTCACGACACAGGCCTCCTGTAAGGCGTCGGCTGGTTCAGGAACGGACGAACTTGACGGCGTCGGCGCGGATGCATCCCGGGCCGTCCCGGTCGATACGCACGATGTAGGTCGTGCCGGCCTTCAACGTGTGCGCGCCGAGCGGCGCCCAGGAACTGCCGGGCGCGGTGAGGTCCACGCGCGTACGGCTCAGTGCGGTGCCGCCGTCCCACACGCTGACGGGAGCGTCGGCCTGTCCGCCCTCCCCGCCCGCGCGGAAGAAGTACCCCTGGTAGGTGCCGTCGGCCGGCGGCGTGAACGTCCAGCGGCCGGCGCTGTCCGTGTCGCACGAGAACCTTCCGGTCAGCCGGCCGAACGCGGGCAGTCCCGATGTGCTCCAGCCGGTGCCGGTCTCCGAGTAGCCGCTCGGTGCGTCGTTGTCCGCGTACACATCGCGTGCGTAGTGGCGGACGTAGTCGAACTGGACCTTGCCCGGCAGCGCGCTCTCGTCGACGCCCGGAGAGTTGCTGGCGTCGTAGGCGATGGCCGTCAGCCACGTGTTGAGGAAGTTGTGCGTGTAGGCGCTGGGCGCGTACGGCTGCGACCACTTGAGCACCCCGTCCACGTAGAACTTGACGGAGTCCTCGAGCCATTCGAATCCGTACGTGTGCCAGTCGGCCGAACTGTCGAAGTCGAGGCCGTAGATGTTGCTGGTGAACGTGCCCTGGGTCCAGGCGATGACGTTGTGGCGGACCTTGTCCGGCACGTGCGAGTCGATCTCGAACCCGTCGATCTCGGTGCGCGGTTCGGTGCCGCTGCCCGCTTCGGCCGCCCAGAAAGCGGAGTGCCAGCCGCTGCCGCTGTTGGTCCGCACCCGGGTCTCGTAGTAGCCGTACCGGGTCTTGCGTTTACTGATCAGACCGCCGCCGGTGTAGAGGTCCTTGCTGTCCACCTGCTGCGTGCAGCCGGCGCCCGCCTTGTTGCGCGGACACAGATGGACGGTCATCGCGCCACCGCCGACGGTCACGTTCTCGGGCCGCTGCTGGCTCCAACCCTTCGTATCCGTGCGGTAGTTCCACTCGCTCGCGTCCACGGCCGTGGTGTTGAACTCGTCCGCCCAGATCAGTTCGTACGAGGCCGTGGGCGGGGCGGCGACCGCCTCATCGGGGGCCGCGCCCAGGGCGCCGGCGGTCAGCACCAATGCGGCTGCGATACCCGCAAGGCCGGGTCTCCTTCTCACCTTCGGAAGCCTCAACGTCGTTCCTCTCTGGGGAAGCAGCGCGCGGGCGGATCGCGCAACTCAGCGTGTGGGCGGCCGACTTCAGTCCCGACAGGAAGTCAGATCCTCATTATGAATTCCACATGCGATCCTGCCGAAGCGTAGGAGCGTTCATGGGTAACGTCAATCAATCTGCACCACATCAGCGGGCCTGACGGTGCTTCAGCGCAGAGCCGTGCCGGATGTGTGCGTGAGGAGCCCCAGCGTCTGGCGGGTGGGCAGTGCCTCCCAGTCGCCGTGCGCCCCCACGCAGAACGCCCCGGTGGTGACCCCCCGCAGCAGACGATCCGCAGGGGGCAGTTCGTCCAGGAGGGCGGAGAGGTAGCCGGACACGAAGGCGTCGCCCGCGCCGACGCTGTCGACCACGGTGACCGGGAGGGCGGCCTGGTGGTGTTCCCCCTCCGCCGTACGGCAGTGCGCACCGGCGGCGCCTGCGGTCACGACGACCTCGCCGATCCCGTGTCCGAGCAGCTCGGACACCGGGGCCGACGCATCCGTGAGGATGTCGAGTTCGTCGTCCGATGCGAACACGATGTCGGCGTACGGCAGCAGGGGCCGCAGCAGCCGCGCGGCTTGCGGTCGAGTCCACAGGCGGGCGCGGTAGTTGACGTCCACGCTCACCCGCACTCCCGCGGCGTGCGCGGCTTCCGCCACTGCGAGCGTCGCCGCCCCGGCGGCCGGCGAGAGCGCCGGAGTGATCCCGGTCAGGTGGAGCAGGGCCGGGGACGCGTCCTCCAGTGCGGCGAGGCATTCCCCGGCGGTGAGCAGCGAACCGGCCGATCCCTTGCGGTGGTAGCTGACCCGGGTGACGTCGTGCAGCGGCTGGTCGAAGGCGACGAGTCCGGTGAACGACTCGCCCGTGGACCGGATGAAGCGGGTGTCGACCCCTTCGGCGCGCAGCGTTCGGCTGATCAGCCGGCCGGGCTGGTCCTCGCCGACCACGCCGAGCCAGGCGGCCTCATGGCCCAGCCGGGCAAGACCGATGGCGACATTGCTTTCGGAACCGGCCACGGACAGCCGTGCGACGCCGCCGAGTTCCATGGGTGCCGAAGTGCGGACGGACACCATTGCCTCGCCGATGGTCAGCACGCTGCTCATCGCGTCTCCTGCCGACGGTCGCGGCCCGCACCGCGGCCGGGTGCCACGGCTTCGAGGAACTGTGCGGCGCGGCCGGCCAGATCGTCGTACGCCTGCGGGGTGTCGGTGGTCCCGGCGACGCCGATGAGCGGTGATCCGACGCCGACAGCGACAGCGCCCGCCGCGAGGTATTCGGGCGCTGTCCGTGCGTCGACGCCGCCGACTGCGACGAGGGGCGCTTCGGGCAGGGGCGCCCGCAGTTCACGCAGGTAGCCGGGACCGTGCAGTCCGGCCGGGAAGACCTTCACCGCCATGGCTCCGAGGTCCAGCGCGGCAATGACCTCGGTGGGGCTCAACGCCCCGCACAGGAGCGGCGTCCCGTTCGCGGCGGCCCGCCGTGCGCCCGGTGTGATCCCCGGCGTGACGACGAAGCCGGCACCGGCGGCGGAGGCGGCATCGGCCTGGTCGGCGGTCAGTACGGTCCCCGCGCCGAGGAGCACGCCGGGCGGGCACTGCGACCGCGCACGGGCCAGCGCGTCGAGGGCGCCGGGCGTGGTCAGGGAGACCTCGAGCGCTGTGACACCGGCGTGGACCAAGGTGCGGATGCAACGCAGGGCGCGATCGGGGCCGTCGGCACGGATGATGGCCAGCAGTCTCCGCTGCGCGATGTCTTCCAGATACACGAGTTGTCCGGTTCCGGGCCGCGATGTCAGGGGCGCGGTCCTGTGAAGGGCTTGACCAGCCCACCGTTGATGGATGTTTAATTCACCATGCGCAAGTGCTGAATCGCAATACGAATCTCGTAGTCCGGAGGAATCATGCGGGTCACCCAGGTGCGTACCTACGTCCTCAAACAGCCCACGGAGACTGCCTACTTGGGCAAGCTGAACGACGGTTCGGCGCCTGCGCCGGACCAGGGCTACTTCGTACGCCCGCCATGGCGAAGCCTGTACTCGGCCTTCATGGAGACGGTTCTCGTCCGCGTCACGACCGACGAAGGGGTGGAAGGCTGGGGCGAGGCGCTCGCGCCGGTCGGCCCCGAGGTCGTCGCCGCGATCATCGACCGCATGCTGGGGCCGTGGCTCGTGGGCCGGGATCCGCTGCGGGTACGCCCGTTGTGGGACGGCATGCGCGATCTCATGCGTGAGCGGGGCCACTTGGCGGGCCATCAGGCGGACGCCCTTGCCGCCCTGGACATCGCCCTGTGGGATCTGGCGGGCAAGGCGGCGGGACTCCCCGTGGCCCAACTCCTCGGCGGGGCCTACCGGACCGAGATCCCCGCCTACATCTCCGGACTGCCCGAGCCGACGGACGAGGGACGCGCCGAGCTGGCCGCCGACTGGGCGAAGCGGGGCGCATCCATGGTGAAGCTCGCTCTGGGCAACGGCGTCGAGGAGGACCTGGCCACGTACGACGCGGTGGCCGCCGCCGCACCGGGCCTGGGCATCGCCATCGACGCCCACTGGGTCTACTCCTTGCCGCAGGCCCTCGAACTGGGACGTGAACTCGACCGCCGCCGCGCCCTGTTCTTCGAGGCTCCCCTAGCGCCCGAGGACATCGCGGGGCACCAGGAGCTGGCGTCCCGGGTCACCACACCGATCGCGGTCGGTGAGGCGCTGCGCAACCGCTACGAGTTCCGCGACTGGTTCGACCGCAGGGCCACCGGACTTGCCCAGCCGGACGTGGCCCGCACCGGTATCACCGAGGCCATGACGATCGCCACGCTGGCCGACGCCCGCCACATCCCCGTGGCGTGCCACCACTCCGTGGGTCTCGGCGTGTCACTCGCCGCCGGACTGCACGTGGCCGCGGCCGTGGCCGACAGCCCCTTCTTCGAGCTGCAGCCCACGACGCTGCCCTACGCCCAGCGGATTCTGCGCACCCCGATCACCCACACAGCCTCCGGGTTCACCTTGCCGCAGGGTCCGGGTCTTGGCATCGACATCGACCAGGAGGTCCTCGACGACCTCGTTCAGGGAGGCTGACATGACACGCACCGCCACCCCCATCGGACTCGTCCCGATCCTCGCCACACCGTTCACCGCTGCCGGCGAGCTGGATCTGCCGTCCCTGCGCTCCCTGGTGGAATTCCAACTCGACGCGGGCGTGGACGGCTTGGCGGTCTTCGGCATGGCGAGCGAGGGCTTCGCGCTGGCCACCGATGAACGGGCCGTCATCCTGCGCGCGGTCAGAGAGGTGGCGGGAGAAGAGGTGCCGATCGTCGCCGGGGTGAACGGCACCAGCACCGTGGTGGCCATCGAACAGGCACGGCACGCCTCAGCCGGTGGCGCCGACCAGCTGATGGTGCTCCCCCCGTACCTCGCGAAGCCCAATCAGCAGCAACTCATCGAATTCTTCGGAGAAGTGGCCGCCGCGACCGACGCCACGGTCATGGTGCAGGACGCCCCCGGGGTCACCGGCGTCGCGATCGACGTGGCGACGATGACAGCCCTGGGCCGTATTCCAGGCATCACCTCGGTGAAGGTGGAAGCACCGCCCACCCCCGTCAAGGTGGCAGCGGTGACCCGCGCTCTGGACGAACTGGCGGTTCTCGGCGGTCTCAACGCCGCCTCGCTCATCGAGGAGTACGACAACGGCAGTGTGGGCACCATGCCGGCCTGCGAGTTCTCCGATCTGCTCCGCGGCATCCTCGACGATATGGCGGCCGGCCGGCGTGCCGAGGCGCGTACGGCGTTCGGCAGGCTGCTGCCGCTCATCCACCTCGGCATGCGCCCGGGCCAGGCATGGGCGGTGCACAAAGAGGTGCTGCGCAGGCGCGGGATCATCACGTCGGGCCGGGTGCGGCTCCCGGCGCAGGAACTCGAGCCGGTGACGGCCCGGGCGCTGGACGAGATCCTGGCCGAACTGCGCCTGCCTTCCTGGCAGAAGGTGCCCGTGTGAGCCGGTCGGTGCTGCTGATCGGCAGCTCTTCCCCGATCGGCGGGGCCATCGCTGCCGCCTTCGCCGAGGCGGGGGACAAAGTCGTCGGCGTCTCGTTGGACGGCGAACCCGGCCCGCACCTGGCCGAGTCGCTCGCTCTCGACGTCAGCACCGAGGAAGGAGCGGACGCGGCGGTCGGCCGCACCGTGCAACGGCTCGGCTCCCTGGACGTCCTGGTCCTTGCCGCAGCGGTGATGGCGCCGGCGCCGGCCCATGCCGTCACCGCTGAAGACTGGCACCGCGCGCTCACCAACACCTTGGACACCGCCTTCTTCCCGGCCCGGGCCGCCCTGGCCGTCCTTCCCCGGGGCGGCAGCATCGTCGCGGTGAGTTCCGTCAACGCCACCCTGGCCGCGCCCTGGCTGCCCGCGTACGCGGCGGCGAAGTCCGGAGTGGAGGGCCTGGTGCGGCAGTTGGCCCTCGAGTACGGGCCGCGCGGTATCCGCGTCAATGCCGTGGCCCCGGGGATGATCGACAACGACCACCTTCCGAAGGTCACCGAGGGGTATCCGCTGGGCCGCGTCGGCCGTCCCGCCGACGTCGCCGGCGCGGTGCTCTACCTCGCGGCGGCCGGGTTCGTCACCGGCGTCGTCCTGCCGGTCGACGGCGGCCTGTCGATCGCGTCCCCCGCGGCGTTTCTCCGCCCCGACCTGCGGCGCAAGTTCCTCGAGGACTGACCCGGAGCCAGGCATGACGAAGCGGGTGCGGGCCAGTGGCCCGCACCCGCTTCGTACGTGGTGACGTGGAGGGACGGTCCTGGCGCACGACCGGGATGCTTCTCCCCAACTCAGCGGCCCCCGCTAACCCATGGGCACCCGCGGCTGCGGTGCCCGGGCCATGGTGAAGCCCAGCGCGACGGACACCTCGTCGGCGGCCTCGACAACCATCAGGGCAAGCTCCCGCAGGCGCTGCGGGTCGTCCAGTTCGGAGAGAGGACCGCTCACGGACAGCGCCGCCACCACGTCCCCTCCACGGCCGCGGATCGGGGCGGCGACACAGGCCCGCCCGAAGGCGAGTTCTTCGATCTCCGTGGCGTAACCGCGGCTGCGCGCCTCGGCCAACGCGCTCTCCATGGCGGACAGCTCCGTGATCGTGTGCGGGGTGTAGGCGATGCCGAGCCCCTTGGCGTAGAACTCGCGTACATACTCCGCGGGTTGTGCCGACAGAAACGTCTTGCCCATGCCGGTGGCGTGCAGCGGCGCCGTACGTCCGGCCATGGTGAACGACTTGGGGGACTTCGAGCCCTCGAAGTTCCCCAGGTAGAACAGCTGGTCGTCGCGGAACTCCGCCAGATTCGCGCCGAGGTCGGCGACATGGGCGAGGTTCTGGGCGATCTGCCGCGCGGCCCGGAAGATCGACGAACTGTTGAGCGCCACCGACCCCAAGGTCACCACGGTCGGGCCCAGACGGTACAGGCCGGTCCGGGCGTCCTGTGCGAGGAAACCCATGCGGTCCAGCGAGGAGACCATGCGGGACACGGTCGACTGCCCGAGATTCGTCTGGGCGCAGAGCTCGGAGATCCGCAGTTCGCTGGTCTCATCGGTGAAGCAGGCGAGAAGCGACATCGCGCGCTCGACGGCCTGCGTTCCGGCGCCGTGTTCGGCAGCCATGGTTCTCCTGTCTTGTGGGCGGCGTCGATCGACCATTTATATCGGTCATCCGCTTTGTGGGTTACGTTTCCACGTATGGTCCGGCCCCACGGCGGAGGCCGGACCGGCCGGCGTCACCCCTGCTCGAGGGCGGTTTCGACCTTCTTGCGCAGGTCGTTGAGGCCACTCTGGACCCCGACCTGACCTGCGAGGATCGAAGCGACCCCTTCGCCGATCGCCGTATCGATCCGAGCCGTGGTGGACAACGTGTCCCAAGGGCTGAGCCGGGCGTGCTCCGCGACCGCACTGGCGAAGCCGATCTGGAACGTGTCCTTCTGCAGGGCCTCGATCCGGTCCGCCACCTTCTTGTCGGCGGGCGGCAGCGCGGACTGCTTGTACAGCGCGGTGGCGGCGCTGAGGTCGGTGGCCACGTAGGAGATGAAGTCCCTGCTCGTCTTCTCCCCCTTGCCCGCGCTGCAGGCCAGGCCCGAGCCCCAGAAGCGGTTGTACGAGGGGAGGCCCTTGGCGGTCGGCCGCTGCAACGGGCGGATGGCGGCGTGCAGCGCCGCCGAGCCGCCGTTGGACTTCACGAAGGTGTTGGCCAGCGGAGCGTCGTCGTACATGACGGCCTGCCCGCGCGCGAACATGATGCGCGCATCCGTGCGGGCGACGCCCGCCTTGGTGAGCTTGGCGTCCTGGAGCTCCTTGTACCACTCGATGGCCGCGACGCTCTCCGCGTCGCCGATGGTGCACTTCAGGTCCTTGGTGACGACCTCGCTGCCCCAGCCCCACATCCAGTGCACGGCGTCCTTGAGGTCCGGGTTCTTCGTGACCGCCGCGTAGGGGATGAGGTCGGAGTCCTGGCGCTTGATCTTCTCCAGCGCGGTCGCGAACTCCTCCACCGTCAGACCGCTCTTGAGTCCGACCTCGTCGGCGATCCGGCCGTCGCATACGAGTCCGATACCCGAGGCCGTCAGGGGCAGCATGTACAGCTTGCCGTCGACGCGCAGTCCGTCGACCACCGCACGCGGTATGTCCATGCCTTCGGCGAGATCGGAGAGGTCGGCGAGAATCCCCATGGGGACGAGCAGTTGCCACGGACCCTGGGCAACTCCGTTGAAGGAGCCGGACTTTGCGGCAAGGGCCAGCTGGGTGGCTGCCTGGTCGTAGGGGAAGATGACCGGCTTCACCATCTTGCCGGACTTCTTCTCCCAGCCCGCGACGACGGCCTGCCACGCCGCCTTCTGCGCGTCCTCACCGAGTGCGTTGCCGTACAGCTTGATCGTGTCGGCCTCCGACGCACCGCTCCCCGCAGCGTTGCCGGGCGTGGAGGTGGAGCACGCCGTCAGACCGAAGGCGCTGGAGAGGCCGAGTGCTCCGAGGCCCGCGAGGACTCCTCGCCGGGTCATGGCCTGCTGAGGGGCATGGTTGGACATGATGGCTCCGTCGTGTCTTTGGGGTGGGAGTCGTGCCTTGGGGTGGGAAACGGGCAGCTCAGCCCTTGACCGCTCCGGCGGCGAGGCCGGATACGAAGTACCGCTGCAGGGCGATGAAGATCAGCGCGAGGGGCAGTGAAGTGATCACCGAAGCCGCCATCAGGGCCGGCCAGTCGCCGGAGCCCTCGTGGATGAAGGCCGTGGTCATGCCGACCGGGAGCGTCTGCTTGTCCGGCCCCGCCAGCGTCAGAGCGAACAGCAGATCGCTCCAGCCGCGCATGAAGGCGAACATCCCGGCTGTGACCAGGCCAGGGGTGATCAGCGGAAAGATGATCCTGAACAGGATCGCCAGGTTGGAGAGGCCGTCCACCTTCGCCGCCTCGATGATCTCGTCCGGCAGCCCGTCGATGATGCCTTTGAGGAGGAACACGGTGAGCGGCAGCGTGAACGTGGTGAACGCCAGCACCACGGCCGTATACGTATAGAGGAGTCCCGCGGCGCTGAACATCAGGTACAGCGAGACCAGCAGCAGCACGCCGGGGACGAGCTGTCCGACGAGGAACATGACCATGAAGAGGTTGCGTCCGCGGTAGCGGAACTTCGACAGCGAGTACGCCATCAGTCCGGCAACCAGGACCGAGACCGCCGCGGTGCCGGCCGAGACGATCACCGAGTTGCCGAGTGCGGACAGCAGCGCGGTGTCCTCGAAGAACGCGCCGAAGTTGTCGAGCGTCGGGTTGAACGGGAAGAACGGCCGGTCCTTGGAGAAGACGTCCTCGCGTTGCATGAACGCGGTGGCCACCAGCCAGTACACCGGGAGCAGTCCGAACAGACCGAGCACCGCCAGGCTCAGCTTGCCGGCGACGCCGAGCGTCGGCCGGGTGATGCCCTCGCCCACATGGCGGGAGCGGCGCCGGGCCGGCAGAAACGACACGAGGCTCACCGTCGCGCCTCCAGTTTCTTGTTCAGCAGGAAGTACGCGGCACACACCACGGACAGGGCGACGAGCCACAGCACACCCATGGCCGCCGCACGGCCCAGGGAGAACTCGACGAACGCGTACTGATAGATGCTGACCGCGAGGGTCATGGTCGAGGTCCCGGGACCGCCCCCGGTCATCACGAAGATCATGTCGAACGAGCCGAAGTTGTAGATGAACTCGAGCATGGTCACCAGGGCGACCGGGCCGATCAGATGCGGCAGCGAAACGTGCCAGAAGCGCTGCGGGCGGGAAGCGCCGTCGATCGCGGCCGCCTCCAACTGCTCGCGCGGCAGGGTCTGCAGGACGGCCAGGATCACCACCATCATCCAGGGGAAGGTGTTCCACGACTTGGCGATGATCACCGCCGCCATGGCGGTCCCCGGCGCCCCGAGGAAGTCGACCTCCGGCAGGCCCACTTGCGACAGGACGTGGTTGAGCACGCCATAGCTGTCGTTGAAGATCCACGCCCAGAGGAACGAGACGACGACACCGGGCAGCAGCCAGGGAAGCATGAGCATCCCCCGCAGCACCGACCGACCCTTGAGGCGGGCGTTGAGGAGCAACGCGAGCCCCAGACCGAGGAACAGGGGAAAGACCGTCGCGAACACGGAGAACACGAGCGTGATCCCGAGGCGGTCGACGAAGTCGGGCCAGACGTCGGAGTAGTTGTCGAACCCGATGAACGAGCGGCCGGGCCGGATCAGGGACTGGTCGTAGAGGCTGGTCCCCAGGCTCGCCACCAGCGGGTACACCGCCACGGCAAGGAAGAGGGCCACTGCGGGGGCCGCGAGCATGAAGCCGAAGGTGCGGTCCCGCCCGTTGAGCGTGGTGCGCTTCCCCGCCCGCACCGGCGAGCGGGCGGGGGCTCGCACCGGCGGGGGTTCGGTGGTCATCGTCATATCAACTCCTTGCGACGCGACGGACCATATCTCAGAAGCGAAATCTGGTAAATGGATGTGACGCCCACATTGTGGTGAACTACCTAGGCCCGCTTGGGCGGACATGCCCCGTACAGGGTCTTTGAGCTGAACTTCCCTACAGGCATGCCGAGTTGAAGTGGTGCGACCACTGCAGCACGGCCGACCGGCCTCGCATAGCGGGCGAGGTATCCGCGATACGAATTGGCCTTGCGTACCAGGGAGTTGAGACGCCGTGGCTGCTGCTGCCGCTATGGGCATGGCGCTCAAGGCGAGCGCTCGGCGAGCCGAAGCGGTTCTCCTCGCCGCGGGCCGAGGACGGCGCGCACTACTCGAAGGAGCGATCGTTCCGCCACGCCGCTGACCGTCACGGCCCTGTCGAGGTCGCCTGCTCCTTCGCCGTGAACGGTGCGGGACCGGTACCGCGCCAGGTGCGCCGACCGCCCGTTAGTTGAAAATGATTATCATCGGCTATTGTCGTCCAGGTCCCCCGACCTGCCCCGTTCCACGGACCTGGATGTTCAGTGCGCATACCCACACCCCTGCCTGCCCTCTCCCTCACGGCTGTCGCCGCCCTGCTCCTGACGGGCTGCTTCGCACCCGACGGCGAGGCGTCCGACTCCTCGTCCGAGCGCCTGCGCGTGGTGATGATGCAGCCGCCGCGTTCCGGGCTCTCCCCGCTCAGCGACGACGCCTTCAAGCTGTCGCGCTGGAGCACCGCGGAGACCCTGGTCACGCTCGACGCCAACGGTGATCCGCAGCCCGCGCTCGCCACCTCCTGGCGCGCGTCCGGTGACGCGGCCTGGACCTTCACCCTCCGCAAGGGCGTCACCTTCCACGACGGCACCCCGCTCACCGCCGCGGACGTGGTCCGCTCCCTCACCCGGGCCGCACAGGCCGCGCCGAAGCCGCGCATCCTCGACGGGGTCGAGCTCACCGTCACCGCCCAGGGCGACAAGGTGAAGGTGGTCACCGCGGCCCCGGATCCGCTGCTGCCCCAGCGTCTGTCCTCGCCCCAGCTGTCGATCCTGGCCGCCAAGGCGTACCGGGGGAAGACGGTGAACCCCGTCGGGGCCGGCACCGGCGCGTTCGTCCTCAAGAAGGTGAACGGCACCAGTTCCGCCACGCTCGACCGCAACGGCGCGTACTGGGGCGGCCGCCCCGAGGCGCCCGGGATCGACGTGCGGTTCGTGCCCGACGGCACCGCGCGGGCCGCCGCGCTGCGCAGCGGAGAGGCGGACATCGTCGAGTCCGTGCCGGTGTCACAGGCGGCGATGCTCGATGAGGACCAGATCACCGAAGTGCCGATGCCGCGCACGAACACCCTCTACCTCAACACAGAACGGGGCGCCTTCGTCGACCCCGCGCTGCGGGCCGCCGCCCGCGGCGCGATCGACGCCGAGGCGCTGGTGAAGGGGGTGTACGAGGGGCGCGCGGACGTGGCCGAAGGGCTGCTCGGGCCCGCCATCCCGTGGGCCGAACAGCGCGCCGGGCGCACCGAGCCCGCCGCGCCCGGCAAGCCGGACGGCAAGGCGATCACCATCGGCACCTTCACCGACCGCGCCGAGCTGCCCGAGGTCGCCGCCGCGCTCCAACAGCAGCTCCAGCAGGCCGGGTTCACCGTGAAGCTGGAGGTCCGGGAGTACGCGGCGATCGAAGCCGACGCACTCGCGGGCAAGTTCGACGCCTTCATCCTGTCGCGGGCCACCGTGCTCGACTCCGGCGACCCGGCGGCGTACCTCTACAGCGATTTCGCGAGCGACGGCTCGTTCAATCTCTCCCAACTCGCCGATCCCGCCGTCGACAAGGCCCTGGGCAAGGCCACGAAGGCCGCCTCCGGGCCGGAGCGGCGCGCCGCGATCCTGGCCGCCGAGAGTGCGGTGCTCAATGCCGACGCGGCACTCCCGATGCTGCACGAACGGGTCATCCAGGGCGACTCCCCCCGTGTGGTCGGTTCGGCCAAGGATCCGCGCGAGCGTCTGCTCGTCACGCCCGACACGTACGTGAAGTGAGGGCTCCGGCATGAGAGCGGCACTCGCTCGTGGGGCCGGCACGCGGGCGGCGTCGGCCCGCACGGCCGGAATGAGGGCGGCGGCTCGTAAGGCCGGCATGCGAGTGGCCCTCGCTCGCGTCGCAGGACTTGCCGTCGTCCTCGCGCTCATCGGGCTCCTGCCCTGGCTGTCCGGCCGGGACGCGGCGCTCAGTGTGCTGCGTGCCCGGTCCGCCGAGCAGGAGGCGACCGCCGAGGCGTTGACGGCGATCCGCGAGGACCTCGGCCTGGATGCCGGGCCCCTGGCCTTGCTGGGCCGCTGGGCCGGCGGGCTGCTGCGCGGCGACCTCGGCCGGTCCTGGGTGTCGGGGTCGGATGTGCTGCCGTCCGTGCTGTCCGGGCTCACGGTGTCGCTTGCCCTGATGGGCGCCTCGCTCGTCGTGGCCCTGCTGGTCGCGGTCGCGCTGTGCTCGCGGACGGTGGTACGGGGTGCGCGGGGCACACTGCGCGCGTCGGGCTCCCCGGGGGCGACGGCCGCCATGCTCGCCTCCGTACCCGAATTCCTGCTGGCGACCGTGCTGTTGATCGCGGCCGGTGTCTGGCTGGGGTTGCTCCCGACCTCCGGCTGGCAGGGGCCGGCCTCGATGGTGCTGCCCGCGCTCGCCATGGGGGTGCCCGCCGGAGGGCTGCTCGGCCGCCTGGTCGACGACGCGCTGCCCGGGGTGTACGCGGAGCGCTGGGCCGACCTGTGGCGTGCCTCGGGTGTCTCGGCGTCCCGGATCGCGCTGGCCTCGCTGCGCCGGGCGGTGCCCGCGATCGTGCCGCAGTTCGGTCTGGTCGCGGTCGGGCTGACCGGGGGCGCGGTCGCGGTGGAGGCCGTGTTCGCGATCCCTGGCATCGGCCGCACCGCGCTCGGCGCCGCCAAGGCGCAGGATCTGCCGCTGCTGCAGGGTGCGGTGCTTGCCCTGCTCATGCTGGGACTGGTGGCGGGTGTGCTCGCTCACCTCGTTCGCGGATGGCTGCTCGGCCCCGGCCTCAGGGATGCGGCTCTCGCGCTGCCGGCCGCGCCCCGGCGCTCGACGGGCCCGGCGCAGAGGGCCGTTCCCTCGGTGCTCGCGGCGGTGCTGCTCGCGGTCATCGGGTGGGGGCTGGTGCGTGAGCCGTACGCCGTCGATGTCTCGGCCCGGCTCTCCGCCCCCTCGTGGCACCACCCTCTCGGCACCGACGGTCTCGGCCGGGATGTGCTGGCGCGGCTCGGCCACGGCGCCGCCGCGACGGTCGGCGTGGCGCTCGCGGTCTGTCTCATCAGTTATCTGATCGCGGTCGCGATCGGCTTCCTGCCGTCGCTGTCCTCGGGGATCGCCGATGTCGCCAACGCGCTGCCGCCGGTCATCGTGGGCATCCTCGTCGCGGCGGCGCTCGGCCCGGGCACGGCCGGGGCCTCGGTGGCCGTCGCGCTGATCTCCTGGCCGCCGCTGGCCGCGCACGCCGCGGCTCTCGTGCAGGAGACCCGTTCGGCCGGGTTCCTCACCGCGCAGCGGGCGATCGGCGCCTCCCCGCGCTGGGTGCTGACCCGGCACGTACTGCCGGCCGTGGCAGGACCGGTGGCCCGGCACGCGCTGCTGCGCCTGCCCGGCATCGCACTCGCGCTCGCCTCGCTCGGCTTCCTCGGGCTCGGCGCTCAGCCACCGGCTCCCGAGTGGGGGCTGCTGCTCGACGAATCACGCGCGTACGTGGAGCGGGCGCCGTGGGCCGCCCTCTCACCGGCGCTCGCGCTGGCTCTGCTCGCCGGTCTGGCCGTGTCGCTCTCCCACACCACCTCGTACGCGCCGAAGGGACAGCGCGCATGACCGACCGTCAACTCCTGTTGTCCGTACGCGATCTGCACGTCACCTTCCCGGAGGAGCGTCTGACTCCCGTCCGGGGCGTCTCGTTCGACGTACGCAAAGGAGAGGTGCTTGCGCTGGTCGGCGAGACCGGGGCGGGCAAGTCACTGACCGCACGGGCCGTGCTCGGAATGGCGCCGCCCACCGCGCGGCTGAGCGGCAGCGTGGAATTCCGCGGCCGCGAGATCCTGGGCGCATCGCGTGCCGTGTACGCCGGGCTGTGGGGCCGCCGGCTCGCCTTCGTACCGCAGGACGCGCTGTCCGTGCTCAGCCCCGTGCACACGGTCGGCGATCAACTGGCCGCCGCCGTGCGCTCGGTGAGCGGGACGGGGCGCCGCGCGGCGCGGGACGCCGCGGTGGCGGCCCTCGAACAGGTCGGCATCGCGGACGCGGCCCGGCGGGCACGGGCGTATCCGCACGAGTTCTCCGGCGGGATGCGCCAGCGTGCCGTCCTCGCGATGGCGATGATCAACGAGCCGGACCTGGTGGTCGCCGACGAACCCACCACCGCACTCGACCCCGCCCGCCAGGAGCAGGTCCTCGAACTCCTCGCCGAGCTGCGGGAGTCGAGCGGTGCGGCGATGCTCCTGGTGACCCACGATCTGGGGGTCGTGGCGCACCACGCCGACAGGGTCCTCGTCCTGTACGCGGGCCGGGCCGTTGAGGCGGGGCCCGTGGCGGACGTACTCGCCCGGCCCCGCGCCCCGTACACCGCGGGCCTGCTGGCCTCCCTGCCCCCGGACACCCCGGCCGTCGACCGCCGGCTGCCCGCGATCGGCGGCGCACCGCCCGCGCCATACGAGCTCGCCGACCTGAAGGGCTGTGCGTTCGCCCCGCGCTGCCCACGCGCTGACGATCATTGCCGCACCGAGGCTCCGCGCCCCGAACCGGCGGCGGACGGCCACCTGGTCGCCTGCCACCACTGGCGCGAACTCCCTGCTGCACCACAGCAGTTGTTCACCGAAGGAACCACCCTGTGAACCCCGTCCTGAGCGTCCGCGACCTCACCGTCCGCTACCCCGGCCGCAGCCGGCGCGCGGCGCCCGTGACCGCCGTCGACCGGGTCTCCTTCGACGTGGCCGAGGGTGAAACCCTCGCGCTCATCGGCCCCTCCGGCTCCGGAAAGTCCAGCACCGGCGCGGCCGCCCTGATGCTGCGCCGGCCGGACGGCGGCGAAGTCCACTTCGACGGGCGGGAGTTGACCGCGCTCGACGAGAGCGCGATCCGCCCGCTGCGGCCGCTGCTCCAGCCGGTCTTCCAGGACCCCTACGGCTCGCTCAGCCCTCGTCTGCGGATCCGTGACGCGATCGCCGAGCCGCTGCGGGTCCAGGGCCGGTGGGATCCGAAGACCGGACCGGACCGCGTGACCCACCTCCTGGAGACCGTCGGGCTCGATCCGCGGCTCGGCGACCGTCTGCCGCACGAACTGTCCGGCGGCCAGTGCCAACGCGTCGGCATCGCCCGGGCGTTGGTCAGTGAGCCGCGGTTGCTCGTCCTCGACGAACCGGTGTCGGCCCTGGACCCGTCGGTGCGCGCGGGAGTCCTCAATCTGCTCACCGGTCTGCAGGAGGGCCTCGGCCTCGCCTACCTGTTCATCTGCCACGACCTGGCCGTCGTACGGCATGTCGCCCACCGGGTCGCCGTCATGGACGGCGGCCGCATCGTGGAGACGCTCGCGGCCACCGCCCTGTACGGCCGGGGCGAGGTCCACCCCCGTACGCGGGAACTGCTCACGAGCGCGTTCCCCCGGCCTCGTACCACTGGAGCAATGCGATGATCCCGCCCATCGGGCCCGGCACGAAGACCGCGCACCACGTGCCGGTCGACCTGGGCAGCCTCACCGTCGAACTGCCCCTCATCCAGGTGTGTGGGGTGCGTCCCGGACCGCGGGTCGTGATCACGGCCGGTATGCACGGCGGCGAGTTCTGCGGCATCGAAGCGGCCACGCGTCTCGCGGCGCAGCTGACGCCCGAGGAGGTGCACGGCGACGTCGTCATCTGCCCGGTGGCGAACCCTCCGGCCGTGTACGACGGACGCCTCGGTGTCTCGCCGCTCGACGGCGTGAACATCAACCGGGTCTTCCCCGGCGACCCAGCCGGCGGCCCCACCGAACGGCTGGCCGCCTGGCACACCGCGCACCTCGGCGCCGGGGCCGACCTCTACGTCGATCTGCACTCCGGCGGCATCGACGAAACCCTGCGCGACTTCGTCGGCTACCGCCTGACCGGAGACCACGCGCTGGACGCCCGTACACGTGAACTCGCCCACGCCGTCGGCATCGAGGACGTGATCATCGGCCGCACCGCCGAGGGTGGCAACAGCCATGCCGCCGCCGCCCGTCGCGGCATCCCGGCCCTGCTCGTCGAGGTCGGCGACCGCGGCACCCGCGACCCGGACACCGCCGCCCGTCTCGTCGGCGGTCTCCTCAGGCTCCTGGGCAAGGCGGGTGTCACGGCCCTTACCGACGGCAGCGAGCCGATGCCGGTACGCGAGTGGCTCTGGGCCTGCTCGGTCACCGCCGAAACGACCGGACTCTGGTATCCGGCTCTCACCGCCGGTGACGAAGCGACAGCCGGCGCTCCGCTCGGCCACCTCGTCAGCCCCGCCGACGGCACCCGCACCACGGTGGTGTCCCCGGCCACCGGGCGGCTCTTCTACGGCATGCACGCGCTCACCGTCCGCCGCGGCGCGGAACTGGCGGCGATCGCCGAACGGAAGGTGGCGTGACGGATCAGGACAGCACAACTAAGGCGCGAGCCGCAGGTGAAGCATCGCCTCGAAGCGGGCTTCGGGGGTGGACAGGTCGAGACCGGACACCGTGGCGAGCCGTTTCAGGCGGTAGCGGAAGGTGTTGGGGTGCACGTGCATGGCGGCCGACGCGGAGATGACGTCGCCGAACGCGTCGAGCCAGGCCGCGAGCGTCTCGGTCAGCGTCGTGCCGTGCTCGGCGTCGTAGACGCGCAGCCGGACGATCGGGTTGTCCGGCGGGCCGCCGTCGGTGGCGATCCGGTCGGCCAGTTCGAGGAGCAGGGCGTCCACATAGACCGCGGCGAGGCGGGCGGTCCGCAGGTCCGGTCGCCGCTCGCGCAGTACCCGCAGGGCCTGGTCGGCTTCGGCGCGCGAACGGCGCAGGTCCTCGGGTCTGCCCGCGACACCGCCGACGCCGATGACGGCCGACGCCCGGTCCCCGATCCGCTCCAGGAAGGACTCGGCGACCCGCCGGGCCGCCTCGTCCGAAGTGGCGGGCAGTACCGCGTAGGTGACGCCGCCGAGTGTGGCGGTGGCCGTCCTCGGGTGGATCGCGTTCAGATGGAGGGCGAGGGCGCCGGCGATCCGGTCGGCCGCCACGACCTGGTCGGCGGCCGGTGAGGTGTGGGTCACCGCGGCCCGGTCGGCGGCCGGTGACGTGTGCGTCGCCGCGAGGGCGAGTACGCAGGCGGGCTGGGCGGACAGACCGAGCCGGGCAGCGGCTCCGGGAGCGCCTTCGCCGCCTTCGAGGAGCGTGGCGAGCAGGTCGGCGCGGAGCCGGTGCCCGACGTCCTCGCCCGCCCTGCGGCGCAGCAGATGCAGGGCGGCGACCTTGGCCGCGTCGCTCAGGGCGCGCTCGCGGTCCCTGGTCAGGGGCTGCTTGACCACGACCCAGATGGAGCCGAGGATCTCGCCGCCCGCGCGGACCGCGATCGCGACCCGCGGCTTGGCCGCGATCCCTTCCAGATACAGCGGCTCGTCGTTGCGGTAGAGCAGCCGGAACGCACCCCGCTCCTCCAGGGCCCGCAGCTTCTCCGCCGGGACCTGACGGTCGAGGATCGTCGCGATCCTGGCCTCGTCGCCCTCGTCCTGACGGCTCGAGAACGCGAGCACCCTGCCGTCTCGGTCCTCGACCGTCACCGGCCCGTCGAGCAGCGCGGAGATCGCGTTGGCCAGCGCGAACAGGTCTCCGGCGAGCGGCTCTTCGGCCGGCTCCCCGACGAGCTCGTCGACCGAGAGCATCGACCGCAGGAGAGCCGCGACCTGCGCCCAGGAGGCGCCGGCCATCAGACCGAGCACCGGGATCGCGGCCTTGTCGACGGCCGCCTGAACCGCTTCGTCCACGGCGATCGGGGCTCGTACGATGACGGCCGCAGCGCCGAGGACGGCGGCCCACTCGACCAGGCCCACGACCTCGTCCGCGCCGTAGATCCCGACGCCGAGGACGATCGCCCCCGGCAGGCGCGCCGGGGCGTCGTGCGGGTCGTGGATGAGTACCCCGCCGACCGGCCGCGCCGGATCCGGTTCGCCGACCGTGGACACGATGAAGGTCGAACCCAAGTCCGCGAGGACGCGGCCGAGCGGGGCTCGCCCGCTCATCGCCGCTCCCGGTGGCCTCGTGGCGAGGGCCCCACAGGCAAACTCGCGGCTGCGGCCTTCATCGATCCGCCTTCCGTTCGACGAGATACCGGCCGTCGCGGGTGAATCCGGTGACGGCCGCACCGTCCGCGAGCAGGCCGCCGAGGGTTTCCCGCAACGCCGAGCGCCAGGCCTGGGCGGCCGCCGGACGCTCCCGGCGCAACGTCTCGATGTCGGACGGGATGCGGACGCTGACGCACGGGCCGTCGAGCGGTCCGCGCACGGGCAGTCCGTCCGCGTCCGCGTCGAGCCCCGGGGCAGCGTCCGTGGGGACGGGTGCCTGGCGGTGCGGCCGGATGCAGGCCTCGGCGACGGCGGGGTCGGCGAGGTTCCAGCCGACGAGCAGCCGGTCGGATCCCTGGCCCTTGTTGACGCTGTCGTCCATGACCCCGTAGAAGTCCGGCAGATACTCCTCGGCCACCGCGCCCAGCTTGGCCAGGTTGAAGTAGGCGTTGCGGCTGACCAACGGGTCGTAGGTCCAGGTCACCTTGGTGAGGGAGCGTTCGAGGCACCAGGCCCGCTGATGGACCTTCAGCGCGAACCCGATGTTGTGGCCGCGGGCGCGCGCGTCGACGCCGGCGATGTGCGAGTGCAGTCCGGCCTCCGCGAGGAAGCCGACGCACACGCCGATCAGCCGGTGGGCTTCGTACGCGCCGGCCACGTAACTGCCCGAGTGCTCAAAGCCCCTGAGCAGCGCCATGGTGATGAGCGGGCTGTCCGCCGGGGGCCGCCACACCCGGTCGAGCAGGGCGCAGGCTTCCCGGAACTCCGCCTCCTGCGACAGCTGCCTGATGGTCACGCCGGACCGCCGCTGAGCCAGGTCGGACGCGGCTGCGGACACGTCGACGAGCTCGCTCACGCCTCCTCCCGTACGGAGCAGTGCTGTTGCCCGGCCCGAAGGGCTTCGGTCGGGGCGTGCAGGGTGGCGTGCTCGGTCAAGGTCGCCTCGCAGGTGTCCGGTGCGGAAGTCGGCCCCCCGCCCGCCCCGGCTGTGTGCGCGAGGCGGGCAGTGGGCCACGGTCGGTGAGTGGGTCAGGAGAGCTGCAGGGGGCGGGTCGCCGGCACGGCGGCCGCGGAACCGGCAGCGTCGCCCGCGCCTGCGCCCGCTGCGGAGCCGGGACAGAAGGTCGCCTCCATGACAGCGGTCGAGATGCCGCCCTGGTCGACCCAGTCGCCGTTGATGTTGGTGCTCGCGACCTTCGATCCGTCGCGCAGACCCATCGACCACGACAGCGAGCCGTGGATCGTGCCGCCGTGCCCCCACACCTGGACACCGCAGGACAGCTTCTGCCTGATCATGCCGAGCCCGTATCCGGTGTTGGGGATCCAGTTCACGGTCTCCACGGCGGTGAACATCTCCTTCTGCTGGGCGGGACGCAGCAGACGCCCGCCGAGCAGCGCGCTGTAGAACCGGTTGATGTCGCCTGCCGTGGAGATCATGTCGCCGGCCGAGCCCGCCCAGGTCGCGCTCATCTCGGTCACGTCGTGCACCGGCGCCGCGGGGTCACCCGTCATGAGCTTGGAGTAGGCCCGGCCGTGCGGCCCCACGATGGTCGTGCTCTTACCCGGCAGATACGTGTTGCCGAGGCCGAGCGGTCCGATGATCCGCCGGGTCACCTCGGCGCTGAGCGAGCGGCCGGACACCTTCTCCACGATCATCCCGGCGAGGATGAAGTTGGTGTTGGAGTAGGCCCAGGACGTACCCGGTGCGAAGTCCGGGGCGTGGCCCATCGCCGTCCTGACGAGGTCCTGGGGCAGGACGCTGTCGAAACGGTGGTCGAGGAAGCCCTGGCCGACCAGCTTGGCCAACACCCCTGCGTCGTTCGTGTAGTTGAAGATGCCGCTCGTGTGGTTGAGCAGCTGCCGTACGGTGATCTTGCTGCCGTCGTGGCCGTTGCCCTGCACCACACCCGGCAGCCACTTCTCCACGCTGTCGTCGAGGCTGAGCCGTCCCTCACCCACCAGCTGCAGCAGGACCGTGGCGGTGAACGTCTTGGTGGTGCTGCCGATCCGGTAGCGGTCGTAGGACACCGGCTTGCGGTTGGTGGAGGTGTCCGCGACTCCGGAGGTGCCGAACCACCGGCCGGCACCGTTCTTGACCTCGGCGAGAATGCCGGGCGCCCCTCCCTCGCTCACCGCGCGGTCCAGCACACGCTGGACGGCGTCGTTCGTTGTCCTGGGTTCCGCGGACGTCGTGGGGTCCGCGGACACGGCCACGGACACAGCCGGTGACGCGACCATGACCATGGCCGCGATGCTCGCGGTGAGGACAGCTCTGAAACGCAACATGGGGCTTCCTTTCGTGGCGAGGCTCGCAGGGACGTACTCCCGGGCAGCGCATCCGGGCAGTGCCTCCGGGAGCCGACATCGTCACCGGTCGCGGCACGCCCTGGCTAAGTGCGGCAGGACGAAATCCCGCCCGCCGATTGGTGCCGCGGGATGAACCCGCCCCTGCGGCCCCTTGCGACCTGGCCGCCAAGTGCCCTTTGGACACCGGCACATATAACAGCGCCCGCATTCGTACGACGGTCCGAAGAGGCGCCCGGGCGGCTGGCCTAGCGTTCGCTGTTACCTCGTCAGGGCCCGTACGACGTGCATGACGTGGGTGACCTGCATGAACACCTCACCTTCCGCGCGCTGACGTCCGACCTGGAGGTCCTCTCATGGCGCCCCGTAAGAACCTGACGGTCCTGCTGCTCGCCACCGCGGTGGCGCTGACCGCCTGCTCCGGTGGCGGTGCGTCCACACCGGCGGCCGGCGGCCGGACCCTGGTCATCGACACGTCCTTCGACCTCAAGACCGCCGACCCGGGCCGGATGTACGAGGCCACCGGACTCTTCGTGGGCAAGGCGGTCTACGAGACGCTGCTCACCTTCGAGGGCGGCGACGTGACCAAGCCGGTGCCGGCGCTGGCCGAGTCGTACACGCTGTCCGACGACGGCAAGGTCCTCACCCTCAAGCTCCGTTCGGGGGCGAAGTTCAGCGACGGCTCCCCGCTCACCGCCGACGACGTGGTCTTCTCCCTGACCCGGCTGCGCGACATGAAGGGCAACCCGTCGTTCCTCCTGGCCGGAGTCGAGGTGGCCAAGACGGACGACTCCACGATCACGCTGACATCGAAGACACCCAACCCCGCGCTGCCGTACATCCTGCCGAACCCCACCCTCGGGATCCTCAACAGCAAGGTCGCCAAGGAGCACGGCGCGACGACCGACGACAAGGACAAGGCGGAGCAGTACCTCAACACGACGTCGGCCGGATCGGGTCCTTACACGATCGAGTCGTTCAACGTCAGCAACCAGGTGGTGCTGCGGGCGAACAAGAAGTACTACGGCGACAAGCCCGCGTACGACAAAGTCGTCATACGCAACGTCGAGGCGGCGACCCAGAAGCTCAACGTGCAGCGCGGCGACAGCCAAGTGGCGCTCAACCTCTCCGGCGACCAGGCCAAGGGCATGTCCCCCGCCGTGCAGGTGAAGCGGACCGCTTCGGCCAACGTCATCTACCTGCACCACAGTCGGAACAAGGCGCTCAGCAAGGTGACGTCGAACCCGAAGTTCGTGGAAGCCGTGCGCAAGGGCGTCGATTACAAGGGCCTCCTCGAACTGGCCGGCGAAGGGTCCGTGCAGGCGCCGGGCATCATCCCCTCCCAACTCCTCGGCGCGCTCCCGCCCGACCAGGCGCCCCGGCGCGATGTGGCGGGCGCGAAGGCGGCGCTGGCGGCAAGCGGCCTGAAGAACCCGAAGGTCGAGCTGGAGTATCCGAGCGAGCTCACGGTGAACGGTCTGTCCCTGCAGCCGCTGGCCGAGCGCATCCAGTCCAACCTCAAGGAAGTCGGCATCACCGTCGACCTCGCACCCGCACCCCTCACCACCGCGGCGGACAACTACCGCAACGGCAAAGAGGAGATGGGCCTGTGGTACTGGGGCCCTGACCACCCGGACCCCACCGGCTACCTGGTGTTCCTGCCCGGCCAGATGGTCGGGGAGCGCCTCGGCTGGAAGGCGGGCGCGGACAAGAAGCTGGAGGCCGCGGGCGAGAAGGCGGCCGCCGCGGTCGGCGAAGAGGCGCGCAAGCAGGCCTTCGCCGACGTGCAGACGCAGTTGAACACCACGGGCCCGTACGTCCCGCTCATCCAGCCCGGCCAGAACATCGTGACGGCCGCCTCGGTCACCGGCCTCGAATACCACCCGGTGTGGACCGTCGACATCGCCGACCTCGGTGTCAAGTGACATGACGAGCACGCAGAATCGGGTACGGCGCCGCAACGGGCCACTGCCCACGTTCCACGTCCGCGGCCCCATCCTCGGATTCCTCGCCCGCAGGCCGCTGCTCAGATTCCTCGCCCGCAGGATCCTTGTCGCGATCCTGCTTGCCTGGGGCATCACGCTGGTCACGTTCGTCCTGACCAACCTGGTGCCGGGCGACCCGGTGGCGGCGAACCTGGGGCAGCGGGCGGTCGGCGATCCGGTGGCCGTGGCGCAGTGGCGGGCCGAGCACGGGCTCGACAAGTCGCTCCCCCAGCAGTACTTGCTGTTCCTCGAGGGCCTGCTCCACGGTGACCTGGGCACGAGCCAGCAGTCCCACCGGCCGGTGAGCGAGGACTTGGCGGAGTTCGTGCCCGCGACCCTGGAACTGGCGGGCGCGGCCATCCTCGTATCACTGGTGCTCGGTGTGGCCTTCGGCCTGATCGCGGCCCTGCGCCGGGACCGACTGGCGGACCACGTCCTGCGGATGCTGAGCCTGATCGGGGTCTCGGTGCCGACGTTCTGGCTGGCGCTCCTGGCGTTCTACGTCTTCTTCTACCGGCTCCAACTCACGCCGGGCAGCGGCCGGGTGGACCCCGCCATCGGCGCGCCACCACCCGTCACCGGCCTGCACACGGTGGACGCGGCCCTGGCCGGCCGGTGGGACATCTTCACCAGCGCGCTCGGTCACCTGATCGTGCCCGCCCTGGTGCTCTCGCTCTACACGATCGGGCTGCTCACCCGCTTCACCCGCAGCGCGGTCCTCGAGGTGCTCGGTCAGGACTACGTCCGCGCGGGCCGGGCCAAGGGCCTCTCGGGCCGGGTGATCCTCTTCCGCTACGTGCTGCGGTCCGCCCTTGTACCGATCATCACGGTGGCGGGGCTCGCGTTCGGCAGCCTCCTGTCGGGCACCGTGCTCGTCGAGGCGATCTTCGCCTGGCAGGGCGTCGGGCAGTACGCGTACAAGAGCGCCACCGCCCTCGACCTGCCCGCCATCATGGGCGTCGGCCTGGTGGTCAGCGGCGTGTACCTGGCGATCAACCTGCTCGTGGACGTCCTGTACGGCGTCATCGACCCCCGGGTGAGGCTGCGATGAGTCAACTGCCCCTTGCCGTAAAGCGCTTGTCCGTCACGGTGAAGCGGCTGCCGGCCGCGCTGCGGCGACTGCCCGAGGCGTGGCGGCGGCCGCAGGCCGTGGCCGGAGCGGTGGTGGCGCTCGCCTGGCTCCTTGTCGCCGCCGCCGCACCCCTGCTCGCTCCGTACGATCCACTCGCCCAGGAGCTGCCACGTCTCGCCGAACCGGGCCCCGGGCACTGGTTCGGCACCGATCAGCTCGGCCGCGACATCCTCAGCCGGGTCCTGTACGGCGCCCGGGTGTCGATCCCGCTCACCCTGCTCCTGGTCGCCCTGTCCGTACTGATCGGCGGGTTCCTCGGCGGTGTCGCGGGGTATTTCGGCCGCTGGGCGGACGAGGTGATCATGCGCTTCGCGGACCTCGTGTTCGCGTTCCCGACGATCATCCTGGCCATGGTGGTGGCGGCCGCACTCGGCGCCAGCCTCACCAACGCGGTGCTCGCCGTGCTCGTGGTGGCCTGGGCGTCCTACGCCCGGGTCGGCCGCGGTCTCGTCCTGGCCGTGCGCGAGCGGGAGTTCGTGCTCAGCGGACGGCTGCTCGGCTTCTCGGTCTGGCGGTCGCTGCGCGTGGACGTGCTGCCCAACGTGGTGGGCCCGGTCCTCGTGCTCGCGACCCTCGACATGGGCACGGCACTGCTGCTGCTCTCCGGCCTTTCGTTCCTGGGCCTGGGCGCCAAACCGCCGTCCGCGGAGTGGGGGGCGATGGTGGCGTCGGGCATGGAGGTCTTCGACAGCTGGTGGGTCGCCACGTTCCCGGGGCTCGCGATCCTCACCGTGGTGCTCGCGTTCAACTTCCTCGGTGACACGCTGCGCGACGCCCTCGACCCTCGTACGGCCCGCGCCGTGAAGGAGCGTGCGCTGTGACGCTGACGATCACAGGTCTACGGGTGGCGATCCGGGACACGCAGATCCTGTCCGGCATCGAGCTCGCCCTCCACAAGGGGCAGGTACACGGTCTGGCCGGCGAGAGCGGGTCGGGCAAGACCATGACGGGCTTCGCCGTCCTCGGCCTCCTGCCGCACGGCGCACGGGCGAGCGGACGGATCGAGCTGGCCGGGCGCGACCTGCTCGGGCTCCCCGACAAGGAACTCAACCGGGTGCGCGGCAACGACATCGCGATGGTGTTCCAGGACCCGTCCACCAGCCTGCATCCGATGCTGACCGTGGGCAGGCAGCTGACCGAGCACATGCGCCCGCACCTGGGCCTGGGCAAGGCCGAGGCACGCGAGCGCGCGCTCGAACTCCTCACCAAGGTCCGCATCCCCAACCCGGCGGAGGCGTATCGGCGCTATCCGCACCAGTTCTCCGGCGGCATGCGGCAGCGCATCGCCGTCGCGGTGGCGCTGGCCTGCGATCCGCAGGTGCTGATCGCCGACGAGCCCACCACCGCGCTCGATGTGACCGTGCAGGCCGGCATCCTGCGCCTGCTGCGCGGCCTGTGCGACGAACTCGGGCTCGCCGTCCTGCTCATCACCCATGACCTCGGTGTCATGTCGGCGATCGCCGACGAGGTGAGCGTGCTGCGCGACGGCCTGGTCGTGGAGTCGGGCGCCCGGAAGTCCGTCCTGCGCACGCCCACCCATCCGTACACCCGCTCGCTCCTCGAGGACCTGCCATGACCCTGCTCAGCATCGCCGACCTCGTCGTCGAGCACCGCTCCCCCGGGCAGCCGCCCGTCAGGGCCGTCGCCGGGGCCGGGCTCACGGTCGCGGCCGGTGAAGTCGTCGGTCTGGTCGGTGAGTCGGGGTGTGGCAAGTCGACGCTGGCCCGCGCCGTCTGCGGACTGCACAACGTGGCGGGCGGCTCCATCACGTTCGAAGGCCGCCCGGTCACCCCGCTCGGTCTGCGGCGCCGGGCGCTGACCGGGATCCAGATGGTCTTCCAGGACCCCTACTCCTCCCTGAACCCGCGTCGCCGGGCCGGCGACCAGATCGCCGACGGCCTGCGCGTCAGCGGCGACTCCGTCACTCCCGCCGACCTCCTCGAACGCGTCGGCCTGCCACGGTCGTTCACCCACCGCCATCCGCACGAACTCTCCGGCGGGCAACGCCAGCGCGTCGCCATCGCCCGCGCGCTGGCCGCCCGCCCCCGCCTGCTGATCGGCGACGAACCCATTTCCGCGCTCGACGCCTCCGCCCAGTCCCAGGTCGCCACCCTCATGCGCGATCTCGCCGTAGATTCGGGCGCCGGACTCCTCTTCATCAGCCACGACCTGTCCGTGGTCCGCTTGATCGCCGACCGGATCGCGGTGATGTACCTCGGCAAGATCGTGGAGATCGGCGACACCGCCTCCGTCTGGGACGCCCCCCAACACCCGTACACCCAGGCCCTCTTGCGGGCCATCCCGCACCCCGACGGCCTCGGCACCCTGCCCGCCGAACTCCCCGGCGACGTCCCCGACCCCGCCGACCCGCCGCCGGGCTGCCGCTTCCACCCGCGCTGCCCGCACGCGATGGACATCTGCCGCGTACAGGAGCCCGACTTCGGACCGGCCGCCTGCTGGCTGCACGCCCCGTCCGACCTCACAGAACAGTCGGCGAAGGTATGAGGAGGCGGAGTGAAACCCGCCACCGCCCCGCACCCCCGAATCACCGCAAACCAGCCCGCATCATCAACACAGCCTCTTCACATACGGCATTTCCCACACCCCCGAACCCTTGTGCCCCTGAGCGCGTACGCGCAAAGGTGACGCAATTCCTGTTATCCGCCGACGCCCTCACGGTCTCCTGATCGCCGGCCCGGGGAGGCGGCGAGCGAGAGGGAGAGTGGACGGACGTGGGTGTGAGCCGAGAGAGCGGCGCGCTGGTGCGCGCGGCGCAGCAC
This sequence comes from Streptomyces mesophilus, assembly GCF_011044995.1. Classification (GTDB taxonomy): domain Bacteria; phylum Actinomycetota; class Actinomycetes; order Streptomycetales; family Streptomycetaceae; genus Streptomyces; species Streptomyces mesophilus. The sequence continues at coordinate 1,219 of NZ_JAAKZW010000038.1, read as the reverse complement.
GGTGACCGCAGAGCGCAGACCGAACTGGTCACCGCGTATCTGCCGCTGGTCTACAACGTCGTGGGCCGCGCACTGAACGGTCATGCCGACGTCGACGACGTGGTGCAGGAGACCATGCTGCGCGCCCTGCGCGGCATCGGAGGCCTGCAGGATCCGGGGCGTTTCCGGCCGTGGCTCGTGGCGATCGCGATGAATCAGATACGGGGCCACTGGCAGGCGCGCCAGTCCGCGCCCGACGGCTTCGGGGCCCGGGACGAGTTCGATCTGGCCGATCCCGCCGGGGACTTCGTGAATGTCACGATTGTCCGGCTCGGCCTGGAAGGTCAGCGGCGCGAGGTCGCCGAGGCGACGCGCTGGCTGGAGAGCGACGACCGGGAGCTGCTCTCGCTGTGGTGGCTCGAGGCCTCCGGAGAGCTGACCCGTCCCGAGCTCGCCGCGGCTCTGGAGATCTCCGAGCAGCATGCCGCGGTGCGGGTGCAGCGAATGAAGGGCCAGCTGGAGACCGCCCGCGTGGTGGTCCGTGCGCTGGCCGCACCGCCCTGCCCAGGGCTCGGTGCGGTGGTCGGAATCTGGGACGGGGTGCCGTCCGGGCTGTGGCGCAAGCGAATTGCCCGACATGTCCGCGAATGCCAGGTGTGTTCGCGGCACGCGGCGGATCTGTGGCCGGCCGAAGGGCTGCTCGTGGGCTTCGGCCTGGTGCCGGTGGCCGGCGCCGCGGGAGCCGGCTTGTTCGCCGCGCTCGGGTTGTACGGGGCGTCGGCGGCCGAGACGGTCGCCTTCGCGTCGTCGTCGGCGGGGTGGGGCGCACCGGAGCGTGAGCCGTGGGACACCAGGGCGGGTGGCCCTGGGGACGCCCGGCGGGCCGACCTGACCCCGGCCGGTCCCACTCGCGCCGAGGAACGCCGGATGCGGGTGCGCAAGCGCCGCCGTACGGCCACGGCGGCCGCCGTGGTGGTGCTGCTCGTCACGGGCGTGACGGCCGTGGGGATCGACCTCCTTTCACCGGACGCCGACAGCGACAAGGTGCAGGCGGCCAACGCCACCGAGTCGGACTCCCCCGCCGAGGCCGAAAGCACCGACGCCGATACGCCCTCACCGAGCCCGTCCGTATCGAAGTCGCCGAAGCCTTCGGCGAGCAAGAAGCCCTCGCCGACGGCGACCCCGAAGCCGGCCACCCCCAAGCCCCAGCCGACGAGGACGAAGACCACCGAGCCCGCAC
>NZ_JAAKZW010000389.1 GCF_011044995.1 Streptomyces mesophilus | reverse complement strand
CGCTTCCCCGCCCCGCCCCCTTCCGCCGTCGCGCGGCTGCGGCAGTCACCCAGCCCGGCCAGCGGTTACGGCAATCACCCAGCCCGTCCGGCGTTTGAGGACATCCGAACGAAGTTCGGATCCGGGGTCTGGGGCGCAGCCCCAGTTTCGGGAAGGGGCGGGTAGGGGAAAGTCGCCCGCCGCAGGCGCCACCCACCCGCACCCGACCGTGATCAGGGGTACGAGGGGACTGAATCCCCTTGAGGCAGCCAGCTACCGGCCGGACCGGTCAGCGTCGGGCGCCCACCGCAGCCGAGGCGGTCGGCGAGCCACTCGCGACCACCCGCCCCACCGACCCCGACCGCCGCTCGAGCCCGGCCGAGACAAGGGCGAGGACCAGCGCGGAGGCGGCAAGCAGCGCACCCACCCAGTTGGGCGCGGTGTAGCCGAGTCCGGCCGAGATGACCACGCCACCGAGCCACGCAGCGAGCGCGTTGCCCAGGTTGAAGGCGCCGATATTGACGGCGGAGGCCAGCGTCGGTGCCCCGGCGGCCTGATCGAGCACCCGCTTCTGCAGCGGCGGAACCGTGGCGAACCCGAGCGCACCGACCAACGCGATGGTCACCGCCGCCGCGATCTTGTTGTGCGCGGTGAGCGTGAAGAGCGCGAGGACAACGGCAAGGGCGCCGAGCGAGACGTACAGCATCGGCATCAGCGCCCGGTCGGCGAACTTGCCGCCGACGAGGTTGCCGCCCACCATGCCGAGCCCGAACAGGACGAGCAGCCAGGTCACGGAGGAGTCCGCGTAGCCGGCGACGTCGGTCATCATCGGCGTGATGTAGGTGATCGCCGCGAAGACACCGCCGAAGCCGAGCACGGTCATCGCCATGGCCAGCAGCACCTGCACATTGCGGAACGCGGCGACCTCATGCCGCAGCCGTACGCCCTCGGGCTTGGGCAGATCCGGCACCAGCCTGGCCACACCAAGCAGCCCGACGACACCGAGCACCGCGACGATCCCGAAGGTCACGCGCCAGCCGAGGCTCTGGCCGACGAGGGTACCGAGCGGGACGCCCACGACATTGGCCACGGTCAGACCGGTGAACATCATCGCGATCGCACCGGCCTTCTTCTCCGGCGCGACCAGCTCGGCCGCGACCACGGAGCCGATGCCGAAGAACGCACCGTGCGCCAGGGAGGCCACGACCCGGCCGGCCAGCATGATGCCGAAGGCGGGGGCCAGGGCGGAGAGCACATTGCCCACGATGAACAGCCCCATCAGGAGCATCAGCATCCGCTTGCGCGAGATCTTGGTGCCGAGCGCCGTCATCAGCGGGGCGCCGAGGACCACACCGAGCGCATAGCCCGTGACGAGGTAGCCGGCGAGCGGAATGGAGACATCGAAGTCCGCCGCGACCTCGGGCAGCAGGCCCATGATCACGAATTCGGTGGTGCCGATCCCGAAGGCCCCGATCGCCAGGGCCAGGAGTGCGAGAGGCATGAGGGGGTTCACCTTCACAGGAGGATGCGCCGTACGGTTGCTTCAGCGCCTTACGGGCGTTCACAATAGTTGCAGACGCTGGTTAATTGCAAACGCGGGCTATTGCATCCGTGTTCTATCCTGGTGATTCCTGGTGCACAGCAGTGCCCGAAGGGAGAGAGCCATGACCGCGAACGACCCCGCGATGACCGCCCTCGCGCAGAGCTGGTGCGCGCTCTCGCTGCTCCACGGCCAGATCGAGACCCGTATCGAGAAGGCACTGCAGAGCGCCCACGACCTCAGCGTCCGCGAGTACTCACTGCTCGATGTGCTGAGCCGGCAGCACAGCGGCCCCGGCGGCCATCTGCAGATGAAACAGGTCGCCGACGCGGTGGTGCTCAGCCAGAGCGCGACCACCCGCCTGGTGTCCCGCCTCGAGGACCGGGGCCTGCTGACGCGCTACATCTGCGACACCGACCGCCGCGGCATCTACACCGACGTCACGGAAGAGGGCCAGGCACTCCTGACCGCGGCCCGCCCCACCAACGACGGCGCCCTGCGCGAGGCCCTCGACGAAGCGGCCCGCGACCCGGAACTGGCCCCCCTTGTCCGGGCGGTCGAAGAGCTCAAGGTGCCCGCGTAACACGCCGCTTGGGGCCGCTGCATAGGGTCGGCCCCATGAGCGATCTCGAGATCCGCCCCGCGTCCCCCGAGGACATCCCTGCCATCGTCGCCATGCTGGCCGACGATCCGCTGGGCGCCCAGCGGGAGTCCCCCGACGACCTCACCCCGTACCGCACGGCCTTCGACCGCCTGGCCGGCGACCCGAACCAGCATGTGATGGTCGCGACCCGCGCGGACAAGGTCGTCGGCACGCTGCAGCTGACGGTGGTCCCGGGCCTCTCCCGCCGCGGTGCCACCCGCTCGATCATCGAAGGCGTACGGATCCACGCGGACGAGCGCGGCAGCGGACTCGGCACCCGGCTCATCGAGTGGGCGGTGGACGAATCCCGGCGCCAGCGCTGCCAGTTGGTCCAGCTCACGTCGGACGCGACCCGCGCCGACGCCCACCGTTTCTACGAGCGGCTCGGCTTCGAGCCCTCTCACGTGGGCTTCAAGCTGCCGCTGTGACCCGGTTCGGGGTCGTGTTTCACGTGAAACACGACGTTCACGTGAAACATGACCCCGAACACCTCACGCCCCCGAACACCTCACCGCTTACGGCAGCTTCAGCCCCCGCCAGCCCTCCGGGTCCACCCCACCCGGCACCGGCGCCCCCGCGTCGTACGGCTCGCGTGTGAACACGAACGACCCGAGGTCGAGATGGCTGACCGTCCCGTCCGGCCGCCGTACCGCCCGCAGCGTCTCACCCCCGTAGTACCCGCCGAGCCCGGTCCAGGTCCCGTCCTGCTCGGCCCGGAACCGCGAGGAACGCCCCTTGCCCTGCAACGGCCCCAACTCGATCCCGTCGGCGAGCACCCGCAGCCCGTACCCGCTCGTGCCCCAGTACCAAGGACCCGCCAACTCCAGGACGCGCGGCTCGACTTCGGGCAGCGGCCGCCACGGCTCGGGGAAGCGGGGTTCGGCATCGGCCACGATCCGTACGAGATCGGTGGCGAGCGTGCCGACCAGCGGCCCGGACGTGCAGTTGGCCAGCGCGACCGCGGCGAGCCCCTCCTCCACGCTGAACACCAGGCAGGCCAGGAACCCCGGCAGCGACCCGGTGTGCCCGGCCAGCGAGCGCCCGTCGCGCCGGAACAGCTGCACCCCGAGCCCGTACCCGCCCTCCCAGTCCCCGTCCTCCGGCGGAGCCGCGGGCGCGCGCATCTCCCGTACGGTCTCGGCGCTCAGCACCCGGTCGTCCCCCTGCGCGAGGAAGACCGCGAACCGCGCCAGGTCCCTTGTCGTGGACCACAGTTGACCGGCCGGCGCCATCAGACCGAGATCCTCGACCTGTTCGGGCATCATCACATCGGCCCAGGGGTGCACGGCCCAGCCGCCCGCCGCCGGCGCCTGCGCCTTGCCTGAGGTCCGTGTGAGCCCGAGCGGTTCGAGCACCTCGCGCCGCAGCACGTCCTCCCACGGAGCGCCGCGCAGCTTCTCGACGAGGGCGCCGAGCACCGTATAGCCGGGGTTGGAGTAGTGATAGCGCCGCCCCACGGGATGCCGGAACGGCTGCTCGCCGAGCACATCCCCGAGCTCCGGCCGCTCGGTTCCCGGCGTCCGCTCCCACCAGGCACCCGGCGTCTCGGCCGCCAACCCGCTGGTGTGGGCGAGCAGTTGCCCGACGGTCACGTCACCGACCCCCGTATCCGCCAGATGCTTCTCGACCGGATCCCCGAGGTCGAGCAGCCCTTCGTCGCGCAGCCGCATGACCAGTACCGCGGTGAAGGTCTTGGTGATCGATCCGATCCGGTACTGGACGTCGCCGTCGGGCCCGTGCCCGTCGACCGATGTGGCCGTCCCCTCCCACACGATCTCCCCGTCCCGCACCACGGCGGCCACGACGGAGGGCGCCCGGCCCTCGGACTGGGCGACGGCCACACGGTGGTGGAGGGCGCGGCGGGTGGAGGGGAGGAGC
>NZ_JAAKZW010000388.1 GCF_011044995.1 Streptomyces mesophilus | reverse complement strand
GTCGGGGGACCGATTGTCGGGTGGCGTGGGTGATTTGTGGGGTATTGCGCCGACAATTGGTCCCCCGGTGAGGGGTGAGTGGGGGTGGGGGGTGAGGTGGGATACGTAGATCCCCAGCCCACGACTGCCCGCACTCGAGCCCACCCCGCAGCCGAACCCGCCTTTCTCACCGCTCCAACTCGACCCGCCCCACCGCCGGCCGCTTGCGCCACAGCCCCAGGCCCACGTCCACCAGGCCCACCCGGGGCAGTCCGGCGACCGTGTCCAGCGGGTGCCAGGCCGCCATGTCGGTTGAGCCGTCCGTCTCGTGGCGCAGGTCGCCCCCGGTGATCTCCCCCTCGTACACCAGACGCAGCCCGTGGAAGTCCGCGAACGAGCCGAGCTTGCGCGGGTAGCGGCGGCGGATGGAATCCACGCCGAGCAGCGTGACGGGCCGCACCGCGTACCCCGTCTCCTCCTCGGCCTCGCGGATCACCGTGTCGTACGGGTCCTCGCCGTGCTCCATCCCGCCGCCCGGCAGCGTCCACCGCTTGCTGCCGTCCCCGGCCACCCAGCGGGCGAGCAAAAGCTGTCCGTCGCGTACGCAGACGGCGTAGGCCGCCACCCTCAGCTCTTTGTGCACCCTGCACACGTTAAGGGCTGGACACCTTCCGGCAGACCTCCGTTCTCCAAACGCTCCCCGGCCCCCAACCCGCGGACTACACGCCCCCAACCCGCGCCCCACAGGCGGCGCGCCCGCGGCCTACCCCGCCAGATGAACACAGCGTGACCGCCTCCGGTCGAGTCGACGAGCCCGCCATGAGCCACGGATGACGCCCGCACCGGTCCGTGATCCACGTACGGAGATCGGCCCGCGACGTTGCGGTCTCGTTTACGCGCAGGTCATCCCCGCTGCCAACGATCCAGTACGAGCGGGGAGTTCGACGGGCAGCCGGTCGGGCCCCCCCGCGAACCGCGTTCGGACCCGGGGAGACGCGCCATGCCGCGCACACGCTCTGTCGCCACCGCCCTCGACCGCCGTTCCTTCCTCGCCGCGGCGGGCGCCGTCTCCGCCTCGACCGGCATCGCGCTCGCCATCGGCCTCGACGGCGGCGGCCACGAAGCACAGGCCGCCCGGCCCGCACAGCCGCTCGACCGGCTCAGCAACCGCCCCGCGCCGGCACCGCCCCTCGCCCCGTACAAGCGCGGCACCACGCTCAGCACGGTCGCCGCCCCGGGCTCGGGCCACGGCTACCGGCGGCTCGGCAGCGGGCCCGCCTGGCCGCGCGTCACCCGCGGCGAGATGGCCGGCGCCAAGAAGGGGCGCGACGCCCGCCGCCGGGCGCTCGCCGCGTTCGTGCAGTTCACCGATCTGCACATCGTCGACACCCAGCACCCCAACCGCTACGAGTTCCTGCGCGCCGAGACCGCGAGCGCCTGGCGCCCCCAGGAGGCCCTCTCCGTACAGGGCGCGGTATCGCTGGTGGAGCGCGTCAACGCCCTCAGGGGCGCGCCCGCCACCGGCGCGCCCCTGAGCTTCGTCATGACCACCGGCGACAACACCGACAACAACGCGCGCTGCGAACTCGACTGGTTCCTCAAGGCGTTGAGCGGCGGCACGATCGTCCCCAACTCCGGTGACCCGCGCCGCTACGAGGGCGTCCAGGACAGCGGACTGCCGCTCTACTGGCACCCCGACGCCGATCTGCGGGACGCCGACAAGAAGGCCGGCTTCCCCCGTATCGACGGCTTCCTCGACGCGGCGATCGGCGCGGTCCGCAGCCCCGGTCTCAACGTCCCCTGGTACTCCACGGTCGGCAACCACGACTCCCTGCCCGGCGGTTGCTTCGCGGGCGACGGCTGGTTCCACGAGTTCGCCGTCGGCGACCGCAAGCTGATGGAGCTCGATCCGTCCGAGGGCGCCCGCTTCTGGAAGGCGATACGGGCCGGGGACGACCCCAAGGGCACGTACTTCAAGGACCTGATCCGCACCCACCGCGGCAAGCTGCGACAGACCACCCCGGACTCCGCCCGCGCCCCCTTCACCCGCGCCGAGTACCTCAAGGCGCACCTCGACCCCGTCCACGAGGGGCCGGGCCCCCTCGGCCACGGTTACACGCAGGCCAACCTCGCCTCGGCGACCCAGTACTACACCTTCGACATCGCCGACGACGTCCTGGGCATCAGCCTCGACACCACCAACTCCGGTGGCCACTACGAGGGTTCGCTCGGCACCGAGCAGTGGAACTGGCTGGAGCGCACCCTGAAGCAGGTGGCGAAGGACGGCCGCTACGCGATCGCCTTCAGCCACCACACGAGCACGTCCATGCGCAACACCCGCCCCGACCCGGCCCGCCCGCGCGAGGCACGGCACGGCGGGCAGGAGCTCGTCGGGCTCCTCAAGCGCCACCCTCGGGTCCTGGCCTGGGTGAACGGACACAGCCACCGGAACAGGATCCGTCCGCGCGGCACGTTCTGGGAGATCACCACGGCCTCCCACATCGACTATCCGCAGCTGGCCCGGGTGATCGAGATCGTCGACAACAAGGACGGCACGCTCTCCCTGTTCACCACGCTCATCGAGTCATCGGCGCCGCACCGCACCACCTTCGAGGACCTCACCCAGACAGGCCTCGCGTCCCTCTACCGCGAGCTGTCGTTCAACTCTCCTGGCCGCAACCCGGAGTTGCTCGGCGAGGCGTACGACCGCAACACGGAGCTGGTGCTGCCCAAGCGCTGAACCGGACCTCGCGGGCCCCCGGGCATGCCGCACCGGACCTCCGCACGCCCCCGGACATGCGGAGGGGGCGGATCCACCCCCGGGATCCGCCCCCTCCGCTCCCCTCCTCGGCCGCCCTCCTCAGCGCGGCAGCACCACCACGTACGCCGCAGGCTCCCGGTCGGTCGACGCCATCAGTGCCGTACGGACCACCGTGGCCTGCTGCTCCAGGAAATCCCTGAGCTTGCGCGGCGTGATGTGCACGACGGTGATCCCGAGCCGCTCCAAGTGCTCGCGTTTGCGGGCGTATTCGGACCAGAGCGCGTCGTCGTCCTGGCGCGGAGCCCGCGTGTCCAGCTCGACGGCCACCGCCTGATCGGGCCAGTACGCGTCCACGCCCCCCAGGTGCGGACCGCCCGGCAGCCGCAGGTCCACGTTCCACAGCGGGTCCGGCAGGCCGAACTCGGCCACCATCCGGAACAACCGGTCCTCGGCGATCGCCCGCCCCTCCGCGAGCAGCGAGTCCACGGCGTCGACGACGTGCGGCCGGCTGAGCAGCCGGGCGTGGTTCAACTCCCGTACGATCGCGGCCGGTTCGCAGTGCCCGCCCCGCACCGCTTCCATCAGCAGCCGCCGTACGGCGCCCGCGTCGTCGAGCTGACCGACCGCGTCGGCCAGCGCACGCGGCACGGGGGCCACCGGCAGACCTGTCACGTCCTGAGGCTGCGGCATCGCGTGCGTCCGTGCGACCCGCGCGAAGCCCACGGACCGCAGCCGCCGCGTCCGGGGCACCAGGACATCGATGCGGTCGAGCGAGAGCAGCGGGGGAGCGGCCGAGAATCCGTGCAGCGTCAGGGCGGCGAGTCCGGTGATCGCCACGTCCTCGTACGCGAACGAGGTGCTGTGGGCCGGGACTTCGGACTTCCTCCGGTACGAGGAGGGGTGGGCGGCCATGGACCGCCGCTCGTCCGCCGAGCGCTCGACGGGCGGCCGGGCCGCGGGCGGCAGGGAGGCCGCGGCGGCGGATTCCGCGGACTGCCGCGGCATCTTCAGCGTGCCGGTCTGTGCCGGGATGGCGGTGAGCCCGGGCGCGACGCCGGTCACGCCCGCGGTGGCACCGGCGACCGTGCCGGTGCCGGGGGGCCGCCCCGCGTACAGGAGCACGGCGTGCAGCCGCTCCTCGCTGGTCGGCGGCCCGGGGTGGAGCAGAAACACGCCGGGCAGCACCTGCTGCCACGGACCGCCGGGCCGGCACTGGGCGTTGGTCTCGGCGGCGGACACTCCGTGGCTGCGCAACTGGGCGGCGGTCAGGACGCGCCGCGCGCCGTCGGAGAGGTGGTGCAGGGGGCGGGGGG
>NZ_JAAKZW010000387.1 GCF_011044995.1 Streptomyces mesophilus | reverse complement strand
CAGTGGGGCGGGGCTCAGTGGGTGCCCGTCGTGGCTTCGGTCGGGTGGGTGAGCGGTGCGGGTTCCGGCAGGGCGCGGGTGCGTGCGATCGGCGAGCCGAGCAGCCACACCGCGCTGAGCACCGCCCCCGCGGTGCCGATCCACAGGGCGGGCCGCAGCCCGATCAGCGTGCCGAGCGCACCGCCGGCCACGGCACCGAGCGGACGGAAGCCATGGGTCACCGTGCGGAACGCACCGAGCACCCGGGAGCGCAGCCCGTCGGGTATCAGGGCCATCTGCAGGGATCCTGAGGCGATGTCGACCAGCATCACCCCGGCGCAGGAGATGAACTCGGCCGCGAACAGCATGCCGAGCACGAGCACCGTGGGGCCGTCGGCGAGCGGGATGAGCATCAGCGGGATCGTGAACGTGGCGAAGCCCGTGACGATGGACGGACCGATACCGATCCTGCGCACGACCGCTCCGCTGCAGACCGCTCCGATCACCCCGCCCACCGCGGCCACGCTGAGCACCGCGCCGAACATGCCGGCGCTCAGCCCGAGTTCCTCCGTCGCGTACAGCACGAAGAGCGTGTGGAAGATGAAATTGAAGAACTGCACGGTGGCCGTGGCCCCGAACATCGACCGCATCAAGGGCTCGCGCAGCGCCCATCGGATGCCCGCCGTGAAATGGCCCGGCTCAGGCTCGGCCGGAGGTGGCTCCACGGGTGCAATCCGTGAGAGGCGCTCGGCGGACAGCAGGTAGGTGAGGCCCGTGGTCAGCAGGGCGACGGGCGCCGAGAGCAGGCCGACGAGGAGACCACCGAGTCCGGGGCCGCCCAGCCAGGCCATCGACCGGCTGCCGTTGACCAGGGAGTTGCCCTGCACATAGCGCTCGGTGGGCAACAGCGCCGTGAACACCACGACGTTGCACACATCGAAGAGCACCGTCAGCGCCCCCACGCCGAGCGCCACCGCATATAGCTGGACCAGGGTCAGCGCATCCAGCGCGTACGCCACCGGGAGCGAGCAGAGCAGCGCCGCTCGCGCCAGGTCCGTGCCGATCATGATGCGGCGGCGCTGCGCCTGCCGGTCGGCCCAGGCGCCCGCGGGCAGATTGAGCAGCAGGGCGGGCAGCAGTTCGGCCGTCTTGAGCCAGCCCATTTCCGCCGCGTCGGCTCCGAGCACGACAACTGCCGCCAGCGGTATGGCGAGCAGGGCTATCTGGTCGCCCACGAGCGCGACGGTCTGACCGGTCCAGTAGCGCCGGAAGGCCTGCTCCCGCAGGAGCTCGGGAACGCGCGTGCCCTTCATGCCGACCCCCCTCGACCGTCGCCGTCCCGCCCCTTGGGCTGGTCCGTCAGGGCGAACGCCATCCTCATGAACTGCACCACGCGTGCGCCCTCGGGCCGTTGCGCAGGCTCGTCGTTGCGCACCTCGTAGGGCCTGACCAGGTCCTCCAACTTGGCGCGCAGATCGGCCAGTTCCCCGGCCGTGAGATACAGCTGGCTGTCGCCGAACGCCTCCGCCTCCTGCCATACGCGCGGCAGCAGATGGCGGCTCTCGATGGCCTTGATCGTCTGCTCGAAGTACAGCTCGGCCACCGCGACCGACAGCGCCGTGGCCGCCTCGGCGACAGCCGGGTCCTCGGAGTACTCGGGCCATGAGGTGTACGCCGTGGTGGCACGCCAGGGCTTCTCCCTGCCCTGCCCGCCGCCGGCCTGCTCGACGAGCCCGTACTTCTCGAGCATCCGCAGGTGGTACGAGCAGCTGGCCACGGACTCACCGGTCAGCTCGGCGGCCCGGGTCGCCGTGAACGGGCCCTCCCTGCGCAGCATGCCGACCAGCTTGATCCGCGTCGGATGGCTGTAGGCGCGCAGCGCCTTGGGGTCGGCGAGTCGGGTTTCCCTGGGGTTCGGAGTGGGGTCGTGCTTCTTCTCGACCATGCTTCTAAAGCTATCTTTAGAAAGAAGTCTTTACAAGGGTTTCTTTAGATGGGTGCGGCCAGGCGCCGGGCGGGTGGGCGTCGTGCTTGTCACGGGCCGCTGTCCGGGTGGGCGTCGCGCTCGTCACGGGCGGCGCTCCGGGTGCGTGCTGCGCGCCGCCACCGCCCGCAAGGCGGGACCGGCCCCCGCGAGCGCCACCGCACCGTCCGTGTCCGTGCGCAGCACGGTCGTGCCGAAGGAGCGCAGGGTGTCGATGACGTGGGGCGACGGGTGCCCGTAACCGTTGTCCCGGCCGACTCCGATCACTGCGAGACGCGGTCTGACGCGCTGGAGAAACATGGGGTCCTGGTGCGGCGACCCGTGGTGCGGGACCTTCAGGACGTCCACCGCCGGAAGGTCGGGGTGGGCCCTCAAGAGCGCTTGCTGTGAAGGCGGTTCGAGGTCGCCGGGGAGCAGGAGCGTCAGTCCGGCCGTACGGACCAGGAGGGTGACGCTGGAGTCGTTGGGCTCCGTAGGCGCCGTCACGCCCGGGCGGTCGGCGGGCGGCCAGAGCACCTGCCAGCGGACCGGCCCCGCACGGCGGCTCTCCCCTGCCGTGGCGGCGAGGAGCGGTACGCCGTGCGCCTCGGCCTGCACCCGTACGAACTCGGCTTGTTCGGGCGGCTGTTGCAGCCCGGTCGTCTGGATCGCACCGACGCTGCGCCCCCGGAGCACGCCGGGCAGACCCGCCACGTGGTCCGCGTGGAAGTGGGTGAGCAGGACGAGTGGGACACGGGTGACGCCCAGGGTGTGCAGACAGTGGTCGACGAGCCGGGAGTCCGGGCCGGCGTCGATGACCACGGCGGTGCCATGGCCCGTGGCGAGGACGGAGGCGTCCCCCTGGCCGACGTCGCACTGCACGTAACGCCAGTCGGGCGGTGGCCATCCGGTCAGCACGCGGGTGAGCGGGGCCGGTCGCATCACGGCGAGCACCAGGAGCAGCGCGCAGGCGATCAACGCCAGGGGGTGGCGCAGGACCCGTCGGGCCAGAGGAAGCGAGACGAGCACCAGGGTGGCCAGTATCAGCGCGCCACTCCAGCCGTCGGGCCAGTCCGCCTGGGCGCCGGGGAGACCGGCTCCGGTACGGGCGACGGAGGCGACCCACCCGGTCGGCCAACCGGCGCACCAGGCAAGGGCCTCGGCGAGCGGCATAGCCACGGGTGCCAGCGCGAGTGCGGCGAAGCCGAGGACGGTGGCGGGGGCGACGGCGAGCTCGGCCAGGAGGTTGCAGGGCACCGCGACCAGGCTGACGCGCGAGGAGAGGACGACAACCACGGGCGCGCACACCGCTTGCGCGGAAGCCGCGGCCGCGAGCGCCTCCGCGATCCGGGGCGGAACGCGGCGGCGTTGCAGTGCGGCGCTCCATCGGGGAGCGATGACCAGGAGGGCTCCGGTGGCGAGCACGGAGAGCAGAAAGCCGTAACTGTGCGACAGCCAGGGGTCCCACAGGAGCAGCAGCAGTGCGGCGGCGGCGAGTGCGGGGATGAGGGAACGGCGGCGGCCGGTGGCGATCGCGAGCAGGGCGATGGCGCCACAGGCCGCCGCGCGCAGCACGCTCGGGTCCGGGCGGCACACGAGGACGAACGCAAGGGTCAGGGCGCCGCCGAGGATCGCGGTCGTCCGCAGGGAGAGTCCCAGGCGTGGTGCGAGGCCTCGGCGTTCGGCCCGCATCGCGAGGGCGGGTGGGCCGATGAGCAGGACCAGGACGATGGTGAGGTTGCTGCCGGATACGGCGAGCAGATGCGTGAGGTCCGTGGCACGGAAGGCGTCGTCCAGGTCGGGCGGTACGCGGGTGGTGTCCCCCACGACCAGGCCCGGGAGCAGGGCGCGGGCGTCGGCGGGGAGGTGATCGGTGGCCTCGCGGAGCCCGGCCCGCAGGTCGCCCGCGGTGCGCTGCAGGGCGGTGGGGGCCTCGATGATGTGCGGCTCCTGACCGCCGGGAACCCGCAGCACGGCCGCGACGCGATCACCGCCGGGCAGGGGTGGCGACAGCGGGGCGCGCAGGTGGAGACGGGTGGAGGGCAGGAGGGACAACCAGGCGGAGTCGGTGGGGAGTTGACCTGCGGAGGTAGGGGCTCCGGTGGGAGTGG
>NZ_JAAKZW010000386.1 GCF_011044995.1 Streptomyces mesophilus | reverse complement strand
GAGACAGGCCCGGCACCGCCCCGCCCGCACCAGCCGCAGGTCGGTCCGGCCGTACGACGACCGCGGCACCCCCGCGGGGCCAGCATCGAGGTCATCAGCAGGCGCCCGACACCCGCCACGGAGGCTCACGATGCCCGGTCCGTTCCGCTATACACAGCCCACTCCGCCCAAGTCGGCCACCGGCCGTACCGCCGAGGTCTACACCCAGATCGGCGAGGACTTCGGCATGGACAAGCTGGCCACCTTCCAGGTCCTCTCGCCGTCCGACGAACTCCTCTCCTCCGCCTGGTCGTTGATGCGCGAGTCCCTGCTCTCGGGCGAGGGCACGCGCACCGGCAAGGAGCTGGCCGCGCTCGGCGTCTCGCAGGCGAACCGCTGCCAGTTCTGCGTGGACGCCCACACGATGCTGCTGCACGCGACCGGCGACCACCGGCTCGCGGAGCAGGTCGCCGCCGACGGCCTGCCGGAGGACGAGGGTCACGCCCGGATCCTGGCCTGGTCGAAGGAGAGCCGTGAGCCCGGCAAGGTGTCGGCTCCGCCGGTGCCGAAGAGCGAACAGCCCTCGTACATCGGCACCGCGCTCGCCTTCCACTTCATCAACCGGATCGCGTCCGCGCTGCTCGCCATCGACCTGTTCCCGGGCGGCGCACAGAGGTACCGCGCCGTGCGCAGCCTCGCCGGCCGCTCCCTGTCGAAGGCCGTGCGGCGTGTCCCCGAGCCGGGGCTGAGCCTGCCGCTGCTCACCCACCAGGCCGCCGGGCCCTCCTGGGCGGCCGGGAAGCCGGTCGGCAACGCGTTCGCCGCGCTGCGCAGCGCGGCCCTGATGGGTGCGGGGCTGCTCGACGAGGACGACCGGAAGTACGTCGAGGCGCAGGTCGCGCAGTGGGACGGTGAGCACCCGCCGGCCGACTGGCCCGGACTGCCGGCCCGTGACGACCGTCCGGGCGCCCGCCTCGCCCTGCTCGCCGCACTGGCTCCGTACAGCATCGCGGACGAGGACGTCGCCGCCTGGCGCACACCGCAGCACACCGACCACTGCCTGGTCCACCTGGTCGGTTACGGCGCCTTCCTCGCCGTCGACCGGATCGCCACCGCCTTCGAGACCACCTTGGAGTCCTGATGACCACCACGCACACGCAGTCCGACGCCTGGAACGGGCCGGTCGGCACCCACTGGGCCAAGCACCACGAGCGGTACGACGCGATGCTGAGCGAGTTCGACGCGGCGCTGTTCGAGGCCGCGGCGATCCGGCCGGCCGACCGCGTCCTCGACATCGGCTGCGGCGCGGGGGCGACCACACGCGCCGCCGCCCGGCTCGCCTCGAAGGGCCGCGCCCTGGGCGTGGACATCTCGGCGCCGCTCCTGGAGCGGGCGCGCGCCGAGCTGCTGCCCAATCTCTGGTACGAGAAGGCGGATGCGCAGACGTACCCGTTCACGGTCGGCGGCTTCGACGTGCTGATCAGCCGGGGCGGGGTGATGTTCTTCGACGATCACCGCTCCGCGTTCGCCCACCTGGCCCGGGCGCTGCGCCCTGGCGGCAGGTTCGCGTTCATCTGTCCGCAGCCGGTGGACGCGCAGAGCGTGGAGGCGCGGGTCTTCGGGCGGCTTGCCGAGCTGAGGCCGCAGACGCCGGACCCGGTCGTGATGGCGGCCCATCGCGCGATGGCCTCGCTCTCGGAGCCGGACCGGCTGCGGGAGGTCCTTGCCGACTTCTCGGAGGTCGCGATACGTCCGGTGCACGCCGCCTCCGTCTACGGCAGCGATCCGCAGGACGCGGTGGACTTCGTGCTCTCGCGCGGTCCGCGGGCCGAGGTGTCCGCCGAGGTCCGGTCGGCGATGGCGGAGGTGTTCGAGTCGTATGCGGGTCCGCTCGGGGTGCGGCTGCCGTCGAGTGTGTGGCTGGTGACGGGCGTACGCCCCTGAAGCTGTTCCCGCCTTCGATTCCGACAATTCACCGCAGCTCGTATCAAACAAGAGTCAACAATCAGCAGCCGGACGGGACATGAGCCACGTCTCGTCCGGCTCCCCTGTTCCCCAGAGCTGCACTTGTGGCACTGTCATCCCTCACACCCCCGCTCTCGCGCGGCTGACCCCCGCGTTTCCCCCGCAGGAGGTGGACGCCATGCGTTCGCTGCCACTGCTGCTCGCCGGGCGCCTGCTGCCGGTCGTCGTTCTCGCCACGGCCGGCTGGGCCTGGACGAGCGGCCCGTATGCCCCCGACGACGTCCAGCCGGCCGCCGCCCCCCGACCTCAGGCGAAGCCTGTCGCCAAGTACGACAAGCCGCCCGAGCCCTGTGGCGCGGTCGATGCGGCCGCGGTCAAGAAGCTCGTGCCCGGCGCCAAGCCTGCGGGCAAGGAGATAGAGCTCACCGATCCCGACCGGCGCCGTACGTGTTCGTGGAGTGCGCTCAAGAACTTCGACTACCGCTGGCTCGATGTGTCGTACGAAGTCTTCGACTCGCAGAAGTCCGCCGAAGCCGCGTACAAGAAGCACAGCGCGGGCGACGCGCAGCCGCTGGCGGACCTCGGCGACGCCGCCGCGATCGAGGTCGAGCTCACCACCAAGGACAAGCAGCAGACCCGCGAGGCCGTGGTGACGGCACGCTCGGGCAATGCCCTGGTGACCATCACGTACAACGGCTGCGATTTCGAGTCCCGCAAGGCGCCGACCCCCGCGTCGATACAGGAGGGCGCGGAGACCGCGGCCCGCGCGGCGATGGAGCAGCTCACCGCGCAGGCCTGAGGTCCCCGTCAGTAGAGCGTGCCCATCGCCTGCCGGACCTCCGTGAGCGTGGCCTCGGCGACGGCCGTGGCGCGCTCATTGCCCTGGTGCAGGACCTTGCGGAGATACGTACGGTCGGCCGCGTAGTCGCTGCGGCGGGCGCGCAGCGGGGCCATGAAGGTGTTGACCGCCTCCGTCACGCGGCGCTTGAGCGCGGCCGCCCCGCCGTCGCCGATCTCCTCGGCTACCGCCCGCGGATCCCCGCCCTCGCACAGGGCGGCGAGCAGCACCAGGCTGGACACCTCGGGGCGGTGGTCCGGGTCGTACGTGATCCGCCGTTCGGCGTCGGTCTTCGCGCCCTTGATCAGCTTCGCGGTCTCGTCGGCGGTGGCGCTCAGCGAGATCGCGTTGCCACGGGACTTGCTCATCTTGGTGCCGTCGGTGCCGAGCAGCAGCGGAGCCTCGGAGAGCAGGGCGTCCGGAACCGGGAACACCGGCCCGTACCGCTCGTCGAACCGCCGCGCGACCGTCCGCGTGACCTCCAGATGCGGCAGCTGGTCCTGTCCGACCGGCACCAGGTTCGCCTTGCAGAAGAGGATGTCCGCCGCCTGGTGCACGGGGTACGTGAACATCAGCCCGCTCACCGCCGACTGCCGCGAGTGGGCGATCTCGTCCTTGACGGTGGGGTTGCGCTGGAGTTCGGCCACGGACACCAACGACAGGAACGGCAGCAGGAGTTGGTTGAGCGCGGGGATCGCGCTGTGCGTGAAGACCGTGGAGCGCTCGGGGTCGATCCCGATGGCCAGGTAGTCGAGGAGCAGTTCCTCGACGATCTCGGCCTGCCGCTCGGCGACGTCCCGGTCCGTGAGCACCTGGTAGTCGGCGACCAGGACGAAGGTCTCGACGCCGGCGTCCTGGAGTCTGACGCGGTTGCGGAGGGTGCCGAAGTAGTGGCCGAGGTGGAGCGGGCCCGTGGGCCGGTCGCCGGTGAGCACCCGGAAGCGTCCGGGGTCGCGGCGGATCTGCTCCTCGAGCTCGGCGCTGCGGCGCCGGGCGACGGAGATGCTGTCGGTGGTGAGGCTGGTGCCGGTGATGGTGTCGGTGTCGGTGTCGGTGTCGGTGTCGGTGTCGGTCTGCATGGTGGGTTCCTGCCTGCCGCGAGTGGGTGGGTGTCCGGGCCGGATCGGGCCGAGGGGTCCACTGCGTGCAGGGGCCGGGCCGTCCGTGTGGCACGGCCCGGGGTGTGTCTGGTCAGTGGCCGCTCCTAGAGGGAGCGCCACCAGCGCAGACAGCACGTGATCGACATGGGTTCAGGGTACGGGAGGGGGTGCCGGGGG
>NZ_JAAKZW010000385.1 GCF_011044995.1 Streptomyces mesophilus | reverse complement strand
GGGCGGAGGCAGAGGCAGAGACCGCCAGGTCGTCGAGCACCCGCGGCCGCAGGGTCAGTTCGAGGGCGTCGAGCAGCGGCGCGCGGTCCAGGCGGGCGCGGCGGCGCTCGCCGACGGCGGCGGTGCCGTTGCGGGCGTCGAAGCGTCCGGCGAGCTCGTCGGCGCGGCGGCCCACCTCGGCGCGCAGTCCGGTGACCGTCCAGGTGCGGCCCGCGTATCCGGCGGCGGCGAGCTCGCCGTGGCCGAGGAACTCCACGCGCCGGAGCAGGACTTCCACGCCGGTGAGGAAGGAGAGCAGGTCGGCCGGCGAGTCCACCTCCTCGAACAGGCTCCGGTTCTCGGCGAGCAGTTCGAGACCGCGCGCCTCGTTCCCCGTCAGCGCGCAGAACTCCAGATGCCGGCCGACCTCGCCGGCCGTCGAGGGGTTGCGGCGGCAGGCACGGTAACCGGCGAGGTGCAGCTCACGGGCCCGGTCGGCCTGGCCGGTGCGGAGCAGGGCGAGCAGGGCGTACGAGATGGAGCGGGCCGGCTCCTCCTGGCAGGAGTCCTTGCCGGTGAGCACCGGCTCCCAGACCCGCAGGGCGCCCTGGTCGTCGCCCGCCGCGAGGTGGTGGCGGGCGCGTTCGCAGATCTCGCACGCCTCGCAGTCGCTGTACCGGCTGCGGGCGCGGGCCGCCCACAACTCGTAGGCGAGGGCGGTGTCCTCGCCTACGTGGGCGGCGAGCTGGTACGCCTGCCCGTAATACGGCTGCAGGTCGAGACCGGCCTTGGTGTACCGGTCGCGCATCTCGGCCAGCCACTGGCGCAGGGTGGCGAGCGGTACCTCGGGCAGCGAGAGCAGGGCGTTCGCCACCCACTTGAAGCGCCAGAAGAGCTGGTGGCGCCGGCGCTCGTCGAAGACGTCCGGCTGCTCGTCGTACAGGTTGAGCAGCCGGGCGAAGACGACCGGGGACTTACGGGGTTCGGAGCCGTAGGTGTACGCCTCCTGGAGTTCGAGCAGCGCGTCGGCGAGCGCGGCGGGATCGTCGAACTGCTCGGCCGCGTCCACGAGTTCCTCGGCCGTGACGGTGCGCGTGCGGCCGTAGGGGCGCTGGTCGTTGTCGCGCAGCGCCTCGTAGAGCTCGTCGGTGTTCTGCGGAAGGGGTGCGGTCGGCATCGTCAGCTGTCCTTGCGGAGGGCGTGGGCGAGCAGGTCGAGGAAGGAGCGGTTGATGAGGCTCGATTCGGCGGGCCGCAGCGGCCGTCGCGACAGCATCGCGGCCTGCCCGTAGAGGGCTTCGGCGCTGGTGCGGGCGAGCTCGGGCTCCTCGATGGTCACGGCGGTGCGGACCAGGGGGTTGAGCTGGTTGAGGATCAGCTGGGCCCGCGGCACCTCCTGGCGCAGGGAGCCGAGGATGTCGCCCCACAGGCCGCCTTCCTGCTCGCGGGCGAGCTGGGAGCGCGTGCGTTCGTGCCGGGCGTCGCGGCTGTCGATGAGCAGGGCCGGGGCGGACGCGGGCTGGAAGGTGCGCAGGGCGACATCGCAGTCGAAGACGGCGAGGGCGTCGCGGGCACGCGCGAGATAGGCCGCGGCGGCGAGTTCGGTCTCGCGGTCCACGGGGTCGAGGTGCGCGGTGAGCGTCTCCGGATCGAGGTCGGCGACGCTCACCTCGGGCCGGATCTCGGGCAGCCGGTGGACGAGCTCGCGGTCGTACGTGTAGCCGCCGTTGACGACACCGAGCCCGGCCGCCGAGGCGATCGCGGCGACCTGACGGAACTCCTCCACGCTGGCGGTGACGAGCACCGTGCGGTGGGTGCGGGCGAACTCGTCGAGCGTGGCGTGCCCGTCGGTGGTCTCGAACGGCAGCCAGGGAAGGAGCATCCGCAGGATCTCGTCGTCGTGCACGGCGAGGGACTTCACGGCCAGATGGTGGACCTGGAGGAAGCGGGCGAGCAGGTCGGGGTCGCTGGCGGCGGCCTTGGCGATCCACTCGCGAAGGCGTTCGGCGAGCGCGTCGCGTACGGCGGCGAGGGTGTCGTCCTCGTACAGGGACTCGCGCGAGGCCGTCGGGCGCAGGCTCTCCGCGTCGACGACGCAGCGGACGAAGAAGGCCCAGTCGGGGAGGATCTCCGGGGCCTGTTCGGACAGGAGCATGCCCTTGACGTGCACGCGGTGGCCGTGGCGGCGGCCGCTCGGCACGGCGTCCGGCAGGATGCAGGCGATGCCCTTCAACCCGACGGCGGGCAGGTCGAGTTCGATGGTGTCGAGCGGCTTGAAGCCGAAGACCTCTTCGCCGTACGCGGCCAGGGCGCGGTTGCGTGCACCGGGCGTCGGGTGCGTCAGGGACCAGGGTGCGGGCTCCGGGTTGACGGGTACGGCGGGACCGCCCGCACCGTCGTCGAAGGTCACCGGGTGGCGAAGGAGTGAGCCGAAGTGCCGTGCCAGGGCGTGCACTTGGGCCGGGCGGGTCCATTCGGCCGCGTCGGCGCGGGGCGTGAGCGTCACGGTGGTGCCCGGCTGCGGGCGGGCCGAGGCCGGGAGCGTACGCACGGTGTAGCTGCCGTCGCCGCGGCCGCGCCATTCGACGGCCGGGGCGTCGGGGGTGCGGGCACTGCGGCTGACCACGTGGATCTCGTCCGCGACGAGGAAGCAGGAGAGCAGACCGATGCCGAACTGGCCGATGAAGTCGGCCCGTTGCTCGGCGATCTTGTCGGCGCGCTTGCTGGAGCGGCCGATGGTGGCGAGGAAGGTGTGCACATCGGCCTCGGTGAGACCGACACCGTCGTCCTCGACGCGGACGACGCCGCCGTCCGCGTACAGCCGGATGCCGAAACCGCCCTGGGACTCCAGGCTGCGGCGGGCGGTCAGGGCGTCCACCGCGTTCTGCATGAGCTCGCGCAGGTAGACCCGGGGGCTGGAGTAGAGGTGGTGGGAGAGGAGGTCGACGAGGCCGCGCAGATCGACCTGGAAGGTGCGGTCGGACGCGGTGTGTTCGGGCAGAGTCATGGGGCAGTCCGGGGTGGGAGTGGTGGGCGGGGGCAGGAGGTCAGAAGGCCTTGCGGAAGCGCGCGTACGCCTTCTGCGGGTCCGCCATGAAGGTCCACGGCCACTCGGTGAACACACCGTCCAGCTCGCGGAAGACGTTCGAGGCCTTGCTGCTGCCGGCAAGGGAGAGGGCCATGGCGAAGATGTTGTAGTCGCCCTGCCAGCCGGGGCGGCGCTCGTACGCGTGGTGCAGGACGCTGCGCTCGGCCGCTTCCCTCAACTCGGTGCGGATCCTGGGGTCCTGGAGGCAGTCGGTGTCGTCCGACTCCACCCACTGCTCGACGTACGCCATGGCGACGGCACAACCGAGCCGGTGCCCGTCGGGCGCGGCGGCGAAGGCCTTGCGGGCGAACTCCAGGGCCTGTCCCGGCTCGCCGCCCCAGCGGGGCTGCAGCTGCGAGACCCACTCCAGGTGGATGTCCAGGTTCAGCGGATCGCGGCGCACACCGGCCGCGAGGCGGGCCTCCTTGACGCTGTCGTCGACGGACATGCCGCGGCCCGAGGTGAGCAGATGGCGCCATGGCGTGATCCAGTCGGGCCGGAGTTCCGCTGCCTGGAGGAGGTGCTCCTCGGCGATCCGCAGCCGCTCGTAGAAGATCTGCCACTGCTCGCGCGTGACGTTCTTGGCCAGGGCGGAGGTGCGTGCCTCCCAGCCCCAGCCGACGTGGTGTGCACCGGAGATCAGCAGCGCGGTCGCCCGGTGCTCCTCGTCCTCGTCGGCGGCCCGGACGATCCACTCCTCCAGGCCGTCGATCCCGGTCAGCTGACCGAGCACCGCCTGGTCACGGCCGAGGTCGAACGGCGCGAGAGCCGTCTTCACCGCGGTCCAGTCCCCCGCGTCGGCGGCCTCCACGGCGGCGAGCACCCGCGGGTCGCCGAGCGCCCGCAGCGTGTACACCCCGTGCTTGCCCTTGCGGGGTGCAAGGACGTGCGGATCCCCCGCCGGGTCTTCCCCACCCCTGCCGAACAGCTTCCCCAGCATGCCGCGCCCTCCCCAGGTGCTGCGTGATCGTCCGCGCAGCATAAGCGGGGCCTACGACACCGCGTCCACGGGGTTCTCACGGAACCGACACAGGGTGGGGCCGGCCCGAAACCGGGCC
>NZ_JAAKZW010000384.1 GCF_011044995.1 Streptomyces mesophilus | reverse complement strand
GGGCCTGGGCTCGGTGGGGCGGGGCGGTACGGGGCTGTCCATCACTGCTGAAGCGTAGTCCTCCGGGCTGACAGCCGCCGATCCCGGCGCGGGGCGTCACCCGGGCCGTGTCGCCGGACGGTGCGGCGTTCGGCGGGCGCGCTGTCACTTCCTGATCGTTCGGATCGCGGTTGCGCTCGATTCCCTACAGCTCGAAGACCGCACTTCTCATGGCAAATGACGGCATTTGCATCGAGTGGTGACCGGATTCAACACCCTTCACTGCCGCGCCGGATGGGCTCCGCGCAGGTCAGCGGGGAGGCCGCGAAGGGCCGTGTGGGCGGGTTCACAGCACGACACGGTGGAGTGACCTCGTGGAGAGTCGTCGCGGCCCGCTCAAGAGTGCGGTACCGTCCAACGTCGTGAGCCTCGTACGTCGCTGTTCGCGCACCGCCTGCGGCCGTCCCGCCGTCGCGACGCTGACGTACGTCTATGCGGACTCGACCGCCGTGCTCGGTCCGCTCGCCACGTACGCGGAGCCGCACTGCTATGACCTGTGCGCCGAACACTCAGAGCGTTTGACCGCCCCCCGCGGCTGGGAAGTCGTCCGGCTCGCCGACGGCTCCGCCCCGCCCCGCCCGAGCGGCGATGATCTCGAAGCCCTCGCCAATGCCGTACGTGAGGCCGCCAGGCCCCAGGAGCGCGCGGCCGGGGACAACGGGGGGCGCTCCGGCGCCGACCCGATGGAGGTCGCGCGCCGAGGGCATCTGCGGGTGCTGCGGTCGCCGGAGTCCTGACCGGCTCCCAAGTGCCCGACGGGGATGTCCAGTTCCTGGTGACCGCCGTCGAGTCCGTGACCTGCCGGCCGGCCTGATCTCCGTAAGCGGCCGGCCTGATCTCCGTAAGCGGCCGGCCTGATCTCCGTAAGCGGTCCCGCGTATCCCCACACTTCCTTCAACTCCCTTCGCTGTACGGGCCATTGACTTGCCCTTGTCGTGGACACGACGCTTTTTACCGCGACCTGGGAGGCCCCTGTGTTCATCCAAGATCTGGAACCCGTCGCCGATTCGCTCGCGCTGTCCGCGCTGGTCGCGACGCTGCCCCTCGTCACCGTGCTCGTACTGCTCGGCGCGGTCCGTATGCGGGCCCATCGCGCCGGCCTGACCGGCCTCGCGGTCGCGGCGGCAGTGGCCTGGCTCGCGTACGGGATGCCGGTGGTGCAGACCGCGTCGGCGGCCGCCCAAGGTGTGCTCTTCGGCCTCTTCCCGATCATGTGGATCGTCGTCAACGCCCTGTGGGTGTACCGGATGACGGTCCGCACCCAGCACTTCGACATCCTGCGCCGCTCCTTCGGCAGGCTCTCCGACGACCCCCGGATCCAGGCGCTGGTCATCGCCTTCTGCTTCGGCGCGCTGCTCGAAGCGCTCGCCGGGTTCGGGGCGCCCGTGGCCATCAGCGCGGTGATGCTGGTGGCGCTCGGCTTTGAGCCCGTCAAGGCCGCCGTGGTCGCGCTCGTGGCCAACACCGCGCCGGTCGCCTTCGGCGCCATGGGCACCCCGGTCGTGACGCTCGCGCAGGTCACCGGCCTGCCGTTGGACAGCGTGGCCTCCGTCGTCGGACGGCAGACGCCGCTGCTCGCGCTCGTCGTGCCGCTCGTTCTCGTCTTCCTCGTGGACGGCAGGCGCGGGCTGCGCGAGACCTGGGTGCCCGCCCTGGTCTGCGGAGCCGCCTTCGCCGCGGCCCAGTTCGCGGCCTCCAATTACGTCTCCGCCCAGCTCGCCGACATCGGCGCCGCACTCGCGGGCGCGGCCGCGCTCATGGCGCTGCCCGGGGCGCGCAGGCCGGCCGCGGAACCGGTACGGGCGGCGGTCCTCACCGGCGTACGCAGCGAAGACCTGGACATCGAGGACCCGCGCCGTGAAGTGGTGCGGGCCTACGCTCCGTACGGCCTGATCGTCGCCGTGTTCTCGCTCGCGCAGATCCCGCCGGTGAAGGACTTCCTGGCCGGGGCGACCCAGGTGTTCGACTGGCCGCTGCTCGATGTGGAGGGCCCGGACGGTGAACCGGTCGGGGCCAACGTGTTCACGCTGCCGCTGGTCTCGACGGGCGGAACCCTCGTGCTGCTCGCGGGAGTTGGCACGGCCGCCATGATCGGGGTGCGCCCGCGGCCCGCCGTGCGGGAGTGGCTGGGCACGGTGTACGAGCTGCGGTTCGCGATCCTGACCGTGACCTCGGTGCTCGCGCTCGCCTATGTGATGAACCTGTCCGGTCAAGCCGCCGTGATCGGCCACTACGTGGCGGCGGCGGGCGCGGGGCTCGCCTTCCTCTCACCCGTCCTCGGCTGGTTCGGGGTAGCGGTTTCCGGATCCGATACGTCGGCGAACGCGCTGTTCGGCGCACTGCAGGTGACCGCGGCACGCCAGTCGGGTCTGTCGCCCGATCTCCTTGCGGCGGCGAACAGTTCGGGCGGTGTGCTCGGCAAGATGATCTCGCCGCAGAACCTGACGATCGCATGCGCGGCGGTCGGGCTCGCGGGCAAGGAAGGCGATCTGCTGCGCAAGGTGCTGCCGTGGAGCATCGGACTGCTCCTGGTGATGTGTCTGATCGTGGTGCTGCAGAGCACTGCGGTGCTGGGGTGGATGCTTCCGTGAGGAGTGCGTGCCGCGGGTGGTGGAGAGGAAGAGAGCCGACCGTAAATGGACTGCTGACCCTCACTTTCGGCCCGCGCGGAGAGTTATCCACAGGCCGGTACGGGGGCTTGCGGGCGCCAGGTAGTTTTGGGGCAATCGGCACTGAATTCCAGAGAGGCTTGGGCTGTGGTTGATCTGAGGCAGATCGTGAAGGCGTACGACGTTCGCGGCGTCGTGCCCGACCAGTGGGACGAGCAGCTCGCGGAGCTGTTCGGCGCCGCGTTCGCCCGGGTCACCGGTGCCGACGCGATCGTCGTCGGGCACGACATGCGCCCGTCGTCCCCCGGTCTCTCGCGCGCCTTCGCCCGCGGTGCGTCCGCGCTCGGCGTCGCGGTCACCGAGATCGGCCTCTGCTCGACCGACCAGCTGTACTTCGCCTCCGGTGACATGGATCTGCCGGGTGCGATGTTCACGGCCTCGCACAACCCGGCGCAGTACAACGGCATCAAGATGTGCCGCGCCGGTGCCGCCCCGATCGGCCAGGACACGGGCCTGACCGAGATCCGCGAGCTGGTCGAGCAGTGGGCCGAGTCCGGCGCCCCGGAGCCGGCCGCGGCCCCCGGCGAGATCACCGCGCGCGAGACGCTCACCGACTATGCGGCGTATCTGCTCCGCCTGGTCGACCTGACCTCGATCCGTCCGCTGAAGGTCGTGGTGGACGCGGGCAACGGGATGGGGGGCCACACCGTGCCCACCGTCTTCGAGGGTCTGCCGCTCGACCTGGTGCCCATGTACTTCGAGCTGGACGGCACCTTCCCCAACCACGAGGCCAACCCGCTGGACCCGGCCAACATCGTGGACCTGCAGAAGCGGGTGCAGGAGGAGGGCGCCGACCTCGGGCTCGCCTTCGACGGTGACGCCGACCGCTGCTTCGTCGTCGACGAGCGCGGCGAGCCGGTCTCCCCGTCCGCGATCACCGCGCTGGTCGCCGCACGTGAGCTGGCGAAGCACGGGGGCAAGGGCACGGTCATCCACAACCTGATCACCTCGTGGTCGGTCCCGGAGGTCGTCCGCGAGAACGGCGGGACGCCGGTCCGTACCCGCGTAGGCCACTCGTTCATCAAGCAGGAGATGGCCGAGACCGGGGCGATCTTCGGCGGCGAGCACTCGGCGCACTACTACTTCAAGGACTTCTGGAACGCGGACACCGGCATGCTCGCCGCGCTCCACGTCCTCGCCGCGCTCGGCGGACAGCAGGGCACGCTCTCCGACCTGGTGGCGCAGTACGACCGCTACACCGGCTCCGGCGAGATCAACTCCACGGTCGACGACCAGGCGGCCCGCGCGGCCGCGGTGAAGTCCGCGTACGAGGGCCGCGAGGGCCTCACCCTCGACGAGCTCGACGGCCTCACGGTCTCGTCCGCCGACTGGTGGTTCAACCTCCGCGCCTCCAACACGGAGCCTTTGCTCCGCCTGAACGTCGAGGCGCGCGACGCGGCCACGATGGAGCGGGTGCGGGATGAGGTGCTGGGGTTGGTGCGGGGCTGACGTCGGCTGGGCAACTCAGCCCCGCCGGCGCTTGAGGCGCCGGGGTCCGGGGGCGGAACCTGGTGGGGTGGTGAG
>NZ_JAAKZW010000383.1 GCF_011044995.1 Streptomyces mesophilus | reverse complement strand
CCCCCGCCCCCGCCGCCAAGGGCCCCGCGGCCTACTTCCCGTCGATCGAGAAGAAGTACGGGCGCCCAATCCAGGAGTGGATCGACCTGATCCGCGCTTCGCCGCTGGAGCGCCACATGGAGCTGGTGGCCTGGCTCAAGACGGAGCACGGCCTGGGCCACGGTCACGCCAACGCACTGGTCGCCCACACGCTCAAGGAGTCACGTACCGCCTGAGCAGGCAGAACGGCAGGGTGCGTGATCCCAGCCACATTTACCCCGCCCTTACTTCGGCCAGGCAACCCGGCCACCCTCCTCTCCCTCCTCCATGGCACCTGAGCAAGACCATGGGGGAGAACCATGCAAGACAACAGCACATCCGAGGGCGGCGCCCGCAGACGCATCCGCCGCCGCTACGTGGCCCTGGCCGCGGGCCTGACGCTGGCGGCAGTGGCGGCGACCACCGCCCTGTCGTCCTGGGGCACCGACCCTGTCGCACCGAGCGAGGTGCGCGCGGACGCGGGCGACGACGGCAAGGGGACGTTCGGTTCGGTCGACTGCCGCGAGGCCAAGTGCATCGCGCTGACCTTCGACGCGGGGCCCGGCAAGGACACCCCCGAACTCCTCGACACCCTCAAGCGCGAGAAGGTCCCCGCGACCTTCTTCCTGCTCGGCAAGAACCACGTCAAGAAGTACCCGGACGTGGTCAAGCGCCTGGCCGACGAGGGCCACGAGATCGCCAACCACACCTGGACGCACGGCATCCTCACGGACCTCTCGACGGACGAGATCCGTGCCGAACTCGACCGTACGCAGCAGGCCGTCAAGGACATCACCGGCAAGGAGCCGACCTTGATGCGCCCGCCCCAGGGCCGCACCAACGACGAGGTGACACGGGTCTGCAAGGAGCTGGGTCTGTCCCAGATCCTGTGGAGCGTCACCGCCAAGGACTACGCGACCAAGGACTCGGCGCTCATCCGAAAGCGCGTCCTCGACCAGGCGGACCGCGACGGCATCATCCTGCTCCACGACATCTACGACGGCACGGTCCCGGCCGTGCCCGGGATCATCAAGTCCCTGAAGGCGGACGGCTATACGTTCGTCACGGTGCCGCAGCTCATGGCGCCGGCGGTCCCTGAGCCCGGGACGGTGTACCGCCCCTAGCGGCGAACTCGCCGAGCAGAGCGTCCAGTTCGGCACGGGCGCGCCGGCGCGAGCGCGGCGGGGGCAGGGGGCGGCGGCGGACGAGGCGCACCGTGAGGAGCGCGAGGGGGTGGAGCAGCAGCGGAACGAGCAGCAGGCCGAGCGGGAGGCCGGCCAGGGCCCGGGACCAGTCGACGGTGCTCATGCGGTGGCCTCCGTACGGTCGTCGGTGTCGCCTTGGCCGCCGCTCGCCCGGCCCACGCCGCCCGCCCGGCCCGCGCCGCCGGTGTCGCCTCGGTCGTCGTCCGTCTCGAAGGTGTGCCATTCCACGAAGGCGCGGAGCAGGTCATCGGCGTCCCATGAGAGGGCCCCCGCGCCGTAGCCGGACGTCTGGAACACGGACTTGGTCTCGAACTCGGTCAGGTAGTAGGGGACTTCACCCGCTTCCGTCCGTACGAGCAGAGGCGCGGGAGTTCCGGCGGCGCAGGCCGGGCAGGCGGCGACCACGTCATCGTCTTTGTCGCCCTCGTCGCCCTCGTCGTCCACCTCGTCCACCTCGTCCACCTCGTCCACGAGTGCGTGCCCGGGATCCTCCGCCGTGAACGCGTCCTGCGGCCAGGGCACGCGCTCGGTGCCGCGTTCATGCAGCGGGTGGAAGTAGCAGGGCCGGTCGAGGGTGAGTGCGGTGCCCTCGGTCAGACAGATCAGCGCCCGCATGCCGATACGGCTGACCTCCAGGGCCGCGACCACATCGGTCAGCGCGATCCCTTCCTCGAGCCGGCGGTCGTAGGTCCCGCCGGTGCGCTGCTCGAACTCGTCCAGCTGCCCGGCGGTGGGCACGGAGTCGGGCGGAAGGCTCTCCTCGATGAACTCGTCGGCGGCCGCGAGGGCCAGTACCGCGTAGGCACCTTCCTGCGGACCGGCCTGACCGCGGGTCTCCGGGAGGAGGCCGAGCGGCTCGGGTACCGGCAGGTCCGCCTCCCGCGCGCACCGTACGGCCCGCGCCAGCGCGTCCCGGCGCCGTACCGCCAGCGCGTAGAGGGCGGCATAGCTGAACTCGGGCAGGTCCGGCGCCGACTCCCAGTCGACGAAGGGGCGTTCGCCGGCGGGTTGGTCGCCGGCGGTTCGTTCGCCGGTGGGCCGCCGTCCCGGCCGCAGCGGTACGTCGGTGAAGCGGTGCAGCAGGGTGAGCGCCAGCGTCACCAGCGCGGTGACCGCCGCGAGTATCAGTCCCGCACGTGTGCTGGCGTCCATCGGCCCTCCCCTGTCGTCCGGCTCCGCACCCTACTTGTGCCGGTCGCGACGAGGTGTACGGGGCCGATCCAGCTGCCCGTAAATCCGGATGCGTCCGTACATCGGACTCGTCCGTAATTCGGTGCGTCCGCTCCACCCGTGGCACGGGCTGCCGGTGGCCATGACACGGACTGTCGGTTGGGGGGATCGCTGGAAGCCTCAGGTGCCGGCGCGCAGCTCCTCCAGCGCTTTGTCGATCCGCCGCAGACGCGTCTCCGGCTTCTTGGCGCCGTCGATCGCGAGGACGTGCTGCCGCTTGCGGCCCTGCGGCAGCGCGTCGTACACGGCACGCGCGGCCGGATCCGCGTCCAGCGCGCGGGCGAAGTCCTCGGGCTCGGTGATGACGCGGGGCTCGGTGTCGAGCGTCAGATCCACCTCGATCTCCTCACCGATCTCGACACCCGCGGCCGCCCGGTTGGCGTTGGACAGGCCCAGCAGACAGCGGCCCCGCATGATCGCGACACGGCTGCGCCACGTGTGCCCGTTGATCGTGATGGTCACCGGCGGGCGCTTGCCGCCGCCGAGCTGCTCGACGAGCTCGGCGGGCACTTCGAGGCCGTTCATCGGCTCCGGGGGTTCGACGAGCGTACGGAACTTCATGCCGCGCTCTCCCAGCCGTAGCCGTCCGGGTCGGTGAAGTCCCCGAGGTCGGAGCCGATCGCGAGCCGGTGCGAGCCGCTGCCCTCGGTCGGGACACCGGTGACCTTGCCGAGACCCTTGCGCGGGTAGAGCGACAGCTTCACCTGACTCCCGGTGCCGTCGAACTCGGTGTACTTGCCGCCGAAGCTCTTGGCGACCGTGAGCCCGCGCTCGACGTAGAACTTCTTGCTCGCGGCCATGTCCGAGACGCCGAGCAGCAGCACGATCTCGTCGATCTTCCGGCTGTCGGGCCCGGTGTCCTTCTTCGAGGAGCTGACCAGCTGCCAGACCGTCCCGTCGGGGGCCTGAACCACCCCGCCGAAGCCCCAGAGGGACTTCTTGGCGGGCTTCAACTCCTTGGCGCCGGCGGCGATGGCGGAGTTCTGGAGGCCGATCACGATCGAGGGCTGGGCGGCCACGAGCGAGACGGTGAATCCACGGAAGCCGGTCGTCGGGGCCTCGGAGGCCCGTACGCGTACCTGCTTGTCCAGGCCGAAGGCCTCGGCGTAGAAGCGCTGGGCGGCCGCGGGGTCGGCGGCCTCGATGGTGAGGTGCTCGATGTTCGTCATGTGCTTCACGCTAGCCAGGGGGCGGCCCCGGGCGCTTCTCGAAAGCTGACCGATGGTCTTCGCGATAGCTGACCGATGGCCTTCGCGATCGATGGTTGCCTCCAGCAACCTGCGTAGCGCACCGCAGGCGTGATCACAGGCCCTCCCCGGCCGGTACGATGGCGGCACGGCGGACGAGCCGGCCGGGCGGTCGCGGCGGAGATCTTCGGATCCCCGGCGAGGAACGTCCGGGCTCCACAGAGCAGGGTGGTGGGTAACGCCCACCCGGGGTGACCCGCGGGACAGTGCCACAGAAAACAGACCGCCGGGAGCTTCGGTTCCCGGTAAGGGTGAAACGGTGGTGTAAGAGACCACCAGCGCCCGAGGTGACTCGGACGGCTAGGTAAACCCCACCCGGAGCAAGGTCAAGAGGGAGCACCCCGGTGCTCCTGCGCGGACGTTCGAGGGCTGCTCGCCCGAGTCCGCGGGTAGACCGCACGAGGCCGGCAGCAATGCCGGCCCTAGATGGATGGCCGCCTCCCCCTGGGCCGCAAGACCCTGGGGAGACAGAACCCGGCGTACAGGCCGACTCGTCCGTCGTTATGGCCCTGACCTGGGGTTCCACCCGGGGCGGGGCCATTTTTCCGTATGGGGCGCCGCCCCCCTCTGCCTGGT
>NZ_JAAKZW010000382.1 GCF_011044995.1 Streptomyces mesophilus | reverse complement strand
CGGAGCCGAGCCGGAAGGCCGGCAGGGAGCTCACCCCTTCACAGGTGTCTCTGCTCAGACGCGTTCAGAGGGGCGGGCCCAGCACCCCGGCCGCGGCCCTGTCCCCCGCCCTCTGATCCCCAACTCCCCCACACCGCAAGGAATCCCCATGCAGCTGACCCAGCTCGACGACAAGTCCGCGCTCGTCCTGATCGATCTCCAGAAAGGCATTCTCGGCCTGCCGACCGTCCGCCCCGCGCAGGAGATCCTCCAGCAGGGGATCCGGCTGGCCGAGGCTTTCCGCGCCCACGGCAAGCCGGTGGTCCTGGTCAACGTGGGGTGGTCGGCGGACGGCGGGGACCTGCCGGTCGGCCGCGCAGCGTCGGGCCGCATGGAGACCCCGCCGCCGACCGGGTTCTCGGAGCTCGCCGACGGACTGGCCAAGGACGGCGACATCCGTATCACCAAGCGGCACTGGGGCGCCTTCACCGGCACCGAACTCGACCTGCAGCTGCGGCGCCGCGGCATCACGCAGATCGTCCTGGCCGGCATCTCCACCAGCATCGGCGTGGAGTCCACGGCACGCTTCGCCTGGGAGCTGGGCTACACCCTGGCCGTGATCGAGGACGCCACCACGGACACCAGCGCGGAGTCGCACGAGCACAGCTTCCGCGCGATCCTGCCTCGTATCGCCGAGATCGGTTCGGCCGACGGCGTCATCGCCCTGCTCGATGCATGACGCTCGCCCGCGACCTCGTCGCCATCTATATGCGGCGCGATGCACCGGGCCGGCCCGACCTGGCCGTGGCAGTCGCCGGTGCACTCTGCGTCGGGGGCCCGCTGCTCCTCGGCGTGCTCACCGGCCGGGCATCCACCGGCGCCGGTGTCGCGCTGGGCGCGTGGCTGGTGTTCTACTGCGTGCCCAAGGGTGACCTGCGCACCCGTACGAAGACGCTGCTGGCCTTCAGCCTGTGGAACCTCGCGGCCGCGCTGCTCGGCACCCTCATGGCCGGCAATCTCTGGGCCACCGCGAGCACCCTGGTCGTCCTGGTCCTCGCCACCCGAGTGGCCCGCGTCGGCATCATCCCCGCATTCCTCTTCGTCCTGACGGGGATGCACCCCGAGCCGGGATCCTGGCAGCATCTGCTGCTCATTGTGATGGGCACGGTGTGGGGCATCGGGCTCAAGCTGGCTTTCCGCCTCGGCCGCGACACAGCCGGAGCCATGCCCGGAGCCACGCCCGAATCCAT
Organism: Streptomyces mesophilus; assembly: GCF_011044995.1. Taxonomy (GTDB): domain Bacteria; phylum Actinomycetota; class Actinomycetes; order Streptomycetales; family Streptomycetaceae; genus Streptomyces; species Streptomyces mesophilus. Next base: position 3,142 of record NZ_JAAKZW010000382.1, on the reverse strand, counting down.
GCCCGGATCCGCCAAGGCCGCGGGCACGAACGCCGCACGTGAGGCGGACTCGGTGAAGGACCGGGTGCGTTCGCTCCTCGGCCGGGGCCCCGAGCAGCGCTTCACCTGGCGCCTGGCACTCTGCTTCACCGCCGTCTACGTGGCCGCGGAGCTGTCCGGCCTGCCACACGCCGCCTGGTTCATCACCGGCATGGCCACCACGCTCCGCCCGACCTGGGGGCAGAGCACCCCGCGCATCGTCAAGCGCCTCACCGGAACCGTCATCGGAAGCGCCCTGGCCGCCGTGGTCCTCCTCGTTGCCCACGGCCGGCCCCTCGGCGTCCTCGTCCCTGTCGTAGCCCTGTTCGCCGCTGCGGCCTGGACCCTGCGCCCGCTCAACTATGGTTTCTGGCCCGTCTTCAGCGCGCCCGTCATGCTGCTCCTGCTCGACTTCAGCACCACGGTCGGCTGGCAGGACGCGGCCGAACGCAGCCTCGACAACACGGTCGGAGCCGTGATCGCCGCGCTCGCCACCTTGCTGCTCTGGCCCGGCCGCGAGGAGAACCAACTGCCCGACCGGCTGGGCAACTTGATGCGCACCCACGCGCGGTACCTGGAGCGCGCCGCCACCGTCGCCGAGAGTCGCGGCCCGGTGGAACTCCTGCACACCCGCCCCGCCGCCGAAGCCGCCGAGGCCGACCTGGCCGCCGCGCGCGACCGTCTCGCGCAGCAGTACCGGCCCGACCGGCGGCTCCTGGCCGCCCTGGACGACGTGCTGGCCGCCACCGCACGTCTGCGCACGCACGTCTACACCCACCACCCCCTGCGCGCCGGGCACCCCGGCCCGGACGACGCACCCCTGCGCCCCGTACCCCTGCGCAACTGCGCGCGGGAACTGCGCACCACGGCGTCCCTCATCGACGGTGACGAGGCGAACGACCCCGCCCTCACCCGCGAAGAACTCCCCGCGTACGCGGCCACGGTCCTCGCCGCACACGAACGGACGGTGCGCGAGCTGCACGAACGCGCCCTGTTCGACACCACGGACACCGTCGTACGGCACACCGTGCGCGCCCTCGCCCGTACCTCCTGAACAGGCAGGCAACCAACGCCTGGATCAAGGCAATGCACCACAAGAAGTGCCCACACCATGCATCAGCTGTCACCCGCGCGTCGCCTTTCGCAGAGTCTGCGTGTGGCCATCGCGCCCGTGACCGCGAGGAGTACCGGTACCACCAGGTTCCGTGGGGCGTCGGTGAATTCGAGGATCAGGATGACCGCGGTGAGCGGCATGCGTTGGGCCGCGGCCAGGAAGGCGCCCGCTCCCACGACCGCGTATGCCGCCGGGCTGTCCCCCGGCCACAGCAGCGCCCAGGCCCCGCCGGCCACCACTCCGAGCAGCGCCCCGTTGGCGAGCGACGGGGTGAGCAGGCCGCCGCGGGCGCCCGCGCGCAGACACAGCAGTACGAGCGCCACGCGCAGCGCCAGCAGGACCGCCGCGAGGCCGAGCGCGGGCTGGGCCTCGAAGGCGACCTCGGCGGGGGCCTTTCCGTTGCCGAGCAGTTGGGGGTACGGGACGGCGAGCAGCCCGCCGACGAGGAACGCGGCCGGTGCCGCGACCAGGAGCAGCCGTCCGCGCGGCGCCCGCTCGCGTGCGTCGGCGGCCAGCCGCGCGAACCAGTAGGCGCACACTCCGACGACCGGCCCGACGAGCACCGACCAGACCAACAGGGGTGCGCCGATGTCGAGTTGAGGGAGCCGGTAGACCGCCTCGTCCGGGAGCACCGCCCACGAGACGACGGTGGCGGTCACCGCCGTGGCCACGGCGGGCAGCACCGCCCCCAGGGCCCACGAGCCGAGCAGCACCTCGAGCGTGAACACGGCCCCGCCCAGCGGGACGTCGTAGACCGCGGCGAGACCGGCGCCGGCCGCGCATGCCGTGAGCACGCCGCACTGGCGCGGCGAGAGTCCCGTCCTGCGCGTCAGCTCCCCCGCGAGCACCGAGGCCATTTCCCGCGGCGCCACCTCCCGGCCGAGCGGGGAACCGAGGCCCACCGTCACGATCTGGAGCAGGGCATGGCAGAAGGTGGTGAGCGGCGGCATCCGGACGTCGGGCGAACGCACCGCCTCCGCGATGCTCACCAGGGGCCGCCCGTACCGGTACAGCGCCCACCAGCCGACCCCGGCCACCACGCCGGCGACGGCCATCACGGCCACGCGCCGTCCCGGTGGGGCCGCCTCGACGCCGGCCAGGAACGAGCCCTCGTGATATCCGTACGCCACGTGCTGCACCCCGTGCAGCAGCAGGGCCAGCAGAGCTCCCGCGACGCCCGCCGCCAGGCCGACGAGTACGGTCACCAGCCCGAACCGGAGGGGGCGGGCATCTCCCTGAGCACTGAGGGGCATAAGCGGCAGATTAGATCAAACCGGGCCGCACGCCGTCGGAGGTCGTCTCGGTGCTCAGGCCCGTTCCGGCTTTCGCGCGAGGAATGTGGCGTAGGTGCGCTGCGCTCCCTCGGCGGGTTCCTCCACCAGGCGTGCGGTGAGGGTGAGCCCTGCCTGGCGCAGGAGTTCGGCGATCTCGTCCGGTGGCAGCAGATAGGACTCGTACGAGACCGGATGCCCGCCGTACGCCTGGGTCGGACGGAAGTGCTGGCCCGTCCCTACGTGGCCGGCCAGCATCAGGCAGCCGCCCGGCGCGAGCGTGCGGCGGAACTCGCCGAACACCACGGGCAGCAGCTCCGGTGGGGTGTGATGCGTGGAGTAGTACGCGAGGATGCCGCCGAGGCCGTCGTCGTCGATCGGGAGCGAGGTCATCGAGGCGACGTCGAACCGCAGCTGGGGGTAGGCGCTGCGGGCCAGTTCGACCATGGCGGGGGACAAGTCAAGGCCGAATACGGGTACTTGCCGCTCGGCGAGGTGGGCCGTGACCTTGCCGGGCCCGCATCCCAGGTCGGCGACGGGGCCGAGGGCGGCCGTCCGTACCACTTCGGCGAAGACGTCCAGCATGCCGCGGGACAGCGGATCCAGTTCCGCCGGGGATTCGACCTGCTCGACGTAGTCGGACGCGACCGTGTCGTACGACTCCCGGACCGCGGCGAGGTAGGAGAGATCGGGCATGCGGGCGACTCTAGTGAGGGGGCGGGGGGCGGAGTCGGGGAGC
>NZ_JAAKZW010000381.1 GCF_011044995.1 Streptomyces mesophilus | reverse complement strand
GAGGCGTCGAGCAGGGCCTGGAGTTCGACGGCGAGCGGGGATCCGGCCAGCGCGTCGGGCAGTTGAGCCGCGGCCCGGGTTCGGGCCCCCTGCGGAAGCAGTTCCCGTACGCCTTCGAGCGGGGCGCTGTCGAGCGGGGCACGGTCCCGCAGTACCGCACGCAGCCGGTCCCGGGTCGCCGTGTCCAGCGAGACGAGCCCGGCGCTCAGGTCGAGGGGCATGGCGTGCGAAGGGGCGGCAGGGCGCACAGGTTCGGGGACCGTCTGCGCACCCGCCTGACCCGACCGAGCACCCGTCGCACCCGGACCCGACCGAGCACCCGTCGCACCCGGACCCGACCGCGCAACCGTCGCACCCGTCGGACCCCTCAGCGCATCCGCCGGGCCGGTCACCGCACCCGTAGGCTCACCGGCCGACCCCGTCCGCCCGCCGACCAGCTCCCCGAAATCCGGCTCCCTGCCGAACGCCCACACCCCCGCCGCCACCCGAAGCAGCTGGGTCATCCCGTCGCTGCGCGGCGCGTTGGCGGAGACGGCCAGGTGCGGGCGGCCCGACAAGGTGTCGCCGACCAGGGCCGGGAGCTGGCCCGTGCCCAACTGGACGAAGGCGCGGAACCCGGCCGCGTACAACTCCTCGGTGAGCATCCGGAAGCGGACCGGCTCCAGGAGGTGGCGTACGAACAGGTCGCGTGCCGCCTGCTCGTCGGCCGGGAAGGGCGCCGCCGTCGTGCCCGACCACACCGGGACCGACGGCCGGCGCAGGGTGAAACCGCGAGCGGCCTGCTCGATGGGTGCCAGATACGGCGCCAGCATCGGGGTGTGGAAGCCGGACTCGAACGGAAGGACCTGGCCGAGCACCCCGTCCGCCCGCAGCCTTGCCGTGAGCGCCTCGACCTGGGCGTGCGGGCCGCAGGCGACGGACTGGCGCGGGGCGTTGTCGTGCGAGAGGGCGACGCCCGGAAACGCATCGAGCAGCGCCTCCACCTGGGCGGCCGGGGCGCCGAACGCGGCGAAGGCGAGGCCGGGGACGCGCAGCGAGGACGGGTCGAACTCCCGTAGGAACGCGTCGACTTCGGCGGGGTCGTACATCCCGGCGACCGCCATCGCGGTCCACTCCCCCACGCTGTGCCCCGCCATCGCGTCCGCCGCGAGACCGATCCGGCCGAGCGCCTGGGCGAGCAGCCGTCCGACGCCGAAGACGGCGGCGCCGTGCTCCCCCACGTCGCCCACCTGGGCATCGGCGAACTCCACCGGCGGGAGCCCGAAGTGCCGGGCCACGTCGTCGATCCGGGGCGCGAACTCGGCTTCGAGGCCGGGGAAGAGGAAGGCCGTGCGGCCACCGCCGGGGCCGAGCAGCGGACGGGGCGCACACCACACATCGCTGCGCCCGCCCCACTCCCGCCCCTGGGCGACGGCCTTGCGGGCGAGGGCGAGGCGGCGGGGCGTGGGGTCGAGCACGGCGACCCGGGCGTGGCCCGTGCCCGTGGGCCGGCCGTCCAACGGGCCGTCCGCCCGGCGCAGTTCGGCGTCATCCGCGTCGAGGAGTCCGGCCAGGGCGCCCGCGTCCTCGGCGGCCAGTCGCAGCAGGCGTACGGGTTCGGCGACCTGTAGCGGGGGGAGCTGCCCGTGGCCGCGCAGAGGCTGGGCCCCCGACACCCCCGACTCCCCCGACGCCCGTACCGAATCCGGCACCTGCTCCAGAACCACATGCGCATTGATCCCGCCGAACCCGAAGGCGTTCACCGCCGCCCGCCGCAGCGGCGCCTCCCACGGCCCCGCCTGCGCCACCGGCCGGAACCGGGTCTCCAGGAGGGCGGGGTGCGGGTCGTCGCAGTTCAGCGTGGGCAGCAGCACACCCCGGTGGATCGCGAGCGCGGCCTTGACCAGGCCCGCCACTCCGGCCGCCGGCATGGTGTGCCCGATCATCGACTTGACCGAGCCGATCACCGCGTCCGGCGCCCCGCGCCCGAACACCTCGGCCAGCGTGGCCATTTCGGCCGCGTCGCCGTTCGGCGTGCCCGTGCCGTGCGCTTCGAGCAGGCCGAGCGAACCGGGCTCGGCCGGGTCGAGGCCGGCGGCCTCCCACGCGAGCCGTACCGCGCGGGCCTGCCCGCCCGGGTCGGGGTTGACCAGGGAGGCGGCGCGTCCGTCGCCCGCGACGCCCACTCCCCGTACGACCGCATAGACGCGGTCCCCGTCGCGCAGGGCGTCATCGAGCCGCTTCAGAACGACGACGCCCGTGCCCTCGCCCATCAGGACACCGTCCGCGTCCCGGTGGAAGGGGCGGATCCGGCCGCTCGGGGAGAGGGCGCGCAGCTGCGAGAAGACCGACCAGAGCGTGATGTCGTGGCAGTGGTGGACGCCGCCCGCGAGCATCACGTCGCAGCGGCCCGCGGCGAGTTCGGAGACGGCCTGGTCGAGCGCGACCAGCGAGGAGGCGCAGGCGGCGTCCACGGTGTACGAGGGGCCGCGCAGGTCGAGGCGGTTCGCGACGCGCGAGGCGGCGAAGTTGGGGACGAGACCGATCACCGACTCGGGGCTGGCGGGGCCGAGCGCCTCCTGGAAGGCGTCCCGTACGAGACCGAGCCGGTCCTCGCCCAGCTCGGGGAGCAGCTCCCGCAGGGTGCGGACGAGTTGGGCCGAGGTCCGCAGCCGCTGGTCGAGGCGGGCGAGGCCCGAGGTCAGATAGCCGCCGCGGCCGAGCACGACACCGACCCGCGCACGGTCGGACGGCAGCGCGCTTCCCATGTCCGTGAGCGCGGCGGCCGCGGTACGCAGGGCGATCAGCTGGTCGGGTTCGGTACCGGCCACCGAGCCGGGCATGATCCCGAACGCGGTCGGGTCGAAGTCGGCGATCCCGTCCACGAACCCGCCGCGCCGGGTGTAGACCGCGTCGGGCCGCCCGCCCGCCGGATCGAAGTACGCCTCGCTGTCCCAGCGCCCGGCGGGCACCTCGCTCAGCGCGTCCGTACCGTCGACGAGATTGCGCCAGTACGACTCCAGATCACCGGCACCCGGCAGGGTCACCGCCATCCCCACGATGGCGACGGGCTGTTGACGTCTCATCGCGCCGCTCACCAGCCGGACGCGGTGTAGACGACCTCGTCGGTGCCGCTGTCGCCCCAGGCGAGCTCGCGCAGCAGGGCGAGCACGCCCTCCTCCGGGTCGATCAGCTCGATCCCGCGCCGCGCGTACTCGCGGCCGAGCTCGGGTCCGACCATGCCGTCGTGTGCGCCGGTCGGTGCCCAGGGCCCCCAGTGCACGGTCAGGGCGCGGGTGCCGGTGGCGTCCTGCCAGCGGCGGCCGATGCGGGCCAGGGCGTCGTTGGCGGCGGCGTAGTCGATCTGGCCGCGGTTGCCGAAGACGGCGGAGATGGAGCCGAAAAGGACGGTGAAGCGCGGCAGTTGGGGCAGCCGGTGCAGCGCGGCGAGCAGCGTGCGGGCGCCGTCCACCTTCGTCCCGTACACGCGCCGGAAGGAGTCCGGATCCTTCTCGGCGAGCAACTTGTCCTCGATGACACCGGCCGCGTGCACGACGCCGTCGATCCGTCCGTATGTCGTGTACGTCTCCTTGACCGCCTGCTGCACCGCCTCCGCGTCCCGCAGATCGACCGCGCGGTAACCGGCCTGGCCGCCCGCGTCGTGGATCTCGGCGAGGGTGCTCGAGATCTCCCGCTGGGCGAGGATCCGGCCGACGGTCCGCTCGATCTCGGCGGGCTTGAGGCCGCCGCGCGCGATCAGCGCGGCGCGCAGGGCCGCCTTGTCGCGGGCGTCGCTGAACTCGTCGGGCAGATCGGGCAGTTCGGTGCGTCCGAGCAGTTCGATACGGCACCGGGAAGCCGCCGCGAGCGCCACCGCGAACCGTGCGGTGATCCCGCGTCCTCCCCCGGCGAGCACGACCACCGAGTCCGGGCCGAGCCCGAGGACGGTCGCCTCGGCGACGCCGGTGCCGGCCGGTCCGGCGCCCGAGGTGGCCAGGAGGCCGAGGCTCAGCTCGCGTGGGGCGATGCCGCGCCGGGTGCGGTCGGTGCGCAGCACGACCGGCTCGCGGTCGGGTGCGAGCAGTTCCTCGACGATCACCTCGGCCTGTTCGGCGGCCCCGCGCGACGGGTCCACCTCGACGCTGCGGGCGACGGTGTCCGGGTACTCACGGGCGACCGTACGGAAGAAGCCGGCGAGCCCGCTGGTGTCCTTGGCGTGGTGTGCGGCGAGCAGCCAGCGGGGGCTCCGGCGCAGGGCGGCCTGGAACAGCGGGAAGGCGCCGGGCAGTACGGGCTCGCCGTGGTCGGCGAGCGCGCCGACGTGGATGAGCCCGTCGACGGCGCCCTGGTGCCCTTCGAGGTCGTCGCCGATCCGCGAGGCGATGGCGCCGAGCACGGTGAGCCGTGTGACGAGCGCCTGCGCGACCGGCGTCCCGTCCCCCACGAGCACGAACCGCTTGCCGCGCAGATCCTGCGCGGCCACGGCGCCCGGGGCGGGGGCCGGGTCGAGGCGGGTGGGGGTGAGGAG
>NZ_JAAKZW010000380.1 GCF_011044995.1 Streptomyces mesophilus | reverse complement strand
TGTATAAGAGACAGCCACCCCGCCCACGCGTCAGCCCGCGAGCGCCCGCCCCATCAGCACATCGTCGACATACTCGCCGTCGAGCAGGAACTCCCCGGGCAGCACGCCCTCGACCTCGAACCCCTCGGACTCGTACAGGCGGCGGGCCGGAGCGTTGTGCCCGAGGACCCGCAGTGTCATCCGCCGGGCGCCGCGCTCGGCGGCCCAGGCGCACGCGGACCGGATGAGCGCGCGGGCCACGCCCTTGCCGCGCGCCCGGTCGGCGACCGCGATGCCCTGGATCTGGCGCACATGGAGGCTGGCGGGCAGCGGGGTGGGCGGCACCACCCGGATGTATCCGGCGACCTCGCCGTCCACCTCCGCGACCAGGTACTGCTCCGGCTCATGCCGTGCGTCGAAGAAGGGGGCGTCCGGCTCCGGCCTCGGCTGCACCGCGTGCAGCGGCGACCAGGTGTCGTGGTCGATCAGGGCGAGCGCGGTCTCGTCGGCGCGGCGGGCGGAGCGTATGAGGGGCGAGGACATCGGGCCACTGTACGGCGGGCATCTCGGCGTCCGGCAGGGTCCCGGGTGCGGCTGACCGTCGCGCGGGTGAGGCTGACAGATGTGATCCGCCGCGCAGCAGCAACCGACTCCGGGACCGCTTCGCGCCCGGGCCGGCGGCGCGGTCTGGCCGAACTCCTGCTGCCGGCGCCCGAGGACCTGGACGGGACCTTCGGTCTCGACGGCGCGCGCCCGAAACCCGCCCGCTGGCTGCGGCTGCTGCCCCTGGTCCTGATCGTCGCCCTCGTCATCCTGCAGGAGACCACCCCGAGCAACTTCGAACTGGGCTTCCTGCTCGCCGCCACCCCTCCGCTCGCCGCTCTCGCCTACGGTCCCGCCGCGACGGCGCTGTTCGGCGTGCTGGTCGTCGTGCTGCTCACGCTGCCGGGCCTGCGCTGGGAGCACCCGGGCAACGGGGATGCGCTCACCGTCACCTTCGTCGCGCTGCTCAGCGTGATCATCGCCTGGGTGCGCAGCCGGCGCGACGCCCAGCTCGTGACGGTGCGCACGGTGGCGGAGGCCGCGCAGCTGGCGGTGCTGCCGCCGCTCGCGCCCCAGGTGGGTCCGGTGCGGTGCGCGGCGCTGTACCGTGCGGCGCAGCGGGGCGCGCTGATCGGCGGCGATCTCTACGACGTACGGCAAGGTCCTCATGGCGTACGGGCGTTGGTGGCCGATGTGCAGGGGCACGGGCTCGCGGCCGTGGGGACGGTCGCGGCGCTGCTCGGGGCGTTCCGCGAGGCGGTGCTCGACGAACCCAGCCTCGCCGGGGTGGCCGCACGGCTCGACCGGCGGCTCGTGGTGGATTCCGCGGACGCCGGGGACGCGGCGCACTGCGAACTGTTTGCGACCGCGATGCTCCTGGAGTTCCCGCCGGAGGGCTCTTCGGTACGGATCCTGTCCTGCGGGCATCCGCCGCCGCTGCTGCTCCGCGGTGGCTCGGCGAAGGAACTGCCCGTACTGCCGGGGGCGCCGTTGGGGCTCGACCTGGCCGCCTACTCGGCGCCGCCCGTGCTGAGCCTCACGCTCCTGCCCGGCGACCAGTTGCTGGTGCACACGGATGGTGTGACGGAGGCGCGGAACGCGGCCGGGGCGTACTACCCGCTGGCGTCACGGCTCGCGAAGCTGCCGGAGGCGTCGGGGGAGGACCAGGCGGCGCTGGCGGAGGCGGTGTGGCGGGACGTCTGCGGCTTCGCGGAAGCGATTCGGGACGATGTGGCGCTGCTGGTGCTGGCGCGGGGATGTCCGCCGCAGGAGTAGGGACGGCCGAGGGAGTGCCGAGGGAGTGCCGAGGGAGTAGGGACGGCCGCAACCCGCCAGCGGCGGGCCTCCGCCGCCCGACCTCACTCCTCCGCGAACCGCTCCCACAGCCGCGGGAAGTACCGCGCCAGAGCCGCATCGTCCTCGAAGTCGATCGGCGTCCCCGCCGGCTCCGCGGGCGCCGCCGGGATGCCGAGGTCCGGCGCGACCACACCCGTCAGCTGCTCGTACGCCTCGTCCGCCGCGTACCCGAGCTCTTCGCCGTCCCCGTCGATCTCCTCGTCGAACTCGACGAGCAGCTCGGCCAGCGCGTCCGGATCGTGCAGCGCGCCCTCGAACACCTCACGCCCCTGCCCGATCAGCCAGCACCGGAAGTAGTCGAAGGCGTCGTCGCTGGCCCCGTCGAGCAGCACGCTGGCCGCGCCCCACAGATCCCAGCGGTACGCCCGGTTGTAGCGCGCCTCGAAGTGGCGGGCGAAGTCGAGCACGGAGTCCGGGTCGAGCTGAAGGAGCCGCTCCACGAGCAGCTCTGCATGGTCCTCGGGGTCGCCCTCGGCGGCCTCGCGGGTGGTGTCGATCAGCTCCCAGAACTCCGTCTCGTCCATCACGGGTCAAGCATCGGCCCTGCCGCCACGGGACGCACGCGGAGTGCCGGTCTTGTTATCCGGCACACGTCGGAGCAAGTGCCGGGAAAGCCGGACAGAAGGTGTCCGGATTGGCTGTCACGCTCGGCGTATGCAGACAACGAAGAAGGATCTGTCCGGGAAGACCGCCCTCGTGGCCGGAGCCACCCGTGGCGCGGGCCGGGCGCTCGCCGTGGAACTCGGAAGGGCCGGTGCCACCGTCTACGTCACGGGGCGCACCACCCGCACACAGGTCAGCGAGGTCGGCAGGGCCGGGGAGACCATCGAGCAGACGGCGGACCTGGTGGACGAGGCGGGTGGCAAGGGCATCGCCGTGCCGACCGACCATCTCCAGGCCGACCAGGTCCGCGCCCTCGTCGAGCGGATCGACCGCGAGCAGGGCCGGCTCGACATCCTCGTGAACGACGTCTGGGGCGGCAACAACCTGCTCGACTTCGATACGAGGATGTGGGACGTCGACCTCGACCGCGGACTCAGGATGATCGATCTCGGGGTGCGCACCCACATCATCACGGCGAGCATCGCGCTGCCGCTGCTCACCAGGAACCCGGGCGGCCTGGTCGTCGAGGTCACCGACGGGACCGCCGAGTCGAACCGGGGCTTCCGCGAGAACTTCTACTACGACCTCGCCAAGAACGGCCCGATCCGCATGGCGTACATCCTCGGCGAGGAGCTGAAGCGGGTCGGCTGCGGCGCGGTCGCGGTCACCCCGGGATTCCTGCGCTCCGAGGAGATGCTCGACGGCTTCAAGCTCACCGAGGAGACCTGGCGGGACGGCATCGCGAACCAGCACCTGTGGGCGCTGTCCGAGTCGCCCACGTATCTCGGCCGTGGCGTCGCCGCCCTGACGGCGGACCCGGAGCGTGCACGCTGGAACGGCAAGTCGCTGTCCAGCGGCGAGCTGGCCCGCGAGTACGGCGTCACGGACACGGACGGCAGCCGGCCCGACGTATGGGGCTTCATGGCGGCCGAACAGCGGGGTGAGGCACCGCGCGAGGAGGACTATCGCTGATCTCGTACGGCCGCTGATCCCGTACGTCGGGCGCGGCCGTCAGGCGCCGCCCCCGCCGTACAGCCGCACCACCGCCCTGGCCCTCTCCACGAACCGCTCCCGCAGCTCCGCCGGCGCCAGGACCTCCGCCTCCGGCCCCAGGACGACGAGTTGGCTGTACGCGACCTCGGCCGACTCGACGGCCAGGGTCACCGTCACCCACCCCTCGGCATCGGCCTCCCCGGCGGCTTCCAGCGCATCCGCGGCCGCCTGTTTGTCGGTCACGTGCGGCAGTCGCCGTACGCCGGACTCGGACAGGCGCAGACGGACTTCGGCCCGCAGGATCGAGCGGGCGAACTGTGCCGCACGCTCCTCCCAGAACCCCGGCAGATCGAACTCCTCGTCCCGCTCGAAGTGCTCCTCGGCGACGCAGATCTGGGTGAAGCGGTCGATCCGGTAGACCCGGTGGCCGGAGCCGGGCACGCGGGCGCACAGGTACCAGACGCCCGCTTTCAGGACGAGCCCGTACGGCTCCAGCTCCCGTTCCACCTCGGTGTCCTGGCGCCCGTAGCGGGCCTTGAGCGGACGGTCGTCCCAGACCGCGTCGGCGATCGCGGGCAGCAGCTCGGGTGTCTGCGGCTCGTGGTACCAGCCGGGGGCGTCGAGGTGGAAGCGCTGCGCCGCGCTCTGCGAGGCGTCCCTGAGCGAGGGCAGCAGCGCCGCCGACACCTTGAGCCGGGCGGCCGACGCGGTGTCCTCCAGACCCATCTCCCGCAGCGCGCCCGGCACTCCGGACAGGAACAGCGCCTCGGCCTCGGACCGCGCCAGGCCCGTCAGCCGCGTCCGGTACCCACCGATCAACCGGTAGCCGCCGAGCCGCCCCCGGTCCGAGTACACCGGAATCCCCGCCTCGCCGAGCGCTTGAGCGTCCCGGGTCACGGTCCGCTCCGACACCTCCAACTCACGGGCGAGCTCGGCGGCGGTCATGGACGGGCGGGACTGCAACAGCAGAACCATCTTGATGAGGCGGGCGGCACGCATACTCAGCCCCTCCGGCGTTTGAGGAGATCCGAACGGAGTTCGGATGCGGGGTCCGGGGC
>NZ_JAAKZW010000037.1 GCF_011044995.1 Streptomyces mesophilus | reverse complement strand
GGGGCGGGGAGGTCGACTGCTTCGGCAGACGGGTGCTGGAGCGCCTGCGCAGACTGGAGGGCCTGCGCAGATACGGGAGTTGGGGCTGGGGGCGCGTGGTCAGAGGGTCGGCGTGGGTGCCCGCCGGTGCCAGACCGGGTTGGGTGCCCGTGGGCGCTCAACCGCGGTGGGTGCTCGCGGGCGGCTCGGGGCGCGTGCGCGGGACGATCAGGGTTCGGCGACCGTATGGGTGGTCGGGCTGATCGGCGCGCTGTGTCTCATCCTTGCCGGCCTGCTGCTCATGGCCCAGGCCATGGTCGCGCGCCATCGGGCGGGCGCGGCGGCGGACTTGGCGGCGCTCGCGGCCGCGGACCACGCCCTGCGGGGGCAGGAGGACGCGTGTGCGGGAGCAGGGCGGGTGGCACGGGCACAGGGCACGGACGTGGTGCGGTGCGCGGTGCGGGGCGAGATCGCGGACGTGACAGTACGAGCACGGTCGGGACCCATGTCGTCGGCGGTGCGCTCGCGGGCGGGGCCGCCGGCGCCTGAGGTGGGGGCGAGCGTCGGGAGTTCAGGGGCTGCGCCCTGAGGTGGGCGGAGTGCGTGAGCCAGGCTCTGAGGCGGACGGGGGCGAAGGCAGGCCCTGAGGTGGGTGCGGAAGCCAGGCGCTGAAGTGGGCAGCCGTACGAGGAGGTGGGCGGGTGCGGAACCCAGGCGCTGAGACGGTAGCCAGGCGCTGATCTGGGCGGGCACGGAACTTAGGCGCTGAGGCGGAACCCAGACGCTGGGTTGGTCCGGGGTGCGGAAGTCGGGCGCTGGGCTGGTCCGGGTGCGGAATCCGGGCGTTGAGGCCGCGGTCAGCGCCTGCGCGCGAGGCAGGAGTTTGCCCGTTGCTCCTGCGGGGCCTCGGGTGATCGCCTCGCGCGAGGCCAGGCCCGTTGCTCCCGCGGAGCCTCGGGTGACCTTTCCGGTAGCGGCAGGGGCCGCTACTCCTCCGGAGCCCCCCGTAGCAGCTCCGTGAGCAATCGCACCGCGCCCCGTTTGTGCAGCGGATCGTTGCCGTTGCCGCACTTGGGGGACTGGACGCACGACGGGCAGCCGGCCTCGCACTCGCAGGAGGCGATCGCGGCTCGCGTGGCCGTCAGCCAGGAGCGGGCGGTGTGGAAGGCGCGTTCCGCGAAGCCCGCGCCGCCCGGGTGACCGTCGTAGACGAAGACGGTCGGCAGGAGCGTGTCCGGGTGCAGCGGCACCGAGACACCGCCGATGTCCCACCGGTCGCAGGTGGCGAACAGCGGGAGCATCCCGATCGAGGCGTGCTCGGCGGCGTGCAGGGCGCCGCCGAGGATCTCGGGGTTGATCCGGGCGGCATCGAGCTGGTCCTCGGTGACCGTCCACCACACGGCACGCGTACGCAGGGTGCGCGGCGGAAGGTCCAGCTTCTGCTCACCGAGTACCTCGCCGGTGATGAGCCGGCGGCGCAGAAAGGAGACGACCTGGTTGGTGACTTCGACGGAGCCGTAGCAGAGGCGGCCGTCCCCCCAGGGCACCGAGACGTCGGTGTCCAGGACGGAGATGGCCGTGGTGTCCCGGGCGGTCGTGGAGTAGGACGGGTTGGCCTCCTGGACGAGGGCGACCGACTCGTCGAGGTCGAGCTCCTTCACCAGGTACGTACGGCCTTGGTGGAGGTGGACCGCGCCCTCGTGGACCGCAGTATGGGCGGCCGAGGCGTCCACGGTGCCGAGCAGCCGTCCGGTGCCCGCCTCGACGACCTGGACGGGGCTGCCGCCCTCGCCCCGGATGTCGGTGAGGTCGGCGGCGCGTTCGCGGCGGGTCCAGTGCCATGCCTTCGTACGGCGGCGAAGGAGGCCGGCCGACTCCAGCTGCGGCAGCAGCTCCGGCACGGTCGGCCCGAACAAGGCGAAATCCCCCTCCGTCAACGGCAGTTCGGAAGCTGCCGCGCACAAGTGAGGAGCGAGTACATACGGGTTGTCGGGGTCCAGGACCGTAGATTCGACCGGCTGATGGAAGAGCGCCTCGGGGTGGTGCACGAGAAAGGTGTCCAAGGGGTCGTCCCGGGCGACCAGGACGGCCAGCGCACCCTGCCCCGCGCGCCCGGCCCGCCCTGCCTGCTGCCACAGCGAGGCGCGGGTGCCCGGATAGCCGGCGATCACCACCGCGTCCAGGCCCGAGATGTCGACGCCGAGCTCCAGGGCGGTGGTCGCGGCGAGGCCGAGGAGTTCGCCGGAGTGCAGGGCGCGTTCCAGCGCGCGGCGTTCGTGCGGCAGGTAGCCGCCGCGGTACGCGGCGACGCGCCCGACGAGCGAGCGGTCGATCTCGGCCAGGCGTTCCTGGGCGATCACGGAGACCAGCTCGGCGCCGCGCCGGGACCGTACGAAGGCGATCGAGCGTCGGCCCTGGAGCGTCAGGTCGGTCAGCAGGTCGGCGGTCTCGGCCGTGGCCGTGCGGCGGACGGGTGCGCCCTTCTCGCCGTGGAGCTCGGTGAGCGGCGGCTCCCACAGGGCGAAGACCAGCTCGCCGCGGGGCGAGGCGTCGTCGGCGACCTCCTTGACCGGGAGGCCGGTGAGGCGCTCGGCCGCTATGGAGGGGTCGGCCGCGGTGGCGGAGGCGAGCAGGAAGACGGGGTCCGAGCCGTAGCGGGCGCACAAGCGGCGCAGGCGCCTAAGGACTTGGGCGACATGGGAGCCGAAGACGCCTCGGTAGGTGTGGCACTCGTCGATGACGACATAGCGCAGGGCGCGCAGGAAGGAGGACCAGCGGGGGTGGGAGGGGAGTATCCCGCGGTGCAGCATGTCCGGATTGGTCAGGGCGTAGTTGGCGTACTGACGTACCCATTCGCGTTCCTCGACGGGGGTGTCCCCGTCGTAGACCGCGGGCCGGACGGCGTGGCCGAGGGGCGCGGCCAGTTCCTTGACCGCGCGGCACTGGTCGGCCGCGAGGGCCTTCGTCGGGGCGAGGTACAGCGCCGTCGCGCCGCGGCCGTTGGGTGCCTCGGAGCCGTCGAGGAGGGCGGACAGGACCGGCATCAGATAGGCCAGGGACTTGCCCGAGGCCGTACCGGTGGCGACGACCACGGATTCGCCGTCCAGAGCGTGTTCGGCGGCGAGTGCCTGGTGGGCCCAGGGGTGATCGATTCCGGCCGAGTTCAGTGCGGCGATCACTTCCGGCCGGATACGGTCCGGCCAAAGAGCATGACGGCCCGCACGCGGGGGCAAGTGCTCCGTATGAGTGAGGCGCGCGGACCGGCTCTCCCCCGAGGCGAGCCGGTCGAGCACCGTGCGCGGAGAAGGCCGCCCGGAGGGCCCCGTAGCGGGCGGCTCCTGGCGGTCGTCGCTGCGCCGGTCGGGGCGGTGATTCGTGGCCATCGGCACCGAGTGTGTCACTGGCGTGACGGACAATGCTCCCAAGGCGTCGTGCTCGCCCGCCCGTAAGTGATTGAATGCCATCGCGGCTGGCGTTCCGCCCCAGTCCTGCAAGCCAGGAGACCAGGGGGCGACTGCCCGATAGCAAGGTGCTGGAGGATCCGTGGACCTGTCCCTGTCGACCCGTACCGTCGGCGATCGTACGGTCGTCGAGGTCGGTGGCGAAATCGATGTGTATACCGCGCCCAAGCTGCGCGAGCAGCTGGTCGAGCTGGTGAACGACGGCAGTTTCCACCTTGTCGTCGACATGGAGGGCGTGGACTTCCTCGACTCCACCGGACTCGGCGTGTTGGTGGGTGGTCTGAAGCGAGTGCGCGCCCATGAGGGTTCGCTGCGCCTGGTGTGCAACCAGGAGCGCATCCTGAAGATCTTCCGTATCACCGGTCTGACCAAGGTGTTCCCGATTCACACCTCGGTCGAGGAGGCGGTGGCGGCCACCGACTGACGGCTGCATCCCGGGCCGCCAAGGCCCGGTGCGGAGGGAGCCGGGGGCACCGGGCCGTCCAGGCCCGGCCCCCCGACAGCACGTAGGAACGTAACGGAGGGGGATTGATGGCCACCGTTGAACTCCGCTTCAGCGCGCTGCCCGAGCACGTCAGGACCGCCCGTCTGGTGGCGGCCGCGGTCGCGCGCAGGGCCGGGGTGGACGAGGCCGTGCTCGACGAGGTGCGCCTCGCGGTCGGCGAGGCCTGCACCCGTGCCGTAGGGCTGCATCAAAGTCATGAGGTCTCGGCGCCGGTGAAGGTGGTGCTCATCGAGGAGGAGAAGAGTTTCTCCATCGAGGTGGGCGACGAAGCGCCGCACACGGTGACGGTCGAGGACTCCTCGCCCGAAGCGGTCGCGGCGGATCCGGACGCCGATGCCGACGAGGACGAGATGGGTCTCGCGGTCATCAGCGGCCTCGTCGACGACGTCGAGGTGACCACCGGCGCGTCCGGCGGTCAGATCAGGATGAGCTGGCCGGTGAGCGTGGCCCCGGTGCTCGGCTGAGCCCGACCCGACCCGCCCCGACCCGTAAGAACCTACTGAAGGGCCCTGCTGAGCAGGGCCCTTCAGTTTTTTTCCGCACCAGAATTACCGAGCACTGTTGATCTTCAGTGATCGCATTTCCGCCCCGACGATCAAGAGTCAACGCTTTTGATCCATTACCTCTTTCGAGCTCAATCCTGTGACGCGATCATTTGCTGAGGAGCAAGTGAAGGCCAATTACGTTTGTCGCGCACTGTTTTGATCAGGATCGGCTCCCTACAATCCGTCCACATCTTGAGCTCAGCACAGGCGTCAAGGAGGACGAATGGCGGGGCTTTCTACCCCTCATCAGTTTGATCACCCCACAACCTTCGCAGCCGCAGTACTGACCGACGACAACCGACTGATCGTCATGGTCATCGGGATCGTCGCGCTTGCCGCGCTCGTCGTAGCCGGCGTACTCGTACGCCAAGTCCTCGCCGCCGGCGAGGGCACCGACAGCATGAAGAAGATCGCAAAGGCGATCCAGGAAGGTGCGAACGCGTATCTGGCACGGCAGTTGAGGACGCTCGGCCTTTTCGCCGTGATCGTTTTCTTTCTGCTCATGCTGCTGCCCGCGGACGACTGGAATCAGCGCGCCGGCCGTTCCGTCTTCTTCCTGATCGGTGCGCTCTTCTCCGCCGCCACGGGCTATATCGGCATGTGGCTGGCCGTACGCGCGAATGTGCGTGTGGCCGCGGCAGCCCGTGAGGCGGACCCCGCGGAAGGCGAACCGGCCGCGGATCTGACGGCCGTCAAGCACAAGGCCATGAAGATCGCTTTCCGTACGGGCGGCGTCGTCGGCATGTTCACTGTGGGGCTCGGTCTCCTCGGCGCAGCATGTGTGGTTCTCGTCTATGCGGCGGACGCGCCCAAGGTGCTCGAAGGCTTCGGCCTGGGTGCCGCGCTGATCGCGATGTTCATGCGTGTCGGCGGCGGCATCTTCACCAAGGCCGCCGACGTCGGTGCCGACCTGGTCGGCAAGGTCGAGCAGGGCATCCCCGAGGACGACCCCCGTAACGCCGCGACCATCGCGGACAACGTGGGCGACAACGTCGGCGACTGCGCCGGCATGGCGGCCGACCTCTTCGAGTCGTACGCCGTGACGCTGGTCGCCGCGCTGATCCTCGGCAAGGCGGCCTTCGGTGACGCGGGTCTGGCCTTCCCGCTGATCGTTCCGGCGATCGGTGTGGTCACGGCGATGATCGGCATCTTCGCGGTGGCGCCCCGGCGCTCCGACCGCAGCGGGATGTCGGCCATCAACCGCGGGTTCTTCATCTCCGCGGTGATCTCCCTCGCTCTGGTGGCGGCAGCCGTCTACGTCTATCTGCCCGCCACGTACGCGGAGTTGAAGGGTGTCACCGACGCGGCGATCAGCGCCAAGAGCGGCGATCCGCGGATTCTCGCGGTGGTCGCGGTCGCGATCGGCATCCTGCTGGCCGCACTCATCCAGCAGCTCACCGGGTACTTCACCGAGACCACCCGGCGTCCCGTCAAGGACATCGGCAAGACCTCGCTGACCGGTCCGGCCACCGTCATCCTGGCCGGTATCTCCATCGGGCTCGAATCCGCCGTATACACCGCGCTGTTGATCGGGCTCAGTGTGTACGGGGCGTTCCTGCTCGGCGGTGCGTCGATCATGCTCGCGCTGTTCGCGGTGGCTCTGGCCGGTACCGGTCTGCTCACCACGGTCGGCGTGATCGTGGCGATGGACACCTTCGGTCCGGTCTCCGACAACGCGCAGGGCATCGCCGAGATGTCCGGCGACGTCGAGGGCGCGGGCGCCCAGGTCCTCACCGACCTGGACGCGGTGGGCAACACCACCAAGGCCATCACCAAGGGCATCGCCATCGCCACCGCCGTACTGGCGGCGGCGGCGCTCTTCGGCTCGTATCGCGACGCCATCGCGACCGCGGCCGCGGACGTCGGCGAGAAACTCGGCGACGGCGCTCCGATGAACCTGGTCATGGACATCTCGCAGCCCAACAACCTGGTGGGCCTGATCCTCGGTGCCGCGGTCGTGTTCCTCTTCTCGGGGCTCGCGATCAACGCGGTGTCGCGGTCGGCCGGCGCGGTGGTCTACGAGGTGCGGCGGCAGTTCCGCGAGCACCCCGGGATCATGGACTACTCGGAGGAGCCCGAGTACGGCAAGGTCGTCGACATCTGCACCAAGGACGCCCTGCGCGAGCTCACCACTCCCGGTCTGCTCGCCGTGCTGACCCCGATCGCGGTCGGCTTCACGCTCGGGGTCGGCGCGCTCGGCTCGTTCCTCGCGGGTGCGATCGGCACCGGCACCCTGATGGCGGTCTTCCTCGCCAACTCCGGTGGTGCGTGGGACAACGCCAAGAAGCTCGTCGAGGACGGCCATCACGGCGGCAAGGGCTCCGAGGCCCATGCCGCGACCGTCATCGGCGACACCGTGGGCGACCCGTTCAAGGACACCGCGGGTCCGGCGATCAACCCCCTGCTGAAGGTGATGAACCTCGTCGCGCTGCTGATCGCGCCCGCGGTCGTCCAGTTCAGCTACGGGGACGACGCCAGCGCGGGCATCCGCGCGGGCATCGCGGTGGCCGCGATCCTGGTCATCGTCGGGGCGGTCTACATCTCCAAGCGGCGCGGTATCGCCGTGGGTGACGAAGACAACTCCGGCCGGGTCGCCAAGTCGGCCGACCCGGCGGTCGTTTCCTAGCTGCCGGGTCGTACCTGCTCAACAGGTGGGCGGGCGGCGCACTTTGATGCGCCGTCCGCCCCTTTTTTGTTTCCGTGACTCTCATCTCCCTTGGTGCAAATGGCTGCAATAGCGGATATACGGGACCCATGGCGCGGGTATACCGCCCGGTTGGCGTGTAAGTTCCGGGGCCGAGAGCCATGGAAGGGACCAATCCGGTGAACAAGAAGCTCGCAGCCGCGCTGTCCGGCGGTGCGGTACTCGTAATGGCGCTGTCGGGATGCAGCAGTGACGACGGCAACAAGGAGCTCGACAACTGGGCCAAGTCGCTGTGCGGCCAGATCAAGCCGCAGCTCGAGAAGAGCGTGAAGGCCCAGCAGGCCATCATCGCCACGGCCGCGGACGGCAACCGGGAAGAGATCAAGAAGGTCGACTCGGCCTCCTTCCAGGCCAGCGCGGACGCGTACACCGCGATCGCCGCGGCGCTCGCGAAGGCGGGCCCGCCGCCGGTCGACGACGGCAAGAAGATCCAGGCGGACACCGTCAAGGAGCTCGAGAAGGCCTCGAAGGCGTACGAGGACCTCAAGAAGCAGAGCGACAAGATGGACGCCAAGGACGATTCGCCGGAGGGCGTGAAGAAGTTCTCCGACGACCTCAAGACGATCGCGGACGAGCTCGGCAAGATCCAGGACGAGGGCGCGGACGCGCTGGAGTCCCTGACGGAGGGCGAGGTCGGCGAGGCCATCGCCAAGCAGCCCGACTGCAAGGTGGAGTCGGCCTCCCCGTCCAGCTGACGCGAAGGCTCCCCGTCAGCTGGCCGGCGCTCCCGTCCAGCTGAACGCATGCCGCATGCAAGCGGCCCGGTACGCGACGCGTGCCGGGCCGTTTCGCTGTGCGGCGCCACACCGCCGCGGCGGGGACAATGGACGGGTGAGTACGACGAAGCCCTTGCCCTCGACCGACCGCGCGGGCGCAGCCCGGCTGCGCGCAGCGCTCCTCGCCGCCGACTTCACGGCCGACGGACTGCTCGATCTGCTCGGCGCCCCCGCGTACGCCGCGCTGGCCCGCAGCGAGACCGTGCCCGCGGTACGCGCGACGCGCGGCGACGGCGCCCTGGAGACGCTCGTACGCCTCTTCCTGCTCCAGGACGCCCTGCCGCACGACCGGGTGGCGAAGGCGCTGCCGCTCGAACAGGCCGTCGCGCAGGGCTGGTTGACCGACGACGGCGAGCAGGTGCGGGCCACCGTCGACGTACGGCCCTACGGCGGACCCGGCGGCGAGGACTGGTTCATCGTGTCCGACCTCGGGTGCGCGGTCGGTGGGGCGGGCGGGATCGGCAGCAAGGACGAGGGTGTGGTGCTCGGCGTCGGCGGCGCCTCCACCACGCTCGCCGGCATCACCGTGCGCCGCCCGTTGGACAGCGCGCTCGACCTCGGCACCGGCTCCGGCATCCAGGCGCTGCACGCCGCTCAGCACGCCACCCGCGTCACCGCCACCGACCTCAACCCCCGTGCGCTGCGCATCACCGCGCTCACGCTCGCGCTCTCGGACGCCCCCGAGGCCGACCTGCGCGAGGGGTCGCTCTTCGAACCGGTCGCGGACGAGACGTACGACCTGATCGTCTCCAACCCGCCGTTCGTCATCTCGCCCGGTGCCCGCCTGACGTACCGCGACGGCGGGATGGGCGGGGACGATCTGTGCCGCACGCTCGTGCAGCAGGCGGGGGAGCGGCTGAACGAGGGCGGATACGCACAGTTCCTCGCCAACTGGCAGCACGTGGAGGGGGAGGACTGGACCGAGCGGCTGCGCTCCTGGGTGCCACGCGGCTGCGATGCGTGGATCGTGCAGCGCGAGGTGCAGGACATCACGCAGTACGCGGAGTTGTGGCTGCGCGACGCGGGAGACCACCGCAGCGATCCGGCCGCGTACGCGGCGCGCTATGACGCGTGGCTCGACGAGTTCGAGGCCCGTAAGACCAAGGCCGTCGGCTTCGGGTGGATCACGCTGCGCAAGAACGCGGAGGCCGCGCAGCCGTCGGTCACCGTCGAGGAGTGGCCGCACCCCGTCGAGCAGCCGCTCGGCGAGGTCGTCGAGGCGCACTTCACGCGGCTCGACCATCTGCGCGCGCATGACGACGCGGCGCTGCTCGCCGGGCACTTCCGGCTCGCCGAGGGTGTCGTACAGGAGCAGGTCGGGCTGCCGGGCGCCGAGGATCCCGAGCATGTCGTGCTTCGCCAGCACCGCGGGATGCGCCGGGCCACGAAGGTCGACACCATCGGCGCGGGCTTCGCAGGGGTCTGTGACGGCTCGATGAGCGCGGGCCGGATCCTGGACGCGATCGCCCAACTGGTGGGCGAGGACCCGGTGTTGCTGCGGGACCGTACGCCGGCGCAGATCCGGATGCTCGTGGAGCAGGGGTTCCTGGAGCCGGCGTAGGGGCGCGGGTTCGTGGAGCCGGCCTGACCCGGAGGGGAGCGGTTCAGCGCGGCCAGGGCTGGCCGCTGAGCCGCTCCACGCTCGTGTTGAACCGCTGCAAGTAGCGGGCGAAGGTCTCCACGTCGTTCGCCGACCAGTCCTCGAAGACCTGGTCGAGCTCCCCCACACGGGTGTCGCGCTCGCCGTCCACCTCGCGCTCGCCCTCGGGGGTGAGCCGGAACTTGCGCGCCATCCCGCCGTCGGGGTCCGGGATCCGCCGCAGCAGCCCGGCCCGTACGGCGTGCGCGGTCTGCCGGTTGACCGTGGAGGCGTCGAGCTGGAAGGCCTCGCTCAGCTCGCCGATCGACATCGGCCCCTGGATCCGGATCCGGCTGAGCATGACGTACGCACTGCGCTCGAGGCGGCCCTGCTCCTTGCGCAGCTTGGCGCTGCTCACCTGGTGCCGCCCGAGCACCATGTGCTCGAACTCGACCAGATGCGACGGCTTGTCCATGTACGTACGTCCTCCTGGGGGCGACCGTATCGCACACCGGGCGTCGATGTGCGTCATGCACATCGTGTGTACGATGCACATCGTTGCCCAAGGAACCCATCCGTGGGCCATCGAGGCCGCAGCGCCGCAGGAAGAACGCACCGAGGAGCGCCCATGGACACCCCCCAGCCCAGCGCACGGCCGGGCGGCATAGTCGCCACGCTCGCGCTCGCCGGAACCGTGGCGGCGGTCATGCAGACCCTGGTCACGCCGCTGATCGCGGAGATGCCCGAGCTCCTGGACACGACCCCGTCGAACGCGGCATGGGTGATCACGGTGACGCTGCTCGTGGCCGCCGTGTGCGTACCGATCTCGGGCCGGCTCGGCGACCTCGTGGGCAAGCGCCGGATGCTTCTCGTCTGCTCCGTACCGCTGATCGCGGGCTCGGTGGTGTGCGCGCTGTCGTCCTCGGTGCTGCCGATGATCGTCGGCCGTGGACTGCAGGGCATGGGAATGGGCATGGTGCCGCTCGGGATCGCGCTCCTGCGCGACGTCGTACCGGCGGAGAAGCTCAGCGGTTCCATCGCCCTGGTCAGCGCGTCCATGGGGATCGGCGGCGCGATCGGTCTGCCGATCGCCGCGGCCGTCGCCCAGTACGCCGACTGGCGTGCGCTGTTCTGGGGTTCGGCCGTGCTCGCCCTGCTCATCGGCGTACTGATCTACGTGGTGGTGCCGGACGCGCCGGCCGGTGCGCAGGGGCAGCGCTTCGACCTGCCCGGGGCGTTCGGTCTCGCCGTCGGCCTCGTCTCCCTGCTGCTCGCGGTCTCCAAGGGGGCCGACTGGGGCTGGAGTTCGGGCACCACGCTCGGTCTGTTCGCGCTCGCCGTCGTGGCGCTGCTCACCTGGGGCCTGTGGGAACTGCGCACCCGCGACCCGCTGATCGACCTGCGCACCACGGCCCGGCCCCGCGTCCTGCTCACCAACGTGGCCTCGATCCTGGTGGGCGTCGGCATGTACTCGTTCATGCTGATCGCGCCGCAGTTGCTGCAGTTCCCCGAGGCCACCGGCTACGGGCTCGGTCAGTCGATGCTGGCGGCCGGTCTGTATCTGGCGCCCGGCGGCGTGATGATGATGCTGATCTCACCGCTCGGCGGGAAGCTGATCAATGCCCGCGGGCCCAAGTCCGCGCTGATCTGCGGTGCGTTGGTGATCTTCGTGGGGTACGGTCTCGCGCTGCCGCTGATGGGTTCGGCCTGGGGTCTGATGGTCGTCGGCATCGTGGTCAGCAGCGGAGTGGCCCTCGCGTACGGGGCGATGCCCGCCCTGATCATGAGCGCCGTACCGCTCTCCGAGACCGCGGCCGCCAACGGGTTCAACGCGCTGATGCGCTCGCTCGGCACCACCATCGGCTCCGCCGTGACCGGCGTGGTCCTCGCGCAGATGACCATCACCGTCGGCGGCAGGACCCTCGCCTCGGAGGACGGCTTCCGCGTGGGCCTGCTGATCGGCTGCGCCGTGGCCCTGCTGTCCGCGCTCGTGGCACTCACGATCCCCGCGATCCGCCCCGCCGGCGAGGGCGCGCAGGACGAGCAGGGCCTGGCCGAGAAGTCCCCGGCCCGAGCCTGAACCGCGCCGCGCCGGGCGTTCACCCGGGGTTCGCGCGGACGATGCCCGTACGTGGCCGACGCCTGCCAGCCTGCCGCACCAAGGGGAATCGGTGGGGGAGGAGCGCAGCCATGGAGAGTGGACCGGCGATCTTCGCGGGCGCGGTGTTCGCGCTGTTCGGAGCGGGCCTGCTGACGTGGACCGTGGCCCGCGTCGCGCATGGCCGGCCCGTCGCCGAGGGCGCACGCCCGGTGATGTCGGCCACGCTCACCACCCTCGTCGCGGCCGGTGCGCTGGCGCTCGGTGCGTGGTGCTTCCTGCGTAGCTGAGCTACGCCCCCGGGATGCGCGGCCGGTCCTCGTACGGGAAGGAAACTGGCCAATCCGGGAGAGAAGGCTCCGGTACCCGGGAAAGGCCAGGTCGGGAGTCCGGGCGGCAGGAAGGGCGGGAGTCGGGTTACCGTTCGAGTGGCTGCTGCGGGCTTTCCCCGTTTGACACGGGGGCGGGCTGTACCGTCACACTCCGCAGCGTCACCGTATAAACGCATAGGGCGGCGCCGTGGGAATGTCAGCGGCAACGCCGTATGAAGGCATACGGAACGCAGCACGTGTCAGCCACCGAGCGTCGACCGGAGAGAAGAGCCACGTTGTCCCCGACCAGCGAAGCCGCACAGGGCGGCCGCCGACTCGTCATTGTCGAGTCCCCTGCCAAGGCGAAGACCATCAAGGGCTACCTCGGCCCGGGGTATGTCGTCGAGGCGAGCGTCGGGCACATCCGCGACCTGCCGAACGGCGCCGCCGAGGTGCCGGAGAAGTACACCGGCGAGGTGCGCCGCCTCGGTGTGGATGTGAACAACGACTTCCAGCCGATCTATGTCGTCAACGCCGACAAGAAGGCCCAGGTCAAGAAGCTCAAGGACCTCCTGAAGGATTCCGACGAACTCTTCCTGGCCACCGATGAGGACCGCGAGGGCGAAGCCATCGCGTGGCACCTCCTCGAGGTCCTTAAGCCCAAGGTCCCGGTCAAGCGCATGGTGTTCCACGAGATCACCAAGGCCGCGATCCAGGCGGCCGTCGCCAGCCCCCGCGAGCTCAACAAGCGGATGGTCGACGCCCAGGAGACCCGCCGTATCCTCGACCGCCTCTACGGCTACGAGGTCTCGCCGGTCCTGTGGAAGAAGGTCATGCCGCGGCTGTCGGCGGGCCGTGTGCAGTCCGTCGCGACCCGGCTCGTCGTCGAGCGTGAGCGTGAGCGCATCGCGTTCCGCTCCGCCGAGTACTGGGACCTGACGGGCACGTTCGGCACCGGCCGTACCGGTGACGCGTCCGACCCCTCGCAGCTGGTCGCCCGTCTGAACACGGTCGACGGCAAGCGCGTCGCGCAGGGCCGTGACTTCGACTCGCTCGGCCAGATCAAGGGCGCCAACACCCTTCACCTCGACGAGCAGAACGCCCGGGCGCTCGCCGCGGCCCTGGAGAACGCCCAGTTCTCGGTCCGCTCGGTCGAGTCCAAGCCGTACCGCCGCTCGCCGTACGCGCCGTTCCGCACCACAACCCTTCAGCAGGAGGCCTCGCGCAAGCTGGGCTTCGGTGCGAAGGCCACGATGCAGGTCGCGCAGAAGCTGTACGAGAACGGCTTCATCACCTATATGCGTACGGACTCCACGACGCTGTCCGACACGGCGGTCTCCGCCGCCCGCACCCAGGTCACGCAGCTGTACGGAGCCGACTACCTGCCGGACAAGCCGCGCACGTACGCCGGGAAGGTCAAGAACGCGCAGGAGGCGCACGAGGCGATCCGTCCCTCGGGCGACCGCTTCCGCACCCCGGCCGAGACCGGTCTGACCGGTGACCAGTTCCGTCTGTACGAACTGATCTGGAAGCGCACCGTCGCCTCCCAGATGAAGGACGCGGTCGGCAACTCCGTCACCGTCAAGATCGGTGGCACCGCATCCGACGGCCGCGACGCCGAGTTCAGCGCCTCCGGCAAGACGATCACCTTCCACGGCTTCATGAAGGCGTACGTGGAGGGCGCGGACGACCCGAACGCCGAGCTCGACGACCGTGAGCGCCGGCTCCCGCAGGTCACCCAGGGCGACCCGCTCACCGCCGACGACATGTCCGTGGACGGCCATGCGACCAAGCCGCCGGCCCGCTACACCGAGGCCTCGCTCGTCAAGGAGCTCGAAGAGCGCGAGATCGGCCGCCCGTCGACGTACGCGTCGATCATCGGCACGATCCTCGACCGCGGCTATGTGTTCAAGAAGGGCACGGCGCTCGTGCCGTCCTTCCTGAGCTTCGCCGTGGTCAACCTGCTCGAGAAGCACTTCGGGCGGCTCGTGGACTACAGCTTCACGGCCAAGATGGAGGACGACCTCGACCGGATCGCGCGCGGCGAGGCACAGGCCGTGCCGTGGCTGCGGCGCTTCTACTTCGGTGAGGGCGACGCGGCGGCGGGTGCGGCGTCGGACGCGGGCAACGGTGACGGCGACCACCTCGGTGGTCTGAAGGAGCTCGTGACCGACCTGGGTGCGATCGACGCCCGGGAGATCTCGTCCTTCTCCGTCGGCAACGACATCAAGCTGCGCGTCGGGCGCTACGGCCCGTACGTCGAGCGCGGCGAGAAGGACTCCGAGGGCCACCAGCGCGCGGACGTCCCCGACGACCTCGCGCCCGACGAGCTGACCGTCGAGCTCGCCGAGGAGCTGCTCGCCAAGCCGAGCGGTGACTTCGCGCTCGGTACGGACCCGGTGACCGGCCGCGAGATCATCGCGAGGGACGGGCGCTACGGCCCGTACGTCACCGAGATCCTGCCCGAGGGCACGCCCAAGACCGGCAAGAACGCGGTGAAGCCGCGGACGGCCTCGCTGTTCAAGACGATGTCCCTCGACACCGTGACGCTCGACGACGCGCTCGCGCTGATGTCGCTGCCGCGGGTGGTCGGTGCGGACGCCGAAGGTGTGGAGATCACCGCGCAGAACGGGCGCTACGGCCCGTATCTGAAGAAGGGCACGGACTCCAGGTCCCTGGAGAACGAGGAGCAGCTCTTCTCGATCACGCTCGACGAGGCGCTCGCGATCTACGCCCAGCCGAAGGCGCGGGGGCGCGCTGCCGCGAAGCCGCCGCTGAAGGAGCTGGGTGAGGACCCGGTCTCCGGGAAGCCGGTGGTCGTCAAGGACGGGCGCTTCGGTGCGTACGTGACGGACGGCGAGACGAACGCGACGCTGCGGGCGGCGGACTCCGTGGAGGAGATCACGCCGGAGCGCGGGTTCGAGCTGCTTGCCGAGAAGCGGGCGAAGGGGCCGGCGAAGAAGGTCGCCAAGAAGGCGGCGAAGAAGGCTCCGGCGAAGAAGGCTCCGGCGAAGAAGACGGCGGCCAAGAAGACCGCCGCCAAGAAGACCACGGCTTCGGCCGCGAAGAAGGCTCCGGCCAAGAAGACGGCCGCGGCCGTGAAGAAGGCTGCGGCGTCGGCTCCGGCCGAGGACTGAGTTCCGGTACGCGACAGCGGTCCGCCCCCTCCCGTACGACGGTGAGGGGGCGGACCTTTGTTCGGGAGGGGGCACGGGGAGTCAAGCCGTCCGGATAGGCTGGGCGGATGACCCGAGACGACTCCGATGCCGCCCTGGTCGCCGACTCCCGAGAGCGTGCCGTCCGTGCGCTGCTGCGTCATCCCCCGCTGAAGCGCCTGTGGAGCGCGCAGTTCGTGGGCGGGATCGGGGATGCGCTCGCGCTGCTCGTTCTCGTCCTGCTCGGGGTGCAGGCGGCTCTCGCCGAGCAGTCCTTCGGCGGTGGTTATCGCGGAGTCGCCTTCGCCGTCACCGCCGTTTTCGGCGCCCGGATCCTTGCGACGCTGATCTTCGGCGCCGTGCTGCTCGGCCCGCTGACCGCGCTCACCGCGGCGGGATCAAAGGGGAGCGCAGCGACTTCGAACAAGGGTGGTGGCGGGCGACGGGAGGGCGGGCCGCTCGACCGCCGCTGGACCATGATCGTGGCGGACGGTCTGCGGGCCGCGCTCCTGATCATCGCGCCGCTGTGGATCGACTGGACCCCGGACAGTGCGCTCGCCGTGCTGCTCGTGACCGGGTTCGTGATCGGGGTCGCCGAGCGGCTGTGGACCGTCGCCCGCGAGAGCGCCGCACCCGCGCTGCTGCCCGCGCCGCCCCTGGAGGGCGCGACGGTACGCCCGCTGCCGGATCACACCGAAGCGCTGCGGCGCCTGTCGCTGCGTACGGGCTTCATCGCGCTGCCCGTCGGCGCGCTGGTGCTGATCGCCGCCACGCTGATCGGGAATCTGCTCGGCGCCGGAGTCATCTGGTTCGAGCAGCACCAGGCCGCGCTCGCCTCGTATGTCGCGGCGGGTCTCTTCGCCGCCTCGCTGTCCGTCGTCTACTTCCTCGAACTGCCCGACAGCCAGACCCCGCGCGCCCGTTCCCCGCTCGAGGGGCTGCGCCGGCCGAAGACCGGCAGCGGCGTCGACAAGGGACGTACGGGTGCCATCCCGCTGCTCGTCCTCGCGTGCGCGTCCGTCGCCGCGGCGATCGCGGCCGCCGTTTCCGTGGTCGTGCTGCACGCGATCGACCTGGGCGGCGGGCCGGTGCTCTTCGGGATCTTCGCGTTCGCGCTGACCGCGGGCACCGTCCTCGGCATCCGGATCGCGCCCTCGGTGCTGCCCGCCCTGTCGCGGCGCCGGCTCCTTGCGCTCGCGATCGCGGTGGCCGGGATCGCGCTGCTCGCCGCCGGTCTCGTACCGGATCAGACCACCGTTCTGCTGCTGCTCGGCCTTGCGGGGACCGCGGCCGGGGTCGCGGCGAACACCGGGCACGCGCTGCTCGACCTGGAGGTCGAGGACTTCCGGCGGACCCGTACGACCGAGCATCTGCAGGCCGTCGTCCGGGTCTCGGTCGCGCTGGCCGCGATCGTCGCGCCCGTGCTCGCCGGGCTGATCGGGGAACACCGTCTGGAGAACGGCAAGTTCGTCTTCGCGCACGGTGGTGCCGCCTTCCTGCTGATGCTGGCGGGTGCTTTGCTGCTGCCCGTGGCCGCTCTTGTACTGGCGAAGACCGACGACCGTTCCGGCGTTCCGCTGCGCCGCGATCTCACCGATGCGCTGCGCGGCGCCGAGCCGGCCCAGGCGCCGGCCGCCACCGGGTTCTTCATCGCGCTCGAAGGCGGTGACGGCGCGGGCAAGTCCACGCAGGCCGACGCGCTCGCCGAGTGGATCCGCTCCAAGGGGCACGAGGTCGTGCTCACGCGTGAGCCGGGCGCGACGCCGGTCGGCAAGCGGCTGCGCTCGATCCTGCTCGACGTGTCATCGGCCGGGCTCTCGCATCGCGCGGAGGCCCTGCTCTACGCGGCCGACCGCGCCGAGCACGTGGATACGGTCGTCCGTCCCGCCCTCGAACGGGGCGCGGTGGTCATCAGCGACCGTTACATCGACTCGTCCGTGGCCTACCAGGGCGCCGGACGTGACCTGTCCCCGACGGAGATCGCCCGCATTTCGCGCTGGGCGACCGACGGGCTCGTACCGCATCTGACCGTGCTGCTCGACGTCTCGCCGGAGGCCGCGCGCGAGCGCTTCACCGAGGCGCCGGACCGGCTCGAATCGGAGCCGGCCGAGTTCCACGCGCGGGTACGGACCGGATTCCTGACGCTGGCCTCCGCCGACCCCGGGCGCTATCTCGTGGTCGACGCGGCCCAGGAGCCCGAGGCCGTCACCACCGTCGTACGCCACCGTCTCGACCAGCTGCTGCCGCTCTCCGACGCGGAGAAGAAGGCGCAGGAAGAGGCGCGCAAGGCGGCCGAGGAGGAGGCGCGGCGGCGCGCCGAGGAAGAGGCCGCGCGCAAGGCCGAGGAGGAGCGCCTGGAGCGCGAGCGCCAGGAGCAGCTGGCCCGCCTTCGCGCCGAGGAAGAGGAGCGCAAGCGCCGCGAGCTGGAGGAGGCGCGGCGCCGCGAGGAGGAGCGGCAGGCCGAGGAGGCGCGCGCACGCGCCGAGGAAGCCCGCCGGCTCGCCGAGGAGGAGCGCCGCAGGCGTGAGGCCGAGGAGCAGCTGCGGGCCGCGGAGGAGGAGCGCCGCCGGCGCCAGGCCGCCGAGGAGCAGCGGCTGCGGGACGAGGCCGAGGAGCGGCGCCTCGACAAGCAGCGCAAGGCGGAAGAGGCGCTGTTGAAGGCGGAGGAAGCACGGCGGGCCGCGGCCGCCGCCTCGTCAGCGGCGGCAGCGGCCGCCATGCCCGACGCGGAGACCACTGTGCCGACGCCGATCGTGAAGGGTACGGAGGAGACCACGGTCTCCACGCCGATCCCCGCGCCCGGGCAGTCACCGTCGCAGTCGCAGTCGCCGTCGACGCCGCCTGCCGATGAGACGGCCGTCCTTCCGCCCGTACGGGAGGACTCGGCCCCCGAGCAGCAGGCGAAGGCGCCCGCGGTGAGCCCGGCCGAGGAGACCGCCGTGCTGCCGAAGCCGGGTGCGGCCGATGAGACCGCGGTGATTCCTCCGGTACGTGAGGACGCGCCCGCGCCCCGCGACGCCCGGTCCCAGGGCGACGCCCGGTCCCAGGGCCCGGCCGACCGGGTCCCGCCGGGCCTGTTCCGCGACGAGCGGCCGGCCGGCGGCGGCGAGGACCGTACGCGGGAGCTTCCGCAGGTCGACGAGACGGGCACGCCACGGCGCCGCCCGCGCTCGGACTGGGCGGAGGAGACCCCGCTGGACGATCTGCCTTCGTTGGCGGACGAGTTGCTCGGCGATCACGATGAGGACGAAGGCGGGCGGGGTCGGCGGCGCTGACCTGACGGGACTGTCAGTGCCCTGCCCCACAATGGACGGGCAGGGCACAGGCACCGGAGCACTCGGGCCCGGCAAGAAATGAAGGGCGGCACCCCATGCCCGTATGGGACGACCTGGTGGGTCAGGACCGGGTCAGCGCGCAGCTGGAGGCTGCCGCGCGGGATGCCGACGCGTATGTGACGGCGGCGGCCGCAAGGACCGAGCTGCCGTCGAGTTCGAAGATGACGCACGCGTGGCTGTTCACCGGGCCGCCCGGCTCGGGACGCTCCACCGCGGCGCGCGCCTTCGGCGCGGCGCTGCAGTGCGTGAGCCCGGACCGCGCGCTCGGCGGCACACCGGGCTGCGGGTTCTGCGACGGCTGCCACACGGCCCTGGTCGGTACGCACGCGGATGTGGAGGTGGTCCGCACCGATCTGCTGAGCATCGGCGTCAAGGAGACCCGCGACCTCGTCCGCCGCGCCCAGATGTCCCCGGCCGGCGGCCGCTGGCAGGTCATCGTCCTCGAGGACGCCGACCGGCTCACCGAAGGCGCCGGCAATGTGCTGCTCAAGGCCGTCGAGGAGCCCGCTCCGCGCACGGTCTGGCTGCTGTGCGCGCCCTCGCTCGAAGATGTGCTGCCCACGATCCGCTCCCGCTGCCGCCACCTCACCCTGCGCACCCCGCCGGTGTCCGCGGTCGCCGACATCCTCGTCCGGCGTGACGGCATCGAACCGCCCGTCGCGGCCGCCGTCGCCCAGGCCACGCAGGGGCATATCGGCCGGGCGCGCCGGCTCGCGACCGATCCGCGGGCGCGTGAGCGGCGGGCCGCCGTGCTCAAGCTGCCGCTGCGGGTCGCCGACATCGGCGGCTGCCTCAAGGCCGCCCAGGAGCTGATCGATTCGGCCGGCGACGATGCCAAGCAGCTCGCCGAGGAAGTCGACACCAAGGAGACCGAGGACCTCAAGGCGGCGCTCGGCGGCGGCCAGGGCGGGCGGATGCCGCGCGGCACCGCGGGCGTGATGAAGGATCTGGAGGACCGGCAGAAGCGCCGGCGTACGCGGACGCAGCGCGACACCCTCGACCTCGCGCTCACCGACCTCACGGGCTTCTACCGGGATGTGCTCGCCCTGCAGTTGGGCTCCCAGGTGGCCCTCTCCAACGTCGATCAGCGCGACCATCTGGAGCGCCTGGCCCGCTCCTCCTCACCGGAGGCGACCCTGCGCCGGATCGAGGCGATCTCGGCCTGCCGCGAGGCCCTGGAGCGCAATGTGGCACCGCTGCTCGCGGTGGAGGCGATGACGATGGCGCTGCGGGCGGGCTGAGGGCTTCACTCGTACGAGGCGGACTTGCTGCACTCTGCGACCGCCCCATTACTCTCGGTGGATGCGCACCAACGCCCCCCTCGCCCGTACCGCCGCCGCGCTCCTCGCGGCGGGGCTGCTCATCTCCGGCTGTTCCGGGGGGAGTTCACCGGATCCCTCGGCCCAGTCCTCCCTCGACTCCTCGGCCCAGGACGCCCTCGAGGCGTACTCCGCACAGCAGTTGAAGTGGCGCGAGTGCGGCGTCCCCGGTTTCGAGTGCTCGACCCTGAAGGCGCCCCTCGACTACACGAAGCCGGACGACGGCGAGATCAAGCTTGCCGTCTCGCGCAAGAAGGCCACGGGCCCCGGCAAGCGCATCGGCTCGCTCCTGGTCAACCCGGGCGGCCCCGGCGGCTCCGCGATCGAGTACCTCCAGGCGTACGCCGCCCTCGCCTACCCGGCCCCGGTCCGCGCCCGCTACGACATGGTCGCCGTCGACCCGCGCGGCGTGGCCCGCAGCGCACCCGTCGAGTGCCTCGGCGACAAGGAGATGGACGCGTACACGCAGACGGACGTCACTCCGGACGACAGCCGTGAGCAGGATCAACTGGTCGCCGCGTACAAGGAGTTCTCGCAGAGCTGCGAGAAGCGCTCGGCGCGGATCCTGCCCCATGTCTCCACCGTCGACGCCGCCCGTGACATGGACCTCCTGCGCGAGGTCCTGGGCGACGGGAAGCTGCACTACGTCGGCGCCTCCTACGGCACCTTCCTGGGCTCGACCTACGCCGAGCTCTTCCCCGAGAAGACCGGCCGTCTGGTGCTCGACGGCGCGATGGACCCGTCCCTGCCCGCCGAGCAGATGAACCTCGACCAGACCGCCGGCTTCGAGACCGCCTTCCAGTCCTTCGCCAAGGACTGCGTCAAGGAGAGCGACTGCCCGCTCGGCACCACGAGCCCCGAGGACGCGAGCCGTCGACTCTCCGCGTTCTTCAAGGAGTTGGACGCGAAGCCGATCCCGGCCGGCGACCGCGAGCTGGGCGAGTCCCTCGCGACGACCGGCGTGATCGCCGCGATGTACGACGAGGGAGCCTGGCCCCAGCTGCGCGACGCCCTCACCTCCGCGATGAAGGACAAGGACGGCTCGGGTCTGCTGCTGCTCTCCGACAGCTACTACGAGCGGCAGCCCGACGGGAAGTACGGCAACATCATGTTCGCCAACGCGGCCGTCAACTGCCTCGACCTGCCTGCCGCGTTCACCTCCCCCGATCAGGTCGAGAAGGCGGCCCCCGACTTCCAGAAGGCCTCACCCGTCTTCGGTGAGGGCCTCGCCTGGGCCGGTCTGACCTGCGCGTACTGGCCGGAGAAGCCCACCGGTTCGGCCCACCGCATCGAGGCGAAGGGCGCCGCCCCGCTCCTTGTCGTCGGCACGACCCGCGACCCGGCCACCCCGTACAAGTGGGCCGAGTCCCTGGCGGACCAGCTGGCGACCGGCACGCTGCTCACGTACGACGGCGACGGGCACACGGCGTACGGGCGCGGCAGCGACTGCATCGACACGGCGATCAACCGCTACCTCCTCGAGGGCAAGGTCCCGGAGGACGGAAAGCGCTGCTGACCGCTGCGTGACGCAGGTCACATCCCGGCTCCTGTCACATCCGCGCGGTGTCGTCTGTCCCATGGGCGACACCGCAAGCGGAAGAGACCGCCAAGGAGCCCGCCATGAACACCACCGCGCACCGCATCGTCGTCCTCGGCGCCGGCTACACCGGCATGATGACCGCCTTCCGGCTCGCTCGCCGCACCCGCCGCACTCCGGGCGTACGGATCACTCTGGTCAACCCTTCGCCCCGCTTCACCGAGCGGCTGCGGATGCACCAGATCGCCGCGGGCCAGGAGCTGGCCGACGTCCGGATCACCGAGCTGCTCGACGGCACCGGCATCGAGTTCGTCGAGGGCTGGGCCACCGCGCTCGACGCCGAAGCCCGTGAGGTCCAGGTGTCCGGGACCGAGCAGCCCCTCGCGTACGACACCCTCGTCTACGCACTCGGCAGTTCGACCGACACGAGCCTGGTGCCGGGCGCCGCCGAGCACGCGTACACCCTCAACGACCCGCGCACCGCCCGCCGGATGTCCCAGAAGCTGACCCGGCTCGCGGAGCGGGGCGGCTCGGTCACGGTCAGCGGCGGCGGGCTCACGGGCGTCGAGGCCGCGGCCGAGATCGCCGAGGGGCACCCGGGGCTGAACGTCACGCTGCTCAGCCGTGAGGTGCCCGGTTCGATGATGGGCCCCAAGGCGCAGGCGTATCTGCTCGCGGCCCTCGGCCGGCTCGGCGTCACCGTCCGCTCCGGTGTGACCGTCGCGAAGGTGCTGCCCGCCGCGGTCGAGCTGGGCGACGGTGAACTCCTGGCCTCCGACGTGTCGTTGTGGACCGCGGGCGTCCGCGTGCCGCAGCTGGCCGCCGAGTCGGGGATCGCGGTCGACGCGGCCGGGCGGATCCTGGTCGACGGGGACCTGCGTTCCGTTTCGCACCCCGAGATCCACGCGATCGGGGACGCGGCCCGTGTCGAGCAGGCCTGGGGCACGCTGCACGGCACCTGCCAGTCGGGGATCCCGACGGCCGCGTACACCGCGGACGCGATCGCGCGGCGGCTGCGCGGCCGGACGGTGAAGCCGTTCCGCTTCGGCTACATCCACCAGCCCGTCAGCCTCGGCCGGCGCGACGCGGTCATCCAGTTCACCCGGCCCGACGAGACGCCGCGGCGGATGTATCTCAAGGGCCGCAGCGCCGTGTTCTACAAGGAGACGGTCAGTGCGAGCCCGGTGCAGACGTACAAGCTCACCAAGAAGCTCGCCGGCGCGGCCCTCTGGCCGCAGGGCGGCCGGGCGACGAAGGCGTGAACTGTCTTGAGGGAAAGCCCAGTTGGCTGCGAGGGTGGCGCGATGCCGGACGATCGCGCCACCGACGAACCGTTCCTGGAACACCGCCGTCTGCTCTTCGCCACCGCCTACCGGATGCTCGGCAGCGTCGCCGACGCCGAGGACGTCCTCCAGGACACCTGGCTGAGCTGGTCGAAGACGGACCGCTCCGATGTGGGCAACGCCCGCGCGTACCTCGTCCGCACGGTCACCAACCTCTGTCTGAACAGGCTGGCTTCGGCCCGCGCCACCCGCGAGACCTACGTGGGGCCCTGGCTGCCGGAGCCGCTCCTGACCACCCCCGATGTCGCCGAGGAGGCCGAGATGGCCGAGTCCGTCTCCATGGCGATGCTGGTGGTCCTCGAGACCCTCGGGCCCGTCGAGCGCGCGGTGTTCGTCCTGCGTGAGGTGTTCGGCTACTCGCACGCCGAGATCGCCGAAGTCCTCGGCAGGTCCGAGCAATCGGTACGCCAGACCGCCCACCGCGCCCGCTCCCACGTGCAGGCCCGCAGGCCGCGTTACGAGGCGGACGGCGCCGAGCGCGAACGGGCCACCCGGCTGTTCCTGGAAGCCGCTTCCGGCGGGGATCTGAACGGGATGATGGCGCTGCTCGCCCCCGACGTCACCTGCTGGTCGGACGGCGGCGGCAAGGTCACCGCGGCCCGGCGCCCGCTGCACGGCGCGGACGCGGTCGCGCGCTGGGTGCTCGGCGTCCTCGCGAAGCCGGACTACGCGGCGATGACCGTGACCCCGACCGTCATCAACGGCGACCTTGGGCTCCTGTTCGGCATGGACGGCGCCACCATCGGCACGCTGTCGTACGAGGTGTCGTCCGACGGGCTGCTCCATGATCTGCGGTTCCAGGTCAACCCGGACAAGCTCGGTGGCGTACAGCAGCCGGGGGCCCTCGGAAACCAGCCGGGGACCCTCGGAGATCAGCCGGGGGCCCTCGGAAATTGAGTTGCCCCGCGCGCCGGGCCGCGGCCACCATCCCCGCATGACAACCCTTCACGCCGCCCTGCCGCTGACCGCCGCCACCCGCCCGGTGCGCGCGCAGCAGCAGCCCGGCCGTCCCTGGAGGCCCGAACTGCCGCTCGCGTGACGGCGGCCCTGGTCGCCGGGCTGCTCGCCGGGTATGGCATCGCCATCCCGGTCGGCGCCGTCGCGACCTATCTCGTCGCCCTCACCGCCCGCACCTCCCTGCGCACCGGAGCCTCGGCCGCGCTGGGCGTCGCGAGCGCCGACGGCCTCTACGCCCTGATCGCCGCCCTCGGCGGCACCGCACTCGCCCCGCTGCTCGCCTCGGTCACGACTCCCTTGCGCTGGGCCTCGGCCTGCGTGCTGCTCGCTCTGGCGGTACGGGGGGCCGTCACCGCGGTCCGCCAGTACCGAGGTGGCGCCGCATCCGGCCGCGAGGTGCGCGAACTCACCTCACTCCGGGCCTACTTGAGCCTCCTCGGCATCACGCTCCTCAACCCGGTGACCGTCATCTACTTCACCGCGCTCGTCCTCGGCACGGGCCCCGGATCGCCTTCCGGGGCCGCCGAGCAGACCGTCTTCGTGCTCGCCGCGTTCCTCGCCTCCGCCAGCTGGCAACTGCTGCTCGCGGGCGGGGGAGCGCTGCTCGGCCGGCTGCTCACCGGACGGCGGGGGCGCCTGGTGACGGCGGTGGCGTCGAGTGTGCTGATCGCGGGGCTCGCGGTGGGGGTGGTGGCCTGAGCCCGTCGCGCACACCCTCACATAAAAGGGTCTGAGGTTCCATTAGTAGGTCACCCCCTGCTACGGTTCCGGCATCGCTTAACGGAGCGACTGAACCGTTTAGGGGGTTGCTCGCTATGTCCACCACCACCGAGTCCCCGGCCACCGCGCCGGGGACCCTGCCCCAACTCCGTATGACCGGACGGCAGAAGCTCGTCCTCACGCTCCTGCTCGGCGCCCAGTTCATGATCGCCGTGGACTTCTCGATCCTGAATGTCGCGCTGCCCGTCGTCGGCGAGGGGCTCGGCTTCTCGCTGGGGCACCTGCAGTGGATCGCCACCTCGTTCGCGCTCGCCGCCGCCGGATTCACCCTGCTCTTCGGGCGGATCGCGGATCTCTTCGGCCGCAAGCGCCTCTTCCTCGGCGGGATGGCCCTGCTCGGCGCCTCCTCCGCGCTCGGCGGCTTCGCCACCTCACCCGAGGTGCTCCTGATCGCCCGCGTCCTGCAAGGCCTCGCGACCGCCGCCGTCACCCCGGCCGGGCTCTCGCTGCTCACCACGGCCTTCAAGGAAGGTCCGCTCAGGGAAAGGGCGTTGGGGCTCAACGGCGCCCTGATGTCGGCCGGTTTCACCGCCGGCGCGATCCTCGGCGGGCTGCTCACCGACCTGCTCTCCTGGCGCTGGGCGTTCTTCGTCAACGTCCCCGTCGCCCTGCTCGTCCTGGTCCTCGCCCCCTCCGTGATCACCGAGTCCGGCCCGCGCGGCCGCGCGCGCCTGGACGTACGAGGCGCATTCGCCGTCACCGGTGGACTGCTCGCCCTCGTCTACGGATTGACGCAGGCCGGCGAGACCGGCTGGACCCGGCCCACCACCCTGCTCGCGCTCGGCGCGGGGCCGGCCCTGCTCGTCGGGTTCTGGTTCGTCGAGAAGCGGGCCGCGGCGCCCCTCGTCCCCGTGTCGATCCTCAAGCGCCGCTCCGTGATCTGGGGCAACACCGCGGGCCTGATCGCGTTCGTCACCGAGACCTCGCTGGTCTTCCTGCTCACGCTCTATCTGCAGGAAGTCCTCGGCTACTCCGCCCTGTCCACCGGTCTCGCCTTCGGCGTCCTCGGCGTCGGCACCGTAATCGGCGGCACGCTCGGCGGCCGGATCGTGGGCCGCCACGGCAACCGGCGCACCATCGTCGCCGGCGGCATCGTCCAGGCGGTCGCGACCGCGGCTCTTGTCGCTCTCGGCGCCTCGGGCGGCTGGATCTGGCTGCTGCTCGCGGCCACGTTCGTGGGCGGCGTCGGCAACATGCTGGTGATCGTCGGCTTCATGGTCACCGCCACCTCCGGCCTGCCGGACGAGGAGCAGGGCCTGGCCACCGGGCTCGCCACGATGACCCAGCAGGTCGGCATCGCGCTCGGCATCCCGGTGATGAGCGCGCTCGCCACCGCGCGGATGGGCGGGGCGAGCGGCTCCGATGCCGTGCTCGACGGGGTGACCTTCGCGATCCTCGTCAA
Source organism: Streptomyces mesophilus (assembly GCF_011044995.1). Taxonomy (GTDB): domain Bacteria; phylum Actinomycetota; class Actinomycetes; order Streptomycetales; family Streptomycetaceae; genus Streptomyces; species Streptomyces mesophilus. The sequence goes on along the minus strand of NZ_JAAKZW010000037.1, from coordinate 17,995 downwards.
CTCGCTGCTTGTGCTGGCCGGTTCGGTGCTCGCCGCACTGTTCCTGCGCGAGCGCAGGGCACGCTGAAGACCGCTACACGTCGGGCCACCCGCGTCGCAGATGCTCGAAGACCGTTTCGAGCGCGCGGCGCGGGTGCGGTTCGAGTGAGGCCAGGTCGGGGATCTCCAGGACGAATCGGGCGAGCACGCGCAGGGAGAGATCGCCCTCGGGCCGTCCCGCCTCCTCGGCCATGACCTTCGCGAGCGGCTCCTCGCACGAGACCCACAACTGCCGTGCGTAGGCACGCAACTTGGGAGTGCTCGTCACGAACTCGACCTGCTTGCGATACGCGTGGTCCTGATCCTCCGAGAAGATGCCGCGTCCGGCGAAGAACTCCTCCAGCGCATCGAGCACCGACTCGCCCGCACCCCGCTCGCGGACCGCCGCCGCCAGTGAGGCCGCTCGTTCGCTGCCGTCGCCGAGGATCAGCGCCTCCTTCCCGCCGGGGAAGTGCGCGAACAGCGTGGTCACCGCGGTGTCGGCGCGCTCGGCGATCTGCGCGACGGTCACCTTGTCGAAGCCCCGCTCCAGAAACAGCTCGAGCGCGGCATCGGACAGCGCCTTGCGCGTCGCCGCCTTCTTGCGCTCGCGGCGCCCGGGCTCCTTCGGGCCTGTCGGCCCCGTCGCCTCCTTCGGCGCCGCCGGCTGCTTCTTCGCTGCTGTCTCTGCCATACGTCCAGCTTAGCGGAGCGACCACACTCTCGTATCCGATCCAAAACTGTAGCGATTGCGGTTTCGTAGCGACTGTGTTTTTCTGGATACGTGGCCACCGCGCCGCCCGACTCCGGGCCCCGCCCTTGCGCCGCACCATCCCGGTCCCACCCGCGCAAAGGAGCCCCGTCATGTCTGCCGTGACCGAAACCCCCTCCCTCGAGCCGCCCCGGACGGCGGCCTCCCTCTCCCGTACCGCCCTGTGGCTGATCCTCGGCCTGGTCCTGCTCGCCGATGCGCTCGACATGATCGACGCGACCGTCACCAACATCGCGGCGCCGACGATCGTCAACGACATCGGCGGCGGTGAATCCCTGATCAAGTGGCTCGGCTCCGCCTACGCCCTGGCGATGGGCGTGCTGCTCGTGGTCGGCGGCCGGCTCGGCGACAAGTACGGCCAGCGCCGGCTCTTCCTGATCGGCATGGCCGGCTTCACCGTGGCCTCCGCCGTCGCGGGCCTCTCGCCCGACCCCGCGGTGCTCGTCGTGGCCCGTGCGGTGCAGGGCGCGTTCGGCGCGCTGATGATTCCGCAGGGCATGGCGATCCTGACCAAGACCTTCCCGCGCGACATGCTGCGCAAGGCCTTCCAGCTCTTCGGCCCGCTGCTCGGCCTCGCCTCCGTGGGAGGCCCGGTCCTGGCCGGCTTCGTGATCGACGCCGACTTCGGCGGCCTGTCCTGGCGCCCGGTGTTCCTGATCAACCTGGTGCTCGGCGTCGTCGGCCTCTTCGCCGCCACCCGGCTGCTGCCGAAGGACGGCGGCGACCACAGCACGTCCGTCGACGGACGGGGCGCGGGACTGCTCGCCGTCACCATGTTCGGCTTGATGTTCGGCCTGATCGAGGGCTCCACGTACGGCTGGAGCGCGCTGTCGCTCGGCTCGCTCGCCGTCGGCGCGGTCTTCCTCGCGCTCTTCGCCCACCGTCAGCGCACCGCCGCCAACCCCCTGATCAAGCCCACGCTGCTCAAGAACAAGGGCTTCACCTCGGGCCTCTTCGTCGGTCTGCTCTACTTCGCGGTGACCAGCGGCCTCACGTACGTGATCTCGCTCTTCATGCAGCAGGCCCTGCACGCGGACCCGGGCGACACCGCGCTCGGGATGCTGCCCCTGACGCTCGGCATCATCGTCGCGGCCTTCGCGGGCATGGCCCTGGCCTCGAAGCTCGGCCGCACCCTGGTCCTCATCGGCATGCTCCTGACGATGGCGGGCGCGGGCTGGCTGCTCGCTCTGGTCCTGGCCTCGGGCCTGTCCGTCAGCCTGTGGGCCCTGGCCCCCGCGGTCTTCCTGACCGGTCTCGGCATGGGCGCCTGCTTCGGCACGATCTTCGACATCGCCCTCGGCGACATCGACCCGGACGAGGCCGGCAGCGCGTCCGGCTCGCTCACGGCGGTCCAGCAGCTCGCCAACGGCATCGGCTCCGCCACCGTCACCACCCTCTACTTCCACTTCCTCGGCGACGGCTCGGCCCACGCCATGACGGTCAGCCTGATCGTGGTCCTCGCGATCACGGCCGCCTGCCTGCCGGCCCTGCGTCTGCTGCCGCGCCGGGCCGCGGAGGGGGTGGGGCACTGAGGGGGCCCGTCGCGTACGAGGGGGGCCTGGCCGTCACGCCCTCCCCGTACGCTTTTCGCTCCCGAGCACGTCGACGCAGGACTGCCACGCGGCGGGGCTCAGGGCGGGGCGCATTCCGGTGAAGAGCTTCAGAAGGCCGTCCCCGTGACGGCGCCGGAAGTCCTCGTCGAGGGCGGCGAGGTCCAGCTCGTTCGCCGCGGTGAGCTCCGCGAAGTCCCGCTGCTCCTGGGGCGCCGGGGCGCGGGTCCCGCCCGTGAACCGGTCCCGGTAGGCGCCGAGTCCGCGATACGTGACCTTCCGGTCGCACGCCGCGTAGAAGTACACGAGCTCCTCGGCCTCGCCGCCGATCGCGGACGCCAGTTCCCGGCGCCGCTCCAGGGGCAGCAGCGCCGAGGCGAACCCGTCGGTCCCGTAGAACGCATGGCACAGACCGGCCCGTTGCAGCGCGGGCCGCGCACCCCACTCGGCGAGCTGCTGCCGTACGCGCAGCAGGTGGGCGAGCAGCGTCCCGCCGGGGTGTTCCAGGGTCTCGGCGCCGCACTGGCGCAGGAGGCGCAGCGCGGGCCGGAGTTCGGGATCCGCTGTCACGTCGTACCGCGCCCGTAGTGCGCGTCGATGCGGGCCCGATAGCCGGGGTCCGTGACGCGCAGGTCCCGGTCGAAGGGCGGAGCGTCTCTGATCAGGTCCCGGTCCTGGGGGACGTGCAGGACACCGGCGATCCGGTCGATGTCGGTCACGGCCCAACAGGGCAGCAGCACCTTCTTGTTGAACAGGGTCCCGCCCGTGTTGACGACCAGATGGTCCGGCGCGACCTCCTCGGAGTACGGGTCGACCTCGCCTGCGGACCCGTCACCGGCCTGCACATCGAAGCCGATCACGTCGGCGGGCGCGAAGGGCACGTTCCCAGGAGGGGGAAGGAGCGGGCTGTCCGTCATGGCACTTCCTCTCCGGCGCGTACGGCGGCGGTACGCACCGATGGCTCGGATGGCACATCTGATGTCCCGGAGGGCGCTGCCGAAACGTATACCTGAGAACCAAGTAGCCCTGGAGGCGCCGGAGTTGACGGCATGTATCCGTGCTGTCGGATGTGGCGTCGCGTGATGGATTGTTTGCGGATGCGCGAGGCGGCTATTCGAAGGCCATGGCGAACACACGGCAGAAGGACGAGACGACCGCAGGCACCGCAGCCAAGACCACCGCGGGTGCCGCCAAGACGACCGCAGGCACCGCCAAGACCACCGCAGGTGCCGCCAAGACGACCGCAGGCTCGGCCCTCGGCAGCGTCCAGGCGAAGGCGGCCCCGGTGGTGAGTCACGCGACCACCCTGGCAGCGACCGCGTGGACCGCCGTCCGCGCGCGCAAGCTGCTCACCACCGCAGGGACGGTGGGGGCCGCCACCGTGGCCGCGACGGCCTTCGCGGCCGGCCGCCGCTCGGAGCGCGCCGCCCACGGGCCGCTCACACGCCTCACCGGCGGCCGTATCTGATCCGTATCCGATCCGAGCAATTCGCGTCATCCATAAACACAGTTCCGCCAGAACATGTGTGAGAAGCATGGACAGGGGCAACTGGATCCGGCGGCAGCAGAACGCGAGCGGCAGTTGACCCACGAGCGGAGGGGAAGGACATGCCCACCCACACGGTTTCAGCACCCGTGCGAGAGATCGCGCCCCAGGAGCTGGCCGATCTTCCTGTCGTGGACCCGGCGTCCGTGGCACCGAAGGACGCGCGCGAGCTCTCCAAGGCGTTCTTCGACAGGCTGCACAGCCTCGAAGAGGGCACCCGGGAGCACCAGTACGTACGCAACGTGCTGATCGAGATGAACCTCTCCCTGGTCCAGTACGCCGCCTCGCGGTTCAAGCACCGCGGACCGCAGGAGATGGAGGACATCGTCCAGGTCGGGACGATCGGCCTGATCAAGGCCATCGACCGCTTCGACCTGACCCGCGAGGTGGAGTTCACCTCCTTCGCGGTGCCGTACATCACCGGCGAGATCAAGCGCTTCTTCCGCGATACGACGTGGGCGGTGCACGTGCCACGCCGGCTCCAGGAGGCGCGGATCGAGCTGTCGAAGGCCACCGAGGAGCTGCAGACCCGCCTGGGCCGCACGCCCTCCGTGCAGGAGCTGGCCGAGCTGATGCAGCTGGAGCCGGCCGAGGTGGCGCAGGTGCAGATGGCGGCCAACGGCTACAACGCGTCCTCGCTCGACGCCTCGCTGGCCGGTCAGAACGACGACACCGAGTCCCCGCTCTCCGCCTTCATCGGCGCCGAGGAGGACGCCTATGAACGCATCGAGGACTTCCACACGCTGGCCCCGCTGATCGTCGAACTCGACGAGCGCGATCGCACGATCATCCACCTCCGCTTCGTGGAGGAGCGCACCCAGCAGGAGATCGGCGAGGCTCTCGGCTGCTCCCAGATGCATGTCTCCCGTCTGCTCAACCGCATCATGAAGCGGCTCCGCAAGGAACTGCTCGCCACCTGAACCGTCCGGCCGAGGGGCCGCGGAGGCGCGTATGCGCTTCGCGGCCCCTCGCTTGTGCCCGCGCACTTTCCCGTGGGGGTGGGTGAACGAGGCATGAGACGTGCGCTGTTGGGAACCGGGTCGTGACGGTTATCGAAGGAGAGTGGAGTGGACCTCAGTGATCACTGGCTGGGTGTCGGGGCGTCCTGCGCCCGCGGCCCGCTGTGGGTGATCGAGCTCAAGGGAGACTTCGACCACGAGAACGTCAACGACGTCGCGGAGGCCACGGCCCATGCCGCGCGGGAACACGACGGCCCGATCGCCTTCGACATGGAGGCGTTGACGTTCTGCGACTCCTCCTTGCTCAACCATGTGCTGCTCGTGACGCGCCGCCGCAGGGTGCTGCTTGTCGCGGTGCCGCCGCCGGCCCTGCGGCTGTTCGAAGTCACCGGGACCGACGGGTACTTGGAGATGTTCGAGACGGTCGAGGACGCCGTGCGCGCGGTGGCCGGCGGAGAGGAACTGCCATGAACGACGGGTCCATCAAGGCGGTGGGGTGGGCACGGTCCTTTCCCATCGGCGCCGGGGTGAAGGCGGCACGCGACTGGACCCGCGAGCGCCTGGACGACCTCGGGTGGTCGCGTACCGACCCGGATACGGCCGACGACGTGCTCCTTGCCGTGTCCGAGCTCGTCACCAACGCGCATGTGCACGCGCACAGCGCCGCCCAACTCGTGCTGGCCTGGGACGCGGAGTGTCTGCACGTGACCGTGCACGACGCGTCCCCGCTCCCGCCCGAGGCCCGCGAGCCGGGCGCCGACGCGCTCGGCGGCCGGGGTCTGCTCCTGGTCGACGCGCTCGCCGACACCTGGTCCGCGTACCCGTGTCCCAAGGGCAAGGACGTCACGGCCTGCTTCTCGCCGTCCGCCTCTGCTGGGTGACGGGTGACGGGTCCGACGACCGTCGCGCGCCTTTGCGAAGGGTCCAACTCGCGGGTGAACGGGAGCGTCCGGGAGCCGCGTCCGCGCTGGTCGTGCGGTGGTGAAGCGAGCGAGCCCGAAGGAGGGCGGGTGCGCTTCCCGGCGGGCGCGTACGTTGGAAGGAACGATTCTCGTACGAGAAAGGGCGGTGGGTGTCGCGGTCGCGGCGCCCGGACCATGGTCTCCTTCCCGGAACCGACGTACGCAAGTGACGCCTCGCGGGCGCGCACGGCCGCACGCCATCCGTCGATCGCCGTCGACGCGGCGGGCCTTGTGGTGTCCGTCAGCGGCGAGGCGGGCGTGCTGCTGCCCGCCGCACACCCAGGGGCCCGGTTCGCCGACGTCGCACCGGACTGGCTCGTACGCGCCCACGAAGACCGCGCGACCCCGGGCGGCGACGCGTTCCCGCAGCCGGCGCGCGGGCGGATCGGCGACCGCGGTGTGGACGCCTTTCCCGGCCGTACGGCGCAGGGTGCGCTGCTCTGGTGGCTGGCCGACGACGCCGAAGTGTCCTCCTTGCGCGCGCAGTTGGACTCCGAACGTCAGCGGTCGCGGCTGCTCCAGGAGATCTCGGGCGAACTGCTCGCGTCCCTGAACGTGGACCGGTGCATGGAGGTCACCGCCCGTCTGGCGGCGCAGCACCTCGCCGACGCCGTCGCCATCGTGGGCGTCAGCGGCGGACGCAGCCGCGCGGTGACGTGGTGCGTCACCGGGGGAGGGGCCGTACAGGAACGGGTCGCGGTGAACCCGGAGGAGATGCCGGGACTGCCCGAGGCGCTGCTCGGTTTCCCGCCCGTGCCCTCCCGCTGGATCGACCCGCTCCAGGTTCCGGCCTGGGTCGTCCCCGAGGAGTTCGGCGCCGCCGACCGGATCGGCTCCGTGGTGGTGGTGCCGTTGCCCGGGCACGGTCTGCCGGCCGGGGCCGTGGTGCTGCTGCGGCGCTCCCGTGAGGCGGCGTTCACCGAGGCCGAGGAGGCGTTCGCCCGGCTGTTCGCGGCGCGGGCCGGGGCGGCCCTGTCGGCCGCGCGCGTCTACGCGGAGCAGACCCGCATCACCGGCGTGCTGATGCGGGACCTGCTGCCGCCCGAGATCGAACGGGTCCAGGGCATCGACTTCTCCGGCCGCTACCGCGCCGCGACGGCGAGCGAGCGGATCGGCGGGGACTTCTACGACGTCTATCCCGCGCAGGCAGCGCAGGCAGCGCAGGCAGCGCAGGCAGCGCAGGCAGCGCAGGCAGCGCACGAAGCGCAGGAAGGCGGCCCGCCGGACGAGACCGCGGAGACCTTCGCCGTCCTGGGCGACGTCGCGGGCAAGGGCCTGGAGGCTGCGGTCCTGACGGGCAAGATCCGTAACACCGTGGAGGCCCTGCTCCCGTTCGCGGCGGACCACGAGCGGCTCCTGACCCTGCTCAACAACGCCCTCCTGTCCTCCCACCACACCCGCTTCGCCACGCTCGCCCTGGTCTCCGCGCGGCGCGACGGCAGGCTGGTGCGGCTGCGCGTGACCAGCGCCGGCCACCCTCCGCCACTGATCGTCCGTATGGACGGCAGGGTCGAGGCCGCCGACACGAAGGGCACGCTGATCGGCGCCCTGCCGAGGATCAGCGTCAGGACGGCGTCGGTCGAACTGGCGCCGGGAGAGACGTGTCTGCTGTACACGGACGGCATCGCGGAAGCCCGTGGAGGCCCGCTCGGCGACACCATGTTCGGCGAACGGCGGCTGAGCCAGGTGCTCGCCGAATGCGCCGGCCTCCCGGCGGAAGCCGTCACGGAACGGGTGCAGATGCTCGCCTCCCAGTGGGTAGGCGACGGAAAGCATGACGACATGGCGCTGCTGGCCGTCGCGGCGCCGAGAAACGCCCACCTCACGGCGGTGGACGGGCATACCCGGGGCAGGTTCACGGCATGACCACGATGCGTATCAGGAGCAGGTTCACGGCATGACCACCATCAGCGGGGAGACGGTCGGCCTTGCCGAGTCGAGCGACCGGTTGTGGGACGCGCTGATCCACTGCGACGAGACGCACGCGGTGGCCACGGTGCGTACCGCGGTCTCCGCTGTCGACGGTGACGTATGCGCGGCGGTGGAGCACGTGCTGCTCGGACTGATCGCGCCGGCCCAGGCACGCGTCGGACGGGCCTGGGCCGCGAACGAACTCACGGTCGCCCAGGAGCACGCGGCCACCGCGATCAACGAGCGGTGCGTGGCCGCCCTCGTCGACGCCGCAGCGGACGCGCTGCCCGCACCGTCCCGCGGCCGGGCCGTCGTGGCGTGCGTGGACGGCGAGTGGCACGCGCTGCCCGCCCGGCTGGTCGCCGAGGTGCTGCGGTTGCGCGGGTGGCGCGTCGACTACCTGGGCGCACAGGTCCCCACCGACCACCTCGTGGCCCACCTCCACGCGAGTGGTGCCGAAACGGTGCTGCTGTCCTCCTCCCTGCCCAGCCGTCTGCCGACCGCCCACTCGGCGATCAGCGCCTGCCTGGCCATAGGAGTTCCGGTGGTCGCGGGCGGAGCGGCCTTCGGGCCCGGGGGCCGGTACGCGCGCCTGCTGAAGGCGCGGTGGGCCGGCGACGCCGCGGCAGCCGCCGATCTGCTCGCCCAGGGCCTGGAGCGGCCGCGCCCCGGAGCGGCCCGCCTGCCCGACCTGGACCTTCCGCATCTGACGGACCAGGAGTACACGATGGTGCGCCGGACGAGGACACAGCTCGTCAAGCAGGCGCTCGCGGATGTGGAGAACGGATTCGCCGCGATGCGCTCGTACGACGAGCGCCGGCGCGAGCGGACCGCGGAGGACCTCGACCACATCGTCGGCTTCCTGGCCACGGCGCTCTACGTCGACGACGCCGAACTGTTCACGACGTTCGTCACCTGGACCGCCGGCATCCTCTCGGCCCGCGGCGTACCGCCGCAGTGCCTGCTCCCCGCCCTGGACTCGCTGCGCCACCAGTTGGGCGACTTCCCTCGTGCGGTCGGCATCCTGACGGCCGCACGCCGCGCCCTGGTGGTGCCCCGGCCCGGGCGGGCGGCATGAGCGGCCGGGCCGGTCTCCAAGTGACCGTCGCCTGGCGCGAGCCGGTGCTGACCGTGCGCGCCGTCGGTGCGCTGGACTTCGACACCGGCGAGGACTTCAGCCGGTGGACGTCCGAGGCGCTGGCCGACCATCCCGGCGCCCGCACGCTGTGTGTGGACTGCGCCGGCCTCGACCACGTCGACTCGACGGGGCTCTCCGTACTCCTGATGCTCCGCCGCAGACTGCGGACGACGGACGTCGAACTGCGGCTCGCTCACCGCAACACTGCTCTGCAAAGACTCCTGGAGATCACCGGAACGCTCGACCACTTGACCGATGTGCCCGACGACGGCACCGCGGCCCCCACCCGGTCCGCGGACACGCCCGAGGCCTCGTACGCCGACAACTCCGGGCACGGACCGGCCTCTTGACCCCCGCCGACCACCGCGACCACGGGGAGACCTCCGACGAAACGGCATGGTCCGCGGCGGAATCGGTGGCGGAATCGGTGGCGGATTCGGACCTGGGGGAGGCTGCTGAGCCGGACCGGGACGACCTCCCCTCGGGTGCGCAGGCCCGTCACCTGGTGCGGACGGTGATGCTCGAGCACGCCGCCTCCTTGGGGATGGCCGAGGTGCCGCAGGAGCGCCTGACCGACGCCCAACTGGTGTGCTCGGAACTGCTGTCCAACGCGCGCCGGCACGGCGGCGGACTCACCTCGGTGCGGATCTGGGCCGAGGACGGCCACGTCGTGATCGCCGTGGCCGACGAGAACTGCACGCTCCCGCTCTCCCCCCATCGCACCGCGGCCGAGCCGGGCGGCTTCGGCTGGGCACTGGTCCGTCGCGTCACCACCCGCACGACCATCCACCTGCGACCCGACGGCCAGGGCAAGACCATCACCGCCCACGTACCGCTTTCGGCTTCAGGGCCGGCGCCCGGCCGGCCCTGAAGCCCCTGTCCGGCGTCACGTGCCGGTGAGCTTGTCGAGGTCGGGGGCGTAGACGGTCATCCAGTGCGGGTTCAGCCGGTAGTAGACGACCTCGCGGTTCCAGTCGAAGGTGTCGTCGCCGTAGAAGTCCTTCAAGTAGGCGAGGAGTTCCTGCCAGTCGGCCGTGGTCCCGGAGTCCTCGGGGTTCATCTCCTCCACCGTGCCGTGGGTGAACACACCGAGGTCCTCGCCGCGCAGGTGCGCGACGCTGGCGGCCGGACGGGCCGCGAGATGACGGGCCTTGGCGGCGTTGCGCGCCGTGCCGAAGTGCCACCGGCCGTGCAGGAAGTGCCCGTCGACGCCGCTGATCCGCGGTTCGCCCTTTGCGGTCACCGTGGAGAGGGCGAGCGTGCACATGCCGGTGAGGACCCCGGTGAGCTGCGCCGCCGCGATGGTGCGGCCCTCGACGATCGAGCGGAGGTGTGCGGTCGAGCCGGAGAGGGAGGAGTCGAGGAGGGACTGGAGCCTGTCGAGTTCTTCTGGGGTTTCGCGCATACGTCCATCGTCGGCCGTAAACCCGACATCCTCTGTCGCCATTGATGAAGCAGCGGTGAGGTTGTCGTCGCCCGCCCCGGACATGAAAAAGCCCCAGGTCACGGCGAGTGAGTCCTGGGGCTGATCCGAGCCGCCTTCGGGATTCGAACCCGAGACCTACGCATTACGAGTGCGTTGCTCTGGCCATCTGAGCTAAGGCGGCGCCGCGGGTGATGCGTGGAAGAACCTCTCCCCGTGGGAAGAGGTTCGCATCAGCAGCGACGCCAAGTCTACAGGGTTAATCCGAGTGCCCTCGACCAGCGTCGGAGAGCTGTGGCGGACGGCGTGAAACATTTCCGGGGCCCGCCGCATCACATAGGTAGAGGCACAGCGCGGCGGACGGGGAGGGCATGCGGCGGTCGGGGGAGTCGGAGCAGGCGTATCTGGAGTTCGCGGGGGCGAGATCGCGCCAGCTGTATCGGTCGGCGTGCCTGCTGACCGGTGGGGACACGCATCTCGCCGAGGATCTCGTGCAGGAGACCCTCGGGCGGATGTACCTGGTCTGGGGGCGGGTCGCGCGGATCGGGAATCCGGCGGGCTACGCCCAGACCGTTCTCGTACGCAGCTATCTGGCGCACGCCCGCCGGCGCAGCAGCGGCGAGCAGCCGGCGGCCGTGCTGCCGGACGGTCCGGGGCGGCCGGAGGCGGATGCCGTTCTGCGGCTGACGCTGCTCGACGCCCTGCAGCAGCTGTCCGCCAAGGACCGGGCCGTGGTGGTCCTGCGGTACTGGGAGGACCGGTCCATCGAGGAGACCGCGGATGTGATGCATGTCAGCTCGGCGGCGGTGCGCACCCGTTCCACGCGGGCGCTCACACGGCTGCGGGAACTGCTCGGCGGCGGCATCGGGGAGTACGCCGGGCGGTGAGGGAGTGGGCCGGCCGGTGAGAGAGGTCGGTCGGTGAGGGATCAGTGGGACGGTCACGCCACGCGGCTGCGCGGCGGCGCCATGTCGAGATGAGGGGATTTGGTCACGTATGTCGTACGAGGATGAGTTCGGCGAGGCGCTGCGGCGTACCGGCGAGGAGTTCAGCACGGATCCGCGGGCGCTGGTCGAGGCCGGGCACGCACGCGGCCGGCGCCTGGTGCGCAGGCGGCGTGCCACCGTGTTCGGCGGTGCGGCGGCGATCGCGGCCATCGCCGTGACGAGTGCCGTGGTCCTGCCGGGGCTCGGGGGGCAGGGCATGGAGTCCGCGGCTCCGGCGGGCAGCACGGAGAGTGCCCCCGCCGCGAAGGGCGGGGAGGACGCCGCGGCCGACGAGGGCGAGAAGGCCAAGGAGGGCACGAAGACCTCCGGTGGCCACGTCGGCGCCAAGGAGCTGATCGCCACGCTCACGTCCCTGCTGCCCAAGGGGGAGGTCAGCGCCGGGTACGGGCACGGGACCGACGACGAGCGGGCGAATCCGAATGCCGGGGTCACCTTCGACGACGGCAAGGGGGCGGCCGCGATCCGGATCGCGTTCACGCGGCTCGGCGAGGAGGAGCGGCAGGTGGCCGAGGACATGACCACCTGCCCGGACAAGGCCCTGGTCGCGTACGACACATGCGAGGTCGACAAGCTGCCGGACGGTTCGCGGCTGATGGTCTTCAAGGGGTACGACGTGCACGGGAGCCAGAAGGGCGGCACGAAGTACTGGCAGGCCGTGCTGGCCACTCCCGAGGGCCATGTCATCGACGCGGGTGAGAACAACTCCACCGCCGAAAAGGGCGCGCCTGTCAACCGCCCCCAACCGCCGCTGACCGCGGCGCAGTTGAAGGCGATCGTCACCTCCGACAAGTGGGACCCGGTCTTCGACGCCCCGGAGAAGCGGCAGCCGAAGAACTCCGACAGCTCGGGCAGTGATGACCCGGCCAAGAGCGATGCCGGCAAGGTCGACCCCGGCAAGGGCGGTGACACCGGCAAGGGCGACTCCGAGGGGAACGAGGCGCCTGCCTCGCCCGAGCAGCAGGCGATCCGCTCCACGCTCATCGGGCTCCTGCCCCAGGGCGTGAAGGTCACCGCGCAGGGCGGCGACGGCGAGTTCGCCTACGTCGTGGTCGACGACGGCAAGGGCGCGAGCATGGTGCAGATCAATGTGCAGCCGAACATGGACGACGTCCGTGGCGAGCTGTTCAACGGGGCCGAGGAGCTGCCCGACGGCACCGTCTTCAGCTGGCGTGAGAGCGGTGGCGACAAGGGTGTCGACGGTGCCGTGATGTGGACCGCGGACACGTTGCGTCCGGACGGCCTGCGCGTCGTCGTCAGCGCCTTCAACTCCGGTACGCAGCACGACGCCCCGTCCCGTGAGACCCCGGCCCTGAGCAAGGAGCAGCTCAAGTCCCTTGCCACCAGCGCCAAGTGGGCCGAGATCGCCGGCCAGTGATCACGTGGCATCCGTGTAGCAGGACACCAAGCGATAACCAGGCGTCCGCGTAACAGGGCACCAAGCGATCACTTGGCGTCCGCGTAACAGGACACCACCGCCGTACTGAACGGAAACCGCACCGGCGTCTCGCCGAACGTGATCCGGTTGGCCTCTTCCGCGGCCGACCGGATCGCCTCGGCGACCGCCGGTGCCTCCGCTTCGGGACAGTGCACGATCACCTCGTCGTGCTGGAAGAAGACCAGCTCGGCGGCGAGACCGTCCGCGTGCATCGACCGGCGCAGGGCCGCCATCACCAGGAGCGTCCAGTCGGCCGCGCTGCCCTGGACCACGAAGTTGCGCGTGAAGCGGCCGCGGGCACGGGAGTTGGTCGAGGCATAGCCAGGGACCCAGCCCTCGTCCTCCCCGGCCGCCGGTTCGGGGGCGTCCTGCGGGATGCCCGCCTCCTCGGCCTCTCCCGACCCGGCCGCCGGCGGGCAGGTGCGCCCCAGCCAGGTCCGTACGAGACGGCCTTCCTCGCCCGCGCGAGCGGCGTCGTCCACGTACGCGACCGCGCGGGGGAAGCGCCGCCGCAGCAGGGCCAGATTTTTGAGGCCGTCGCCCGAGGTCTGCCCGTAGACCGCGCCGAGCACCGCCAGCTTCGCCATCTCGCGGTCACCGGAGAACGCCTTGTCCGACACGGCCTGGTACAGATCGCCCGGCCGCCCCGCCACCTCCATCAGGCCCGGATCGCGGGAGATCGCGGCCAGGACCCGCGGCTCCATCTGGTCGGCGTCCGCGACGACCAGCTTCCAGCCGGGGTCCGCGACCACCGCGCGCCGGATGACCTTGGGGATCTGCAGGGCGCCGCCGCCGTTGGTCACCCAGCGCCCGGTCACCGTGCCGCCCGGCAGGTACTCGGGACGGAAACGGCCCTCGCGCACCCAGTCCTGCAACCAGGACCAGCCGTGCGCGACCCAGATCCGGTACAGCTTCTTGTACTCGATCAGCGGCTTCACGGCGGGGTGGTCGATCGACTCGATCTCCCAGCGCCGCGTCGACTTCACCCGCACCCCGGCCTGCGCGAAGGCCTTCACCACGTCGGCGGGCAGGTCAGGACGCACACGTCTGCCGAACGCCGCCGAGACCTCGTCCGCCAGCTCCGCGAGCCGGCGCGGCTCGCCGCCGCCCGCATAGCGCTCGCCGAGCAGCTCGGTGAGGACCTCGCGGTGGACGTCGGCGCTCCAGGGCAGGCCCGAGCGGTTCATCTCGCAGGCGATCAGCATCCCGGCCGACTCGGCCGCGGTGAGCAGCCGCATCCGCCCCGGATGCCCGGCCGCTTCATGGCGCTTCAGCTGCTCCGCGTACACCTCGAGGAGCTCTTCCAACGCCACGGGTACGGGGCGGGGCTCGAAGAGCGAGGACTGGGATCCGGGCTCGGCCGCGCGCTGGGGCGGGTCCGGCGGCACAGGTCCGCCGCGCAGGCGGGCGAGGGCCGCGGCGGCCGAGCGGGGTTCGCCGAGCCGGCCCTCGTGCGCGAGCAGCAGGGATTCGGCGTCCTCGATGTCGTAACAGCGCTCGACCCGCACGCCCGCCGCGAGCAGCCGTGGGTAGATCCCGAAGGTCGAGCGCCACACCCAGCGGGTCACCTCGGGCCGGCTGCGCACGGCCCCGGCGAGGTCCGGCTCCCGCAGGATCTCGCCGTCCGGGCGGCCGTCCTCGGTCAGCGGGACGAGACGGGCGCCCCCGTCGTCCTCGCTGATCGCCCACCTCCTCGCGTCCATGCCCGCGAGTCTGTCAGCGGCCACTGACAGCGGGCCCTCTCCGCGGCCGGAGTCGGCTCTCATCGATGCCGACAGCAACCTGCGGCCCAGATCTCTCGAACGCCGCACAGGCCGAGATCTGCGAGGATTTGTCCGTACGGAAAGCGGAGCAATCCATTCCGTACGCGAGACAGACGCACCAGCACCCCTCCCAAGGAGCCCCCGACATGCGCGTGGCCCTCGCCCAGACCGACTGCGAGCTCGGCGATGTCGAGAAGAATCTGGCCATCGCGCGCGAGCAGATCGAACAGGCCGTGGCGCAAGGGGCGAACCTGGTCGTCTTCCCCGAGCTCAGCCTGCACGGCTACCACCTGGGCGGCCTGAAGCGGGACGAGTCCATCGCGGCGCAGGACCCGCGCGTCCTGGAGCTGAGCACGCTCGGCGCGGACGTCATGGTCGGCATGCACGAGCACACCAGCCTGCGCGCGTACAACACCTCGGCGTACTACAGCGAGGGCGCCCTGGTGCACGCGCACCGCAAGCTCTACCTGCCGAACTACCTGGCCTGGGAGGAGCGCAAGCACGTCAGCCCCGGCCAGAACATGCGCGCCTACGACCTGCCCCGCGGTGTCGGCCGCGCGGCCACCCTGATCTGCAACGACGCCTGGCAGCCGGTGCTGCCGTGGCTCGCCGTGCAGGACGGCGCCGAGGTCATCATCGTGCCGACGAACAGCGCCGCGAGCCTTGACCCGGAAGCTATGGACACGGGCCTTTACTGGGACACCTTGCTTTCGTACACCGCCCGCATGCTCCAGTGCTGGGTGGTCTTCGTGAACCGCGTCGGCAACGAGAACGGCGCCACCTTCTGGGGCGGGTCGAGGGTGGTGGACCCCCGGGGCACGGTCGTCGCCCAGGCCCCCAAATGGGAGCCCGGCCTGGTCACGGTCGACATCGACGTGCACGAGGCCCGCCGCCAGCGCCGCGCCGTCCCGCTGGTCGCGGAGGCCCGCCTGGGCATGGTCGGCCGCGAGGTCCGCCGCCTGATCGACGAGGGCGGCGACAGCTGAGGCACCCCGCCCCCGATAGGGGGACCGATCGTCCACCGGAAACCCGGACGAACCGGATATCCGCTGGACAGCAGGTCCCCCTATCGCACGGCCTTCTATCGCACGGCCTTCGCGTACGCCTCCAGGGCCGGACGCGGGTCGCGGGTCAGGAGGCGGCGCAGGTCTCCGCCGGGGACTCCGGTTCCGTCCAGGAAGCCGGCCCGGATCGCCGAGTACGTGCTGAGCAGCATCGGCACCTGGAACGGCAAGGCCTGACCGGCCCCTGAGATCGCCGCCCGGGTCGCCTCCAGAGTCGCCGGTTCGTACGAGCCGTCGACGGCGGCCGCCAACTCGGCGCCCCCGAGCGCCTCCTCACCCACCAGCTCGTAGGTCCGCCCGGCGTGCGCCGACGCGTCCAGCGCCACCCGCACCGCCACCTCCGCGAGGTCCTCCCGCGCCACCGCCGCGAGCCGTCCGTCCCCGAGCGGCGCCGCGATCGTGCCGTCCACGCCAGGTGCGGCGACGGCCGCGAGGAACTCGGCGTACAGCCCGTTCCTCAGCACCGTCCACTCCAGCGAGGAGGCGCGAAGCCGGCGTTCGGTCCAGCGGTGGGCCAGTGCGTACGTGAGGTGGTCGCCGTCGCCGCTGAGGCTGGTGTAGACGAGGTGCCGCACGCCGGCCTGCTCGGCGGCGGAGATCACAGCCTCGTGCCGCGCGATGACCACATCGTCCTCGGCGGCGCCCGCGGAGATCATCAACAGGGTGTGGACACCGGCGAAGGAGGAGTCGAGCGAGGCCGGATCGTCGAAGTCGACCCGGCGCTGTCCGGGCCCCGGAGAGCGGGTGCCCACGACGACGTCGGAGCGGTCCGCGAGCAGCGGGGACGAGGTGACGAGACGGCCGAGAGCGCCCGTGGCGCCGGTGATCAGAAGCATGGACTTATCGTGGCGGGGGCCGTCCGGCCGCGTAAGGAGGCACTTTCATGTCACCAGGGCACACCGGTGTAACCACCTCGGGTGCGCAGGACCCGGTGATCGTCTGCGAGACCCCGCAGGACGAGTGCGGCGTACGCGATGTCCTGGACCGTCTCGGCGACAAGTGGTCGATGTACGTCATGGTCGAGCTGACCGCGGGCACGCTGCGGTTCAAGGAGCTGCAGCGGCGGATCCACGGGGACGTGTCGCAGCGGATGCTGACCTTGACCTTGCGGCGTCTGGAGCGGGACGGCCTGGTGACCCGGACGGTCTACGCGACGGTCCCGCCCCAGGTCGAGTACGCGCTCACCGACATGGGCCGCAGCATGAGCCACCTCCTCAAGTCCCTGGCCGACTGGTCGATCGCCCACCGCCCGGCCATCGCCGAAGCCCGCGGCGCGTACGACGAGAGCCACCCGTGACCGACTCAGTGACCGACTCGGTGACCCGCGCCTTCAAGGCCGCCCTTTACGCATCGGACGACACCTCGCTCGACACGGGCGCCGCGCTCCTCGCGGCCGATCTCGCCTCCGTACGGGAGGCACGCGCGCGGGGCGCGGAGTTCGTCACGCAGACGTGGCGGCGCGGATGGCAGCCCGCCGATGTCGTACGGATGGTGCGCCGCGAACTGTCCGAGGAGCACGCCCGGCTGGCCGCCGGCCTGATCCTGGACGAGACCCGGCGGTACCTGGACGGCCTTCCGGCCCGCTGGGACGACCAGCTCGCCGCACTGCCCGCGCGGGGCGAACCGTCGGACCGGTTCCTGCACGCCACGGCCCTGTTGGAGCTCTACCGGCTGCTGCTTCGCCTGCCCGGCATCGAACCGGTGGGCCCGGTCCCGGGCGCTCCCGCCCACCTGCCGCCGCCGTCCTCCCACGAGCCGCGCATGCTGACCCGTATCCGCGCGCTGCTCGCGAAGGCCGAAGGGACCGACTTCCCGGAGGAGGCCGAGGCGCTGACCGCCAAGGCCCAGGAGCTGATGGCCCGGCACAGCGTCGACGAGGCGCTGCTCGCCCACCGCGAGCACTCGGCCGAGACGCCGGCCGCGTGCCGGATCGGGGTGGACGCTCCGTACGAGACGGCGAAGGCGATCCTGCTCGACGCGGTGGCCACGGCGAACCGCTGCCGTGCGGTGTGGAACGAGTCCTTCGGCTTCTCCACCGTGGTCGGCTTCGCGCCCGATCTGGAGATGGCCGAGGTGCTCTACACCTCGCTCCTGGTGCAGGGCACGGCGGCGATGGCCAAGGCGGAGGCGGCCCAGCGCTCGGGCGGCCGCCGCCGTACGAAGACCTTCCGCCAGTCCTTCCTGATGGCGTACGCGCACCGGGTCGGCGAACGTCTCGCCTCGGCCTCGGACCAAGTCACCGCCGAGGACAGCTCGTTGCTGCCGGTGCTCGCGGCGCGGGAGGTCGCGGTGACGGGCGCGGTGGACGAGATGTTCCCGTCGACACAGCGGACGCGGGTACGGGGAGTGGACGACGCGGCGGGGTGGGAGCACGGACGGGCCGCGGCGGACCGGGCTCGTGTACAGGGCGGCTCCGGAGCGTCCTAGTCTCGCCCACAGCCCCACCC